>NZ_JBSXPP010000029.1:0-33717 GCF_054073305.1 Mycolicibacterium sp. CBM1 | reverse complement strand
CTAGGGCGTGTCTAACAAATGTTTCGGGTTTTGTGCTTGAGGCTTAGGGCATGTCCCGTTTCCAGTTGCTTTCCGATTCGCAGTGGGAGTTGATCGCCGGGCTGTTGCCGGTGCGTACGGGTAAGAAGGGCAGGCCTTTTCGGGATGCCCGCCAAATGGTGGAGGGGATCATCTACCGGTACCGGTGTGGGATTGCCTGGCGTGATGTGCCCGAGGTGTTCGGGCCGTGGCAGACGATCTGGTGTTGGCATCGGCGGATGAGTGCTGATGGCACCTGGGATGCGGTGTTGGCTCGGTTGCTGGCTACTGCTGAGCAGGCGGGGGTCATCGATTGGGCGGTGGCGGTGGATTCCACGATCGCTCGTGCGCATCAACATGCCACGAACGTCACGCGTGACACAGGGGGCTGGGTCGAATTACACGAATCCGGGCATCGAGCCGCCTGACCACGGGATTGGCCGTTCTCGGGGTGGCTTGACCAGCAAGATTCATCACCTTGTCGATGGTGGCGGACGGCCGCTGGTGGTGCTGGTCTCGCCGGGTCAGGCCAACGACGCCCCCGTTTTTGAGCATTTGCTGGCCCATCTGCGTGTGGATCGGCCTGGCCGGGGGCGACCCCGCACCCGGCCGAGTCGCGTGCGCGCCGATAAGGCCTATTCCAGCCGGGCTATTCGTGCTGAGCTGCGCCGGCGTGGGATCACCGCGGTGATTCCCCAACCCTCCGATCAGATCGCCCACCGCGAACGTAGAGGTTCACGCGGCGGACGACCGCCGGCTTTCGACGCCGCGGACTACAAGAGCCGCAACGTGATTGAGCGTGGCTTCAACACCACTAAGCAATGGCGCGGACTGGCCACCCGCTATGACAAACTCGCCCTCGTCTACCGCGGCGGCGCCGTTCTACGAGCCATCACCCTCTGGCTGCCACATTTGTTAGACACGCCCTAGTGCAGCTCTTCCCTGCCGCCGCCTACGGCAAGAACGCCGCGGACATCCGGCTGGCCGTCGATGCCGTCGAGGACATGTTCCGCCTCCCGGACCTGACACATGTGGTGATCGTCGCCGGCGACTCCGACTACATCCCGCTGGCACAGCGCTGCAAACGTCTGGGCCGGTACGTCGTGGGCATTGGGGTAGCCGGCTCGTCGAGCCGCTCGCTAGCCGCGGCGTGCGACGACTTCGTCATCTACGACGCGCTGCCCGGCGTGCCGGCATTCGAGCCACCGAGCGTCCCGGAACCGGCCGAACGCACGCGCCGGACGAAGTCCACCGAACCCGAACCTCCCGACCCGCAGAGCGGGGCCACCGCGCTGTTGAAGCGCGCGCTGCAGATCGGACTGGAGAAGGATGACGTCGAGTGGCTGCACAACTCCGCGGTCAAGGCACAGATGAAGCGCATGGACCCGTCGTTCTCCGAAAAGTCTTTGGGGTTCAAGTCGTTCAGCGACTTCCTGCGATCTCGAGCCGACGTCGTAGAACTCGACGAGAGCTCGACGACCCGGATGGTCAAACTGCGCTAGCCCGCTACTCCCCTGCCCGTGCCAGCAGCCACGCCTGCCCGTCACCCTCACCACAGGCCACCGTCTGGAGGTCGGCGAAGGCGCCCGCGAGCTCACCGGCGCCGGCGCGATAGCGGCCGGGCTCCGCACCGACCTCACTGAGCACACTGATCGCCAACAGACCTCCGGGCGCGAGCCGGCCGACGATCGCCGAATACAGCCGCGGGTCGCGGTAGCGGTGGCACACGATGACGTCGGCCGCCTCGCCTGGCGGCAGACCCTCGTCGAGGTCGCGCACCTCGAACCGGCATCGCGTAGCCACGCCGATTCTCTCGGCCAGCTCGCGCGCCTGCGCGACAGCCACGGCCGAGGCGTCGACACCCACCACCGTCAAACCGCGCCCGGCCAGCCACACCGAGGCCGCACCGGCTCCGCAGGCCAGGTCCAACGCGTGCCCGGTGCTCGGGAAGACGTCGACGTAGTGGGCGAAGACCTCAGGCGGTCCGGCGACTGGAGTCGTGCGAGCGCGGTACCGCTCGTCCCAGTGGACCCCGTCCGTGTCGACCACACCCTCACGTTAGCCGCCCCATTCGGGCCTCCCGCCCGGGATTGGGGAGCCGGATCGTTGGGTAACCAGCGCGCGGCCAATACCCGTGCTCTGAGGACGGATAGTGCCGAACCCATCAAGCGCATCGATGCCCAAGGCCGAGTCCGAGTGGCTGCCGAAGTCAGCCACACAAACCCGCGGCTCGGACAAGAAGCAAGTCCAGTTCCGCTACGAAATCTCCGACCCGACTTCTTCGGCCTGTTTCAAGATCCGACGCGGACCTACAGCTGTGCCTTCTTTGAGCGTGAAGACATGTCGCTGAAGGACGCACAGCTGGCGAAAATCGATATGGCACTTGGCAAACTGAGCCTACGACCCGGTATGACGCTCCTCGACATCGGATGCGATTGACTCAGCCATGAAGCGCTGCCACGCAAAGATTCGACGTGAACACGTTGGGGCTCAAACTAATTCGTAACCAATGCGCACTGGGTCAAGAGGTTCTCGACGCCGTCGATACAGACCGCTCTCGGCAAAAACAGCTGCGCGGCCGCGAGGAGTTCGAGGCGCTTCCCAAGGACCGTTACGCGGCGTTGTTCGAGACGTGCCATCGGGTCATGCCTGATGACGGGCGGACAGTACTGCAGTTCATGCGGTTCATCGCCAAGGAAATCTTCCCGGGCGGGGCGGTGCCATGCGACGAAGACGTCGTCGAATACTCCGAGCGGGCCGCCTTCGCGGTGGAACAGCTCGATTACCTGACTACGCATTATGTCCGGACCCTCGACATCTGGTCGCAGCGGCTGGAGGCTACTCGGACTTCTTTCGCCGTGGCGTTTCCGAGGTCGGCCAGTTCACCCTCGCCAAGCGATAGTCACGCGGCGCCGAAGACCAGCGCAACGCCGCAGCCGCCTATGCCGAAGGAGTTGCTGACGGCATAGCGGTAGTCGCCCGGACGCGGGCGGTCGACCACCACGTCGGCAAGTCCGTCCCCGGGTCCGTAAAGGTGCCATCCCCGATCGACATCCTTCGGTTGCCCCTGTGACGCGACGGACACCCCGGCCCGGGTCAAACTATGCGGACGGCGACTTACTGCTATGATGATGTCAACGCTGACGTCACCACAATGCCGCCAGCACGTCGTGGAACACCTTCACTTCACCGGCTTTCGAGCTGAGTTCAGATGATTTGTGCCCCCGAAGCACACAGTCTCGCGGCGATCGATTTTGCCCCCCGGCAATCTCGCCACTTTCCTGATGCCTGAAAGGCACGATGCACACCGAAACAACCTTTGCCACTCTCGGCGTGCCCGCACCACTGGTGCGCGCACTCACCGACGGCGGCATCACCGATCCGTTCCCGATCCAGATTTCGACCCTGCCCGACACCCTGGCCGGCCGCGACGTCTTGGGCCGCGGGAAGACCGGCAGCGGCAAGACACTGGCATTCTCAATTCCCCTGGTCAGCCGCCTGTCCGGAGCTACGCGCCGGCCCTCGCGGCCGACCGGTCTGGTGTTGGCGCCGACTCGTGAGCTGGCCACCCAGATCACCGCCGCGCTGCAACCCCTGGCCGACGTCTCGGGGTTGCGCGTCACCACCATCTTCGGTGGCGTACCGCAGAACCGCCAGGTCAAGGCGCTGCAGTCCGGTGTCGACATCGTGGTGGCCTGCCCCGGTCGTCTCGAAGATCTGATGCGACAGAAGCTGATCACCCTCGACGCGGTTCAAATCACCGTGATCGACGAGGCCGACCACATGGCCGACCTGGGCTTCCTACCCGGTGTCACCCGCATCCTGGCCGCCACCCCCGCCGGCGGGCAGCGGCTGCTGTTCTCCGCGACGCTAGACAACGGCGTCGACAAGCTGGTCAAGCGGTTCCTGCGCGACCAGGTATCGCACGCGGTGGATTCCGACACCTCTCCGGTGGATGCGATGACCCATCATGTGTTCCACGTCTCCGGCGTGGACGCCAAGAAGGATCTCGTGCATACGCTGGCCTCCGGCACCGGACGCCGAATCCTGTTCTTGCGCACCAAGCATCACGCCCGCAAGCTGGCCAAGCAGTTGACCGAGGCGGGTATCCCGTCGGTCGACCTGCACGGCAACCTGTCTCAGCCGGCGCGTGACCGCAACCTGGCGGCCTTCGCCGCCGGCACGGCGCGCGTGCTGGTCGCCACCGACATCGCGGCCCGCGGCGTGCACGTCGACGACGTCGAACTCGTCGTCCACATCGACCCGCCAGCCGAACACAAGGCATACCTGCACCGCTCCGGGCGCACCGCGCGGGCCGGGCGGGCCGGCGATGTCGTGACAGTGGTGCTCCCCGAGCAGCGCCGCGACACCCAGGCGCTCCTGCGCAAAGCCGGCATCTCCGCGAAACCCGAACAGGTGTCGGCAGATTCGGAATCGGTGCAGGCGCTGGTCGGTGAGGTCGCTCCCTACCAGGCTCCGGCCGTCGTGGCCCCCGCCGCACCGGCACAGCGCACCTCCGCACCGCGGCGTCCCCGCAGCGGTGGCCAGTCCAACCATGCCGGCCAAGCCGGTCAGGGTGGTGGCAGGCGCCGCTCGCGTCGACCGCGTTCGGCGGTTGGCGCCAACTAGATTTCGTTTCGGCGAGCCCGCCGGGACGAGCACCGGATGTTTCGGCATCCACCTTTAAAGAAAGAAGTAAGGCGAATGGCACAGGGAACTGTGAAGTGGTTCAACGGCGAAAAGGGCTTCGGCTTCATCGCACCCGACAGTGGCGATCAGGATCTGTTCGTCCATTACTCGGAAATCCAGGGCAACGGCTTCCGTTCGCTCGAGGAGAACCAGCGTGTTCAGTTCGAAATCGGACAGGGCCCCAAGGGCCCGCAGGCGACTCAGGTCTCCGCGGTCTGATCGAACCTCAAACCACCCAAAGGCTGGTACGGCAACGCCGTGCCAGCCTTTGGCGTTTGGTCAGGACTTAGCGGAATCGGCAGGCGTCGCCAATGCCCGCGCCGCTGACGAGGCGCTCTGCGCTTCCGCGGCCCGCATCACCCGCTCGGCGGCGGTGAACTCAGGCTTGTCGCGCTCGTCGGCGGGGACCGCCATCGCCGCCGCACAGCGCAGGACCATTCGGGCGAGCGCCGGCGAGGTCAGGTGCGGAATCACCAGCAGCCGGGCGCAGGCCACTTTGCCGACGACGACCATGATGCGCTGACGACTGTCGTTCCAGCGCAGATCGCGCACTGCAGCCGAGGAATGGGTCTGCAGGATCGGCGCGCCCATAGTCGGCGACCAGTTCAGGTTGATGTCGACGATCTCGCCCAGCTGCGCGTGCAGTGAGTCGATGAGTTCGGGAAGTTCGGCGGCCAGTGAGCCGGTGTGCGGCCACCAGGCGCCGTCTATGTCACCGCCCAGCATCGAGTTCAGGGTGAGCCGGACCGGACTGGCTGTGCGGCGCGCGCTGCGCATGCCGTTCACGACGACGCCGCGGCAGGCTTGTCGTGATCGGAGAAAATCGGGTGGGCAACCGGCCCGGGCTGCTTCTCGTACACGGCCTGCGCCACTTCTGCGGGCTCGGAAAACAGGTCGGAGTGCTCCATTGCGGGTCCTGTCGAATCGGCAGTCAAGATCCGTGGACGGTGACAAAAGATACTGCGAACGGACCGTATTGGACATTACACCGGGTATTGGGCCGATTCGCCGCGCGCCTCGCGGATCGAGATGGGCCGGCGGCGGGCCATAAGGCGTAAGGTTCGACGCAGCGGACCCATCAGGGCCGGCCTTACCAAAGTAGCCAGCGATGTCCGATAAGTCCCCCCGTCAGACCATGACGAAGAAGACCGGCAAGTCTCTCAAAGAGAAGCGCGCCGCCAAACGCGGCAAAGCCGACGAGACCTCTCAGACGGAGGCCCTATTGCATGTCAAGAAGCGCTGACGGGCAACACCTTTCGTTAGGTATCTTCACTCGTTCCCGCAAGCAGAACGAGCGGCGTCTGCCTGTGCACCCCGATCATTTCGACAGGATCGATGACGAGCTGCGTTCCCGGATATTCCTCGAACACGGCTACGGCGAGCATTTCGGCGCCACTGACGACGCCTTGGCCGGCCTGGTTGCCGGGATCATGCCGCGCGAGCAACTGATCGCCGAGTGTGACGTCGTCCTGCTGCCCAAGGTCCAGGCCGAAGACCTCGCGGAGATGGAGACCGGCCAAGTGGTTTGGGGCTGGCCGCATTGCGTGCAGGACACTCCGTTGACCCAGGCCGCCATCGATCGCCGGTTGACGATGATCGCCTTCGAGGCCATGAACCATTGGAACTCCGACGGTTCCTTTGCCCTGCATGTATTCCACAAGAACAACGAGCTGGCGGGTTACTGCTCGGTGTTGCACGCAATGCAGCTGGCCGGCATCACCGGCAGTTACGGCCGGCGGCTGCGGGCCGCGGTGATCGGGTTCGGCGCGACTGCTCGCGGCGCGGTCACCGCGCTCAATGCGCACGGCGTCGACGACGTGCGAGTGCTCACCAACCGGGACGTCGCCGCCGTCGCCTCACCCATCCACTCCACCCAGATCCTCAAGATGCGCCAGGATCCGGACCAGCCGGACCGCACCTGGGCGGACACCCCCGACGGTCAGGTCGCCGTGGCCGAGTTCCTGGCCGGCAACGACATCGTCGTCAACTGCGTGCTGCAGGACCCCGAGGCTCCGCTGGTGTTCGTGACCGAAGACGAACTCGACGCCTTCACCCGCGGCAGTCTGATCGTCGATGTCTCCTGTGACACCGGGATGGGGTTCAGCTGGGCGCGGCCGACCTCGTTCACCCACCCGGTCATCGAGGTGGGATCCGGTGTGCAGTACTACGCGGTCGACCACAGCCCGTCCTACCTGTGGAACTCGGCGACGTGGGAGATCAGCGAGGGCCTGCTGCCGCACATCGCCACGGTCTTGGGCGGCCCCTCGGCGTGGGACGCCAGCCCGACGATCTCGCATGCCATTGAGATCCGCGACGGCGTGATACTCAATCCCACCATCGTGTCGTTCCAGCATCGCCAGGACGCCTACCCGCACACCGTGTCGGACTAGGCCTGCCGGCGCGCAGTCCACCAATCGGAGGACAGTCGCTTCCCCCACAGGCTCGACCGGCCGGTGGATACCCGTGACGTCGGTCACCCACGACGATTGCTGCATGCAAACACAGCAGGGAACCCCAGCCACCATGCGCCGGGTCGCACTCGCCAGCTACGTCGGCTCGGCGATCGAGTTCTACGACTTCTTCATCTACGGAACCGCCGCGGCGCTGGTGTTTCCTGTGGTGTTCTTCCCGCGGCTGAGCCCGTTGATGGCGACCATCGCGTCGCTGGGCACGTTCGCGGCCGCATTCCTGGCCCGCCCGGTCGGCGCTGCGGTCTTCGGCCACTACGGTGACCGCATCGGCCGCAAGAACGCCCTGGTCGTCACCTTGGTCATCATGGGCGCATCGAGCATCGGTGTCGGCCTCATCCCGAGCACCGACACCATCGGGGTGGCCGCGCCACTGTTGTTGGTCACCATGCGGGTGCTGCAGGGCTTCGCCGTCGGTGGCGAGTGGGCGGGTGCGGCGCTGATGAGCGCCGAGCGTGCTCCCCACGCCCGGCGCGGCTACTACTGCATGTTCACCCAGCTGGGCCTGGGCACCGCACTGGTCTTGGGCAACCTGGTGTTCCTGGGCGTGCACGGCGCCTTCGGTGAAGCCAGTTCGGCCTTCCTGCAATGGGGTTGGCGCATTCCCTTCCTGCTCAGCGCGGTGCTGCTGGCCGTCGCACTGTATATCCGGCTGCACGTCGGGGAGAGCCCGGTCTTCGCCGAGACCGCGGCCGAGGGACAGGCCGGTGTTCCGATTGCGGAAGCCATGCGCCATCAGGGTCGTGAAGTGGTCCTCGCCGCCGGCGCGGTAGTCGGCATGTTCATGCTCGCCTTCCAGGTGGGCACGTACTTCCCGAATTACGCCGCAACCCATCTGCACTACAACGAGGACTTGATCCTGCTCGTCGGAGTGCTAGGCGGTCTGGCCAGTCTGGTGACGGTCGCCGCTTCGGCCACGCTCAGCGACACCTATGGCCGGCGACGCATTCTTGCTCTGGGTTCGGCGTTGGCACTGCCGTGGACGCTGGTGCTGTTCCCGCTGATCCAGTCGGGCGATCCGGCCCGTTACGCGCTGGCCATCATCGGCACCTACGCCATCATCGGGGTCATGATGGGACCGTTGGCCGCCTTCATCCCGGAGATCTTCGCAACCCGGTACCGCTACACCGGCGCCGGGCTGTCCTACAACGTCGGCGGGATCCTCGGCGGCGCGCTGCCCCCGGTCCTCTCACCGATGCTGCTCTCGGGATTCGGCAGCTGGGCGATCACCGCCATGATGGCCGGGTTCACGGTGCTGAGTCTGGTCAGCGTGCTCATGCTGACCGAGACAGCCGGGCGGTCGTTGAGCGCCCTCAAGGCAAACGCGCCCTGCCTGACGACGTTGCCGCGGCTGTCCATCGGGAAAGCGGCGTCCTGACCGGGGCGGCCAGTTTCGTCAGCGACCCGGAGAGTCCGCGTCTCCAGCGTCAGCGAAACTAGCTGTCCACAAGCAACTCTCGGCTTTGGCGGCACTGATGACGCAGTTGGCGGTGTCGAGCACCGGGCTGTCCAGTTCGACGACGCCGACGGGCATCGACGCGGCCAGCCGTGACACCGTCCGAGCCAACGACACCTTCGCCGAGTTCGGTACCACCAGGAGCCTGGCGCACGCCGTCCGGCCGGCGATCAGCATCAGACGCACGCGCCGGTCGTTCCAGCCCAGCATCGACATCGAGCCGGCGGACAGCGGCGTCAGGGCCGGCGGGCGGGTAGCCGCCGTCCAGTTCAGTTTCATGTCGACGACCTCGCCCAGCACCGGATGCAGCGCCTCGATCAGCTCGGGCAACTCACGCGCCAACGCACTCGTATGCGGCCACCAGGCGCCGTCGATCTCGCCGCCCAGCACCGCGTTCAAGGTCACCCGGACGGGGCTCGCGGAGCGGCGCGCTCCCTGCAGTCCGTTCATCACGGCGTTGCGGACGTCAATGCCGGCTGGTGAAGCTGGGGGGAAACGGGAAGGACTGTCATTCGCGGGCCTCGCATGAGCAGGATCGGGTGAAGGATCTATCACGCACCGCCAATGCGAATGGACCGCTTCCGAGCCTACACTCCGGGCACCACCCGTAGCGGGCGGTTGGATCCTCGGTCAGCGGGCCAATATCGCGAGCAAATCGGCCAGCGGCGTCGTGGCGAAGCCGATCGCGGCATCGCCGATCCCGTACGGCAAGACCAGCGTGCCGGCGTGCACGAGCGCCCCGCACGAGTACACGACGTTCGGTACGTATCCGTTCTGCTCGTCGGTAGAAGGGCTGAGCAGAGGCTCCCGCAGCCGACCGATGATCCTCGTCGGATCGTCCAAGTCGAGCAGGATCGCGCCGATGCGGTAGGTCCGCATCGGACCGACACCATGAGTGAGAACCAGCCAGCCTACGTCGGTTTCGATCGGGGCACCGCAGTTGCCCAGCTGCAGCACCTCCCATGACTCCACCGGTTGCTGGCAGGCTCGGGCGTCGGTCCAGACGTTGGGGCGGTCGGAGACGGTGATGGCGTTGGATTCGCGGTCGGCCCGCGACAACGCCGTGTAACGACCGCCGATGCGACGGGGGAACAGCGCCAGGCCTTTGTTCGCCGCGGCGCGCCCGACCATCGGCGTGGAGGTGAAGGACCGAAAATCCTTCGTCGCGAGCAACTGCTGGCTGACGTGCGAGCCGCTGTAGGCGGTGTAGGACGCGTAAAAGGTGACCGTGCCGTCGTCATCGACGAAGCGGACGAATCGGGCGTCTTCCATCCCGGCCCGCTCTGCTGGTGTCGACGGCCACAGAACACGCTCGGAAAGCGGAACCTGGCAGGGGAATTCGACCGCATACATGCGCTCGGCAATGGCACGGATCTGGTCGATCACCCACTGCGTGGGTCCACGGGTGCTCAGATGGGCCTGCAGTCGGCCGAGTTGATGATCGAGTTCGGCCCTCGTGAAGTGTTCGCCGAGTGGATCCAGGACGTAGGCGGCCACCTCCTCGGTGTCGTCGATCCCGGCCAGCGCGACGCGGAAGACGGCCGCATCGAGAGTGATTCGCGCGGTGCGCCCGGTCGTGGCCAGAATGACCGGATCGTCGATGGTGGGATTGCCGGTCGAGTCGACCGTGCCGGTGCGGAATCCGATTGAGGAGCGGTGTCCCTCCCCGATGCCGCGGACACTGAGCACAAACCTCAGCTCACCGGGACCGACGCCGGCCTGGTCGGGGTGAGCCACGATGCTGGGGTTGCACAGCGCCGCGCCTTCGATGGCGTATTCGCTGGTGAATGTCGCGCCGAGCAACAGGGTTCGCGCATCCGACAAGCGAACCCCGGGCCGGAGACGGTCGGCGAGTTCCGCCGCGTGGCGGCGAAAGGTTCCGGCGAGTCCGCGGTGCCGGCCGTCGAATCGGGTGATGACGTCGTCCAGCGACGCCAACACCTCGTCTTCGGCCATCGCCAGGATGCGGGCCAGCACTATGCCGGCTCGTGACTGGTGGTGATCGAAGCTCTCCTGTCCGGGGACGAAGAGCTGGGTGACCACCCGGGAGGAGTCGGCGCGCAGGCGGTACGGGCTGATCGTGACGAGCGGAGTTTCCAGCGAAGTCATCTCTGCAGCAACGATATTCGGCGGGCGTGTTGCAGCGTCGAGAGCACGGCCAGAGTCGACTCCGCGCCCTGGTTGGGGTTGACCCCGCTGGCATGCAGTCCGTCGAACCCGCCTCCCGTCGCGGGGTCCCACATCACCTGACCGGCGTCGTTGAGTCCCTCGAACCAGGCGGCGGCCGCTCGGATTCCGTCCGGCCACGACGCGGCGGCGTCGACACCGGCGGCGCGGGCACATGCGTCGGCCAGCGTGGCCACTTCGACGGGCTGCTGGTCGAACGCTGGCCGCGGGTCACCGGGACCCCGTCCGGCGACCGGAGTCGGCGACAGGTGACCTGCGGCCGACTCCGATTCCAGCAGCCAGGCCAGCAGATCGAGTCCGCGACGCCACAGTTTCGGCGCCTCCAGCGCAATGCCCGCAGCGATCATCGCCTCGGGCAGTACCGCGTTGGCGTAGGTCAGCTTGGGCTCCGGCCAGGGCCAGTCCGCCTCGCTGTCAGCTGTCGGAAGCGACATCGCGTACTCAGTGATCAGCTTGCGCGCGCCGGTGTGGTCGGCATCGAAGGTGAGGACCTCGGCCGCGCCGAGCACCGAATACGCCGTGGCGCGGGGCCACGGCGAGCGGGCCTGAGTAGCCCTCTCGAACTGAACGAGGGCCATCTTGCGCACCCACGTTACTTCGCTGCGCGCCACCGCGGTGCCCAAACCCCAGACGCACCTTCCCCAGCAGTCGTCCACGCTGGGCTTGTCCGTCCACTTGCCCTTGGTGTCCATGCGGTTCCGACATGCTCCGGTGAGGGCCTGCGCATCGCCGAGGAAGCGTACGGCGATGCCCGCCAGGCGATTGAGGTCACCGTCGGGGTTGGGTTGACGGGTGGCGACCACGAGCACTCTGGCCATGTCGTCGGTGCAGTACCCGTGTTCGGGACGGGGTTCGGCCAACAGCGCATGCTCGAAGGTGCCGCGGTGGTCGGTCATATGGATCAGGTGATCGAAGATCGGGGCAGGCGCGGCGCTCACACCAGTGCCGAACGCTCGGTGCACAGCCGGCGCGCGAGGGCCAGATAGGTCCGTGCCACTAGGGGCCAGGCCAGCTGCGGAGCGCTCGCACGTGCCTCGGCGGCCATAGCTCCGGCCAATCGTGGTTGGGTGAGGACTTGGCGCAGCGCGGCGGTCATCGCGTCCGGATCGTCATGGTCGACCACGATTCCCACCCCACCACCGAGCATCTCGACGGCGTGCGGAAACGCGGTAGCGACCACCGGGCGGCCGTTGGCGACCGCTTCGACGAGCACACCTGAGGTGACCTGATCGGTGGAGTCGTAGGGCAACACGATGACTGCGGCGGACTGCACAGCGGCGCGCAGGGACACGCCGTCGAGGTAGCCGGGTGCGAAGCTCACCGAGTCGACCAGGCGATGACGGCGAACCAGTGCTTGAAGCGATTCGCGGTACGCCTCGCCCTCTGCGGCCAGCACCTTGGGGTGGGTGCCGCCGGCCACCAGATACCGGGGCCGGCCGGGCAGATCCCGCAGCGCCGCCATTGCGTCGATGACCCGCTCGATGCCCTTGCCGGGCCCCAGCAGACCCCACGTCAAGATAGTCGGTCGTCCGCGACGGGAGACCTGTACCGCGGGGGTGACGACGGCGCCGTGGGCAATCGTGCTGACTTTGCGGCTGTCCACCCGATAGCCGGCTTTCAAGCGGTCCTTGGCGGCCGTCGACATGACGACGACCTGGCTGGCCGCTGCGGCCAGGGATTCCAGCACTAAACGTTGGTGGGCCGTTGGTTCTTTGACGACGGTGTGCAACACGACGATCGAGGGGATCCGTAGCGCGTCGACGATATCGAGAACATCCGCGCCGTCGACACCACCGTAGATGCCGTACTCGTGTTGGATGACGGCGACATCGCTCTGGTTCAACAGTTCCGCGGCCGCCGCGACCGACGATGGCGCACCGTTGGTCACCTCGCCGACGACGCGCGGATCGTCAGTGCTCGTGCCGTCGCCGATCCGTACCACGTTGACTGCCGCACCAGCAGTCTCCATCGCATCGGCGAGCGCGGAGCTGAAAGTTGCGAGTCCACAACGCGTTGGCGGGTAGGTAGTCAGGATGCTGATGGTCGTCGGCGTGGAAAGCTGTTGTACGCCAAAGGGAAACAGCGGACGTGAAGAAATGGATAGAGAAGTCAAGGTGATCCCGCCTGGCGGTCGTCACCGGCGTGCCCGGCAGGAGCGGATGCTCGGCGAGATCAGCGGCGGACAGCTGACTCATCCCGGACTGGCTGGATTACCAACACACTCCAGGTTACACCCCAGGTCCTGCTGCTGTGCGGGCGCGAGCACGACTCACGGCTTCGTCGACGACGCGTTGGGCGACGTCGACCAGCTTGCGTTGTTCGGCCTGGCTCGCCGACCTCAGGTAACCCAGCGCATCGTCGGCACTGCGGCCGGTACGTCCGCGGATCAGACCAACCGCCTGATCGATGATGGGCCGGGTCGCCAACGCCTCTTGCAGACGGTCAGCCAACGCGAGTGCACGTGCCAGGATTCTGGCGTTGTACACGGCGACGGCGGCCGGTTTGGCGAACAGTTCGCCGATCTCGGCGGCGTCCTGGCCAAAGACGGACTTCCCGAACGCGTAGGCACTGATCGCGCCGATCACCTGATCGTCGACGAGCATGGGCAGCGCGAGCACGCTGTGCACCCCCAACCGGCCCACGCGTGGCCCGAATCGCGGCCACAGTTTCTCGCCGCCGAGCGACCCGGAGCGCACAGTGCGCCGCTGCGACGCCGCGGTGATGCACGGCCCTTCCCGCAGAACGGTGTACTGAATGCGGTCGATGTCACCGACGAACGGGGCGCTGACCGCAATGGAGTCCACCATCTCGTCCACCGCGTCGATGTTGAGCAGGGCCACACCGACGCCGTCGGCACCGGGAATCGCGCGCGCGGCGAAGGCAGCTACCTCGCCGAGCACCGCCGCCAGCGGACGGCTACCTGCGACCAGGCCGGCTAGATCGTCAATCGCCGCCTTGACATTGACACCGGCGGCCACGTCTCCGGAAGGCGGCGATTCGTCCTCGTTGTGAGGGGATTTCGCCATCGCTGCCACGGCAGTCCCACCCTCTCGTACCCAAGCGCGGATGTCGGTCCCACCCGCGTCGCGCGACGCTCGGACACCTTGACGGTACGCCAGTCGAACCGCGGGATGCCGTGATCCAGGCCGAGACGGTACTGACCGGGAAGGGAGGTAAATGATCCATTGCACAGCAAGCTTTTTCGCCGACAACCTTGATCGGGTCGGCACTGAGGCACCGCCGGTCTGCACCCGTGCGCGTGCTACGCTCGCCGCCAGGATGTTTGCTTCATCCTTCATTTGACGAGAGAAGCACCAGAAATGGCACAGGGCACTGTGAAATGGTTCAACAACGACAAGGGCTTCGGCTTCATCGCGCCCGATGACGGCACGGAGGACGTTTTCGTACACTTCAGCGGCATCACCGGGGGTGGGTTCAAGTCGCTGGAGGAGAACCAGAAAGTGCAGTACGAGGTCGGCCAGGGCGCAAAGGGGCCACAGGCTACCAATGTCCGGCCCGTCTGACGCGGGCAAAGGTCTTTTGCCGGCGCGATTCGCGCGGTAAGCTCATTGCCGGTTGATGCCCCAGCCTTCGGATACGTGACGGTGGCGATCTGATTCCCCACCGGTCGGCCGTTCAGCCGACGTAGCCGACAGTTTTCGGCGATCTCCATTCGTATCGGCTCGGGAGCCCGGTTGCCCGGACGTTCCATCACCCCTTGGCGCACTGCACCCATTGTCGGGGCACTAATCGTCGAACCGCTGTTCCCCCGCTCTTGCGGAGTACGCTCGAAGCGACCACCCGCTTGGAGTGCGGGTGACCAACGGCCCCTTCATAACTGGCGGCGACGTGCTTTCGTGACTGAGCCGAAGGCCCGGGTCACCGGAGAGCCGACCGCGCCGATCCGCCATACGTGGCGCGAAGTGCACGAACGAGCCCGGCGGATCGCCGGGGGTCTGGCCGTGGCCGGCGACGGTCCGGGTGACGCGGTCGCGGTGCTCGCCGGGGCGCCGGTGGAGATCTCCCCTACCGCGCAGGCGATCTGGATGGGCGGAGCCAGTCTGACGATGGTGCACCAGCCTACTTTGCGTACCGATCTGCGGCGCTAGGCGCAGGAGACCACCAGCGTCATCGAGATGATCGACGCCGCAGCCGTGGTGGTCTCGGATCCCTTCATGCCCACCGCACCACTCCTCACGGAGCTGGGTATCCAGGTGCGGACATTCGAGCAGCTCTTCGACAGCCGCCCGACCGACCCGGTCCGCACCGGGGAGGGCGACGTGGCACTACTCCAATTGACCTACGGGTCGACCGGGTCGCCCAAAGCCGTGCAGATCACTCACCGCAACATCGTCTCCAATGCCGAGGCGATGTTCGTCGGCGCTCAGGTCGACACCGACGAAGACGTGATCGTGTGCTGGCTGCCGCTCTTCCATGACATGAGTATGACGGGGTTTCACACGGTGCCAATGTATTTCGGGATCGATTTGATCAAGGCCACCCCGATGGATTTCATGCGCGGCACACTGCTGTGGGCCAAGCTGATCGACAAGTATCGCGGCACCATGACCGCCGCCCCGAACTTTGCCTACACGCTTTTCGCGAAACGGCTTCGCGGCCAAGCGAATCCCAGTCAGTTCGACCTGTCCTCCCTACGGTGGGCGCTGTCGGGCGCCGAGCAGGTGGAACCGGCCGATGTCGAGTACCTCATCGCCGCCGGCCGGCCATTCGGGCTGCGGCCCGAGGCGGTGGTCCCTGCCTACGGTATGGCGGAAACGACCGTGGCGGTTTCGTTCACCGCGTTCGGTAGAGGCCTTTCGGTCGACGAGGTCGACGCCGATCTGCTCGCGGTGCGGTTCCGACCACGAAGGGCAAGACGCACCGTCTGGCAACGCTGGGCCGGGTGCTCGACGGGATGGAGGCACGGGTCGTCGACGACGACGGTGCACTGTTGCCGCCCGCGGCGTCGGCGTGCTCCAAGTGCGCGGCGAACCGGTGACAACCGGATACATGACTGTGGCGGGATTCGTTGCAGCTCAGGATGATCAAGGCTGGTACGACACCGGCGACCTTGGTTACCTCACCGAGGCCGGCGACGTCGTGGTGTGCGGACGGGTCAAGGACGTCATCATCGTGGCGGGCCGCAACATCTACCCCACCGACATCGAACGGGCGGCGGCAAGGGTCCCCGGGGTGCGGCCCGGCCGCGCTGTCGCGGTCCGTATCGACGCCGGGCATGATCCCCAAGACCCCCTCGGGGAAGTTGCGCCGAGCGCATGCACTCGCGCTCGTAACCTGACTGACGGCGCCCGTTCGCGGGTAAATTCCTAGCAGAAATGACCGATTACGACGCACAGCCCGGTCGCACACCGCCAGAACCGGCAGAGCTGTCCGCCTCGCAACGAGACGCGGACAAACTCGATCTGTCCGCGGGTCTGCGGGGCGTCGCCGGAATCGTGGCAGGCGCCAAATCAGTGTCCGAACTGTTGCGCGACGTGGCGGAATTCGCGACTCACGCACTGCCCGGCGTCGACAGCGCCGGTGTGGCCCTGATCGACGACGACTCGATAGTGCGCACCTGGGCCGCCACCAGCTGTCTGGTCGACGACATCGACGCCGTGCAGTATCGCGAGTTCAACGAAGGCCCCTGCCTGACGTGTATGGAGTCCCGCCGTCCAGCGGTCAGTGGGTCACTGGGCAGCGACAGCCGCTGGCCGCACTTCGGCGGGCGGGTGGCCAGGATGGGTGTGCACTCGGCGCTGTCGCTGCCGCTGATCATCGGCGATCATGTGATCGGCGCGATCAACGCCTACGCGTACCGCCGCGACGCGTTCGGCGAGCATGCCGTGCGACTGGGTGCGCAGTTCGCCGGATCCGCGGCGGTGTCGGTGTACAACGCACAGCTGCTGGCCAAGGCCCATGAGCAGACGGAGCGCCTGCAACATGCCTTGACCAGCCGTGCAGTCATCGACCAGGCGATCGGCATCATCCGCAGCCGTTCCGGGGGCACTGCGGAAGAGGCGTTCCACCGGCTCACCGAACTCAGCCAGCAACAGAACATCAAGCTCCACGTGGTGGCCGAGCAGCTGGTCGAAGAAGCGGCGCGGCGGGCGCGGGTACGGCGTGGTCAATCTTGAGAAATGTGCCGGTCTGGCGCCTTGGGAAAGCCCGCTGCGTTGGTGTGCACAGGCGGTCGACGGCGGCCAGTCTGATGCTGACTGTTCAACACCACAGTTGCGCTCCGACGGCCATCTAGCAGCGGATGACAAACGCAACCTGCTCCAAGATCCGCGCTTAAGTTGACCCTAGTCCGTCAAGGTGAATTTTTGATTGTTACCTGGCCGTTGGGGTCGCCTGCCGCCGCGGTGAATCCAAGTCAGCCTGCGCTCCGGCCGTGCAACCACCCCGGCGGTGATGCTCAATGTCGGGGGCGAACGTGGTCAGCGCGCTACGAACCAGCCGTGCTGTCCCGTCGGGGTGTCGGCAGGAGCCGCGGCCGTCGACCAGGCGGACGATCCGGCGGATCTCTTTTACCAACGGATCACTGGCACGGCCGTGCGCCAGCTGGTCGAGCAACTCCGCCAGCCTCGGCAAGCCGTTGCGGCACGGTCCGCACTGGCGGGCACTTTGGTCGGCCAGATACTGGGCGATCTCGGCGGTCCGAGCGAGGCCGCATTCGGCCCGGCCCAGCGCATGTACGATGCCGGCACCGGGCGTGGCCCCGAGTTCCTTCAGGCCCGCACGGGAAAGCCGAATGTCACGCAAAGCCGCTGCTGGAAGCCAACTTCCGTGATAGCCACCGACCAGTACCGCCGACACCGCATACGGGTCGAGCCGGTCGGTCAGGGCCGTGCCGGTGGGAACCTCGAGGACACCTTGGTTCTCCACAGCACCGGAGAGAGTGATCAGCATGGTGCCCGGATCGTCGCGATCGCCCACCTCGCGGAACCACCGCGGACCGAACCGGGCGATCAACGCGACGTGCGCGAGTGTCTCGACATTGTTGACCAGGGTTGGTCGCCCCCGCACGCCACGAACAGCGGTCGGCACCACGCGGTCGCGCGGCAGTGCTGGGCCGCCTTCGATGTGGCGAATCGCCGCGGACTCCTCCCCCGCCACGAACATGTCGGGCGCTTCGACCACGACCACGGCGTGCCGGCCCCATCCGGCCGAGCGGCGCTCGTTGAGGGCGGTGTGCGCCGCCTCGATGGCGTCGGCATGCACGTAGAGGTAGACCGCATCGGCCTCAATTGCAGTCGCGGCGATGTCGAGTCCGTCGAGCACCAGATGTGGCGCCCGGTTGAGCAGCAGAGCGTCTTTGCGGCTCAGCGGTTCTCCTTCCGCGCCGTTGCCGACTACAACCGGCTTGGCTCCGGTCACCGCGGCCATCTTGCGCCCGGTGGGAAAGCCCGCGCCGCCGCGGCCCGACAAACCGGCCTCGGTCAACGCGGAAACGAGTTGCGGGCCAGTGACGTCCGGCAGTGGTCCTAACTGTTGCCGGTGCTCGGCCAGCGCTGGACCGCGGGCGGCGAGTAGTCGGGTGACGTTAGGCATCGGCGTACTCGCGGAAATCGGCGCGCAGCCGCCACACCAACACGATCGCGACCACAACAGCGCAGCACCCGGCGAAGGCCAGGAACCAGACGCGGCCGGTGTCGGTGCCATTGCCCAGCGCATGTGCCATCGAGATGGGCCACAACGCGTAGGTCGCCCAGTGCACGACGCGGAACACGCGGGGACCCAGGCGCCTGCGCAGCAACCCGGTGACGACTACGACGATCAGTACGTCAACGGCAACCGTGCCCAGGCCTTGCCACAGTGGCCGGTAGGCGCCGAGGAACGGCACGACGATGTCGATCAGCGTGAGTTTGGCGTACGGGTCCAGGAACAGCAGCCCGACATGCAACGCCACGAGCAGCGTGGCGGCCAGTGCGACGAAGCGGTGGACATCGGACACCGCGAACCGCGGCAGTGCCAGCAGGGGGCGCCCCGACCGGGTGGCGATGCCGAGTGCAACCGACACCGTCATGAAGGCCAGCGCCACAATGCCGTTGCCGCGGCCGAGGGCCCACAACGCCTCGCTCGTCATGACCCGCGGGAGATGGTGACGTGCGGAGAGAAATTGTTGCCGCCGGTCGTGCCGCCGCCACCGAGCGGTACGTGACTCTGGCGGATCGGGAAAGCCGGCTGCGCGTTCGTCGTCGGAGGGGCCGCGGGGGTCTGCTGCTGCACCGTCGGCTTCGGGGTGTAGGTCGGCGTGTACGTCGGGGTGTAGGTCGGCGGCTGCGGCTGCGTCTGCACCGGGGCCGGTTCGGGTGTCGGTGCGGGCGGGGGCACCTCCGATACCGGCGTCTCGGGAGCCGGCGGCGGCTCGACGACGGGCGGGGCGGCTGGCACGTTCACCACGGCCTCGGTGGCCGCGGTGTCGACCGCCGGGATGTCGGCGTGGACGGGTTTGACGGTGTCGCCATACGCGAGGGTGGAGGCGCCGGCGACCCCGGCGACGCCTAACCCGGCCAGCGCCCACGAGGCCAGGGCGGCACGGCGAAATCCGGAACGGGGTGATTCCATGCCGTCGATCGTGACGGCCGATTCTTTATGACCTCAAAGAACCGACTGGGAGCAGGTTAGGCACCATCGGCGGGAACCGTGATGACCAAAGACTCCGCCACCCAGCGGGGATGCCGTGACATTCTTGAACGGTGAGCACCTGGGATGACACCGCCGACACCGGCGACTACAGCGTCGAAGACGACAATCAACTCCAGCAGGAGGACACCCTGCTCGATCGGGGCGTCGACGACATCCTCGACGAGGGCATCTCGCCACCGGAGCGGCCGTATGCCCGCACGAACCTGGATCATCCCGGGCCGGAGACTCTCGACGAGTTGTTGGCCGAAGAAGAGCCCGATCCGGTGTCGCGGCTGGGCAACGTGCTCGACGAGCTCGAACAGGAGCGCTCCGACGACGCCGAGGGTGAAACGGAATTCCCCGAGGACGACGAGGTCGGGCGGGCACGCTCGGGCCGGCTGGTAGCACCGGACGCGGGGTTCGGCGGCGACGACGACGCCGAGGCGTTCGCCACCGATGTCGGCATCGACGGCGGCGCTGCCTCGGCGGAAGAAGCCGCTATGCACGTCATCAGCGACGACGAGTAGATCCAGCCGTGGGCTAGAAGCTCAGTGCGGGTCGTGGGCCAATTCCCTCATGGCCCGGACCATTTCCGGCCGGGAATGGCGGTCCCGCATCAGCCGCCTCGCCACGTCCGTGAGGTGTTCTCCGCGCGTCCGGCTGTAGGTGCGCAACAGTCCGAACGCCTCGTTCACCGAGACGCCGAGCATCTCGCTGAGGAAACCTTTTGCCTGCTCGACCTGGACTCGGCCGGCCAGCGCCGACCGCAGCGGCGAGACCACCGTGGCGGCAGTTGGCGGCCTTTCCTGTAACACCGCGACGCAGGCGACGTGGGCCAGCGTCTGACCGACCAGCCGATCTGCCTCCGAGAGTTCTCCCGGCCGGGTGTCGAACAAGCCGAGCGCGCCGAGGACGCTGCCGGCCGCCCGCATCGGCACCGCGTGCACCGCAGCGAAGCCTGCGTCGACCGCGGCCGGCACGAACCGCGGCCACCGGTGAAGCTCGGCCCCGATATCGGGGATCAGGACCGGCTCTGCGGTGCGGAAGCACTCGATGCACGGTCCCTCTTCGGCCTGTAACTGGAACAATTCGAGTGCGCGGGTCCGCTCGGTGGTGGCGGCCAGCAGGTGCAGGCGCTGCAGCGGGTCGGCGAGCAGGAACCCCGCCGCCGCGATGTCCAGCAGTTCCGCGCAGCGTTCGGTCAGTTCGGTCAGCAGCTCGACGACGTCGAAGTCGTCGAGCAGGCTGTCGACCAACGACACCACGGCGCTGAGTACTTGGGTCTCCCGGGAGTCGTTGCTCACCATGGCTTGCCTCCTCGCCTGGGCATGGGTCGAGATTCGTCGCCGTACATCAGTCCCTGTCCAGCCGTAGGCGGTGGTCGAGGATGTCGCGGGCAACATCAGTGGCACTTCGGCCGGTGGCGTAGGCATGGGCCCGCAGCCGCACCAATGCCTCGGTCGGGTCGACGTCGAGTTGGGCCACCAACATCCCGGTGGCCTGGCTGACTTCGGCACGGCTGAGCGTGCACAGTTGTGCCCACGCGCTGCTATTGGGGTCGTCGACGGCGGCCTGCATGTCACCGGCAAGCAGATCGAGCACGGGTACCCCGGCCAACTCGGCGGCCACCGCAGCACCCGCGAAATGCTCGTCGGCCAGCTCGCGAGGTCGACTGCGGAACAGGTCCAGAGCACCGATGTACTCGCCGGCGACCACCACCGGCATGGCGAAGACCCCGTGGATGCGGTGCTCCAACATCGCTGGACCGTAGCTTGGCCAGCGCGCTTCCCCCGGCCGGGCGAGGTCGACCACCACCACCGGAGCATGGTTGGCGACCGCGTCCAGGCACGGCCCTTCGCCGTAGGTGAACTGCAGTTCGTCGTACGTCCTGGCGTGTGGTCCGCTGACACCCAATGTGGCGGTATTGGCACCTTCGAAGACAATCGATATCGCCGCTGCGTCGACATCGAGGAGCAGAACGCAAGCCTCACACAACCGGTCGGCGGCCTTGACGCCACGGTGACCGTCCACTGCCGCGACCAACTGGTCTCGGATCGTCACGCTAGACGGACCAGGCTTGAAGCGCCGGGCCCGCACGCACAGATTGCAGCGCCATCACCTCAGCCTCCACTAGTTCGGACACTATTGCTGGGCTTTGCGTGACGCCTGTGAAACGACACGGAAGTGAGCACTCCGTTGTGAGGGTAAGATTTCAGTGCTGGTCCAACAGCCGGCCCGGACCGGCGCCCCATACCCGCGGCGTCGCGAGCACCCGCTCACCGCCGGGCACGTCCTCCAACATCGTTGCGGCTCAAGCACGCACCTATCACCTTCTCGAGGACTTGCCATCGCTATCACCGACGTCGCCGCCTACGCGCACCTGAGCCGACAGGACATCGACGCACTCACCGTCGAACTCGACGCGATCCGCGCCGAGGTCGAGGAGTCCCTCGGTGCTCGCGATGCCGCCTACATTCGCCGGACCATCTTGTTTCAGCGCAGCCTGGACGTCGCCGCCCGGTTGTTGATCTTCGGCAGCCGGTCGCGGCGCGGCTGGCTGCTCGGAGTGGGCTCCCTCGCCGTGGCCAAGAGCATTGAGAACATGGAGATCTCCCACAACGTTGTTCACGGGCAGTGGGATTGGATGAACGATCCCGAGATCCACTCGAACACCTGGGAATGGGACATGGCCGGCCTCAGCTCCCAGTGGCGGTTCTCGCACAACTACCGCCACCACGTCTTCACGAATGTGCTCGATGTCGACGACGACTTGGGTTTCGGCATCATGCGGGTGTCCCGAGACACCCCGTGGCGCCCGCGCAATTTGGTGCAGCCGCTGCGCAATGTACTGCTGGCCGTCATCTTCGAGTGGGGTATCGCCCTGCACGGACTGCATTCGGAGCATGAACGGGCAGTTAACGCCACCGAACGCACGGCCCATTCGCGGGCGCTACGCGCCAAGATCACCCGCCAGGTGGTCAAGGATTATGTTCTGGTCCCGGCGCTCAACGGCCCTCGCTGGCGGCGGGCGTTGACCGCGAATGCCGTCGCCAACGTCGTGCGCAACCTCTGGGCCTACGCCGTGATCTTCTGCGGGCACTTCCCGGACGGGGCAGAGAAATTCACCGCCGACGTGCTGGAGCAGGAGACCAAGGGCGAGTGGTATCTGCGTCAGATGCTGGGCAGCGCCAACTTCACCGCCGGACCGGTGCTGGCGTTCCTCAGCGGCAATCTGTGCTACCAGATCGAGCACCATCTGTTCCCCGACCTGCCGAGCAACCGCTATGCGAAGATCGCTCCCCGGGTCCGCGCGCTCTGTGCGAAGTACGGCCTTCCGTATACCACCGGACCGCTACTGAAGCAGTTCCTGCTGGCGCAGCGGACCATCCTGAAATTGGCTCTGCCAGATGAACTTCTGAGTGCGACGGCCGACGATGCACCCGAGACGGCCTCAGAACGCAAGTATCAACTGCACGATCGGGTTAGCGGGTAGCTCCGTTGATGACGGGTGCGTCGATGGCGCCTTTCTCGACACCCCAGATGGTGGCGATGGTCCGGTACTCCCCCGTCTGAACCAGGTGGTCCAACGCCTGGCGTAGCGCCTCGGCCAGGCCGGAGCCCTTGGCCACCGGCCAGCCGTAGGGCGCGGAGTCGAACACCTCGCCCGCCGCTTCGAGCTTGCCGCCGCTGGTTTTGACCGCGAATCCGGTCACCTGCGAGTCGGCGGACATGGCGTCGACCTCGCCGGCCATCAACGCGGCGTTGAGGTCGTCCTGGCGGGTGTAGACGACCTTCTTTATAGGCGGCTTGCCGGCGGCCACGCAGGCCTGGCTCTTGGCCGGGATCTCCTCGGTCTCCTGGATCGCGGCGTAGGCGACCCCTACTTTCAATCCGCAAGCGTTGTCGGGATCGATGGGATCGCCCGGCCGCTGGGCCCACAGCGTTCCGGCTTGGAAGTAGGTGACGAAGTCGGCGGCGGACTCTCGCTCCCTTGTGTCGGCGAACGACGACAGTCCGAGGTTGAAGTCGCCGGCGCGCACCGAAGGAATGATCGCCTCGAACGCGGTCTCCCGATATTCCGGGGCCAGCCCCAGCGTGCGGGAGACTGCGTTCATGAGATCGATGTCGAAGCCGACGATGTTACCGTCAGCGTCGGCGAATTTATTTGGGCCATAGGGTAAGTTAACGCCGACCACCAGTCGCCCGCTCTTGCGGATGTTCTCCGGAACCAGGGCGGCGATCGACGGCACCGCGCCCGGCGGCGGCGCACCCGCCCAGGGGTGGGCATGGCGTGGCGCCCGGAACCTCCGGTGCGGCGGACGGGTGCGCGCAGCGCCTGTGCAGCGGCGGCAGCGAGCTCACCCGCGGACTGGTAGCGCTGTTCGGGCTTCTTGGCCATGCCCTTGGCGATCACCTCGTCGAAGGCAGCCAGTTTGGGGTTGCGCTCCGACGGCCCCGGTGACGGGCTGTCGATGTGGCCGGCGATCTGCTGTTCGAGGCTGTCGGCCGGATAGGACCGGGTTCCGGTGAGGCATTCGTAGAGCGCGCAGGCCAGGGCGTAGACATCGGAGCGAAAATCGGCTTCGCCGCTGCCGAGCCGCTCGGGCGCCATGTAGGCCAGGGTGCCCAATGTGGCTCCCGCCGTGGTCAATCCGGCCTCACCCGCTGTGCGGGCCAGGCCGAAGTCGATGAGGTAGGCAAAGCCACGGGTGGTGACCAAGATGTTGGACGGTTTGACGTCGCGGTCGCCGGTTCCAGGGGGCCGTGGTCGGCGAGCATGGTCCCGAGCGGTTCACCCTCGATGAGACGCATGACGAGGTAGAGCCGACCGTCGATCTCGCCATAGCCGTGGATGGGGACGACCTGCGGTTCGTTGAGTGCAGCGGCGGCCTGGGCTTCCCGGCGAATGCGTTGCTGAAAAGTGAGGTCCTCGGCAAGATGGTGCGGCAGTACCTTCAGCGCGACGACGCGGTCGGACGCGCGCTACCAAACCCGGATGTAGTCGATCAGCATGTTCGCCGGGTAGGTGCCCGGCCCGGGATCGCCGCCACCGGAGCCCGCGACCGCGAGGTCGAACACCGGGAACATCCGGTAACCGGGGTCGTTGAACTGCCAGTCCGGCAGGGAGCGGGCGGGCACGTTGAAATAGGGCGCCGCGCCATCGGTGTAGTCCTTGTAGAACCGCATGCCGGCGTCATCCCATTGCACGCGCCAGGTGTGCCAGGCACTGTCGACAGCGATGGTCTGGCTGACATGTTCGCCGCCGTTGAGTTTGGCATGCACAGCGGTGCCCGGCGCCCACTTGCCGTTGCCATACCACTCCATAACATCGACTTCGCCACCGTTGACCGGACTTTCGTTGGACAGGTACCAGGCGGGCCAACAGCCGGGGGTCAGACAGTCCAGCTTCATCCGGGCTTCCCAGGTGTGGCCTATGCCACCGTTCCACTTGCCGAAGATCTTGCCGCTGTAGTAGGTGGGGCCGTCCTTGGCCGCATGGAAGACGAGGTTGGACTTGCCGTCGAGGTACACGTTGCGGCGGTCGTCGCGGTACTGGCCGACGTTCTCCGGCAGCTCCCAGAAGGTGGGATCTTCCATCGTCTCGCGGGCCAGTGCGACGGTCCACTTCGACGGGTCCGGCGCGGAGCCGGCCGGGCCGTCGAACTCATCGTGAAAGAGGTAGTTCTGCGGCGTAGGGGCTCGAGGGGCGGGTGTGGTGGGTGCGGCGCTGGCCTCGGGGAGTCTGGTGGCGGCTACGAGTAAACCAAGCCCCGTGGTCATGAGCATCTGGCGACGATCCATCACCCCATGAAAGCCGGTTCGCCGGAGCCGGCGCAACCTTGGCACTGACTGGCGGGTTCACGCGGTCGGCCCGTTCGGCGTTCAGATCTACACTGGCCGGGATGGCAGAACAGCCGGCGGCGGCCATGCCAGCTGGCGGATTTCCTCGTGGCGATCGACGAATGTCACTCGGCTGCAGTGTGATTGGATCGTGCTGAGATCTCGTCGGCTGGCGGTGGTGTGCCGATGAGGACGGCGTTGACGCGGCAGCCCTCCGGGCCCGCCTTCCAAGCGTGATCGGTACCGGTCATCACGACCATGTCACCTTCACGCAGGGGGTGGACGCCGTCACCCAGGATGAGGTCGACGGTGCCGCTGAGCACGGTCTGGAGGTCGAGAGTATCGGTGTGGTGCATGGGTGTCTGGGTGTTGGGTCCGTAGTCGACAACCATCCAGCGGACGTGGCCGGGCTCGATGAATTGGTCGATGAGCTCGGCGGTTGCGGGCGGACGTGGCGGAGGCGGACTGGAGGTGGTGGCGTACGGGATTGCCATGGCGAAACCGGGTGCAACCTGGTTGATGTCGACATAGTCGTTGCTGACGACGCAGGACTTGCCGTCGGCGTCAACTCCGGTGATCAGTAAGCGCATGGGGTATGACCTTTCGGTCGTCGAGTGTCAGCTTCTCTCACAGGACTTCACTTTTCGGATCAGGCTGCCGCGTGGGCAGGTGGCCCGTAGCACCGAAAACGGCGACTGCGACGGCGCCGGCGACCGCGCCGACAAACCCGAGAGCGACCACCCAGCCGAGCCCGGGGCGGGCGCTGTCACCGAGGAACACCACGCCGATGATCCCGGGCACCACCGTCTCGCCGACGACAAGGGCGGCAGTGGCCCCGTTCACCGATCCGAGCTGTAGCGCCACAGTGTGCAGGTAGAAGCCACCCGCTCCGCCGATGGCGACGGTCCACGCCGCCGGATCGGTGACGAGGGTGACCGGCTGCAAGGGCTCGAGGCCGTCGAGAACGCGGACACCGATCGCGAGCGTGCCGAACAGCACGCCGGCGATCAGGCCGGCCACGATCGCTGCGCGCGATCCCAGAAATCGAACTAGCCCGATCCCGCCGAGCAGAATCAGCAGCGCCCCGCCCAGGATGATCCAGTGCACCAGGCGGTCCGGAGTCACAGTGCCGCGTCCACCGGAGCCGAGGCCGAGCACGAACAGCGACGCAATCACCAGGGCGATGGCGACCCAGTCGCGCGAGTGCAATCTGATGCCGAGGACCCCGATCCCGAGTACCGCGGTGACGACCAGGTTGGCGCTGATGATCGTCTGCGACAGGAACAGCGGGATGAGCCTGGCCGAGACCGCGCTTCCCGCGAAACCCACGACGTCCAAGACCATTCCGACGATGAACGCTGTCGTCAGAGCAGCAGTGATGGTTGAGCGTAGGGTCGGGCCGCCGGTGGCGGTCACGTGTCCGGTGGCGCCGCGGTCGCGGGCTGCGGCCGCCGATCGACGCGCGCCGTAGGCCTGCAGGACCGAGGAGACCCCGTAGCCGAGGCAGGCCAGCAAGGCTGCCGCGACTCCGATGATCATTGGTCGAGGTTACGGGGGCCTTAGCTGGTCCGAGGACAACACCCCGCGGATCGCTGCCTGCACGCATGGAGTGACGGACACTTAGACCCGTCGGGCAACCGATCGGCAGCGCGGCTTTTCCCTACGTCTTCACCAGCGTGATCGGGAGCTGCGACTGCCCAGGTCGGGTCATCTGGCATATGCCCTGCTGAACCTCAGTCACCTGGCCTTGCAGGGTCTGGCTGTTCCACACGAAGACCATGGCTCCCTTGGTCTTGGTCTTGTCGGGGCACACCGGCACCTGGCCCTTAATCGTCATCATCCAGGTGTGTGCGCCCTGAAACACCGCCTGTCCCTCGATCAGCGGTGAGGTCACATTGGCCAGACAGCCCACCTCGATCACATTGCACAGGTTCGAGATGGTCCAGGTGTCGAGCACCTCGTTCGGGCCCTGCACGTTGAAGGTGCCCGACATCAGGTCATCAGCAGCGTTGGCCTGCGGCGCGACCGCCAACGCGAGTCCGCAGACAGCCACCGCAACACGCCCAGCGCGCATGAACAACCCCTTGCTCGTACCCCCGCGGACAGTCGACAGCAGTCCACGGTATCCCGACAACCTGCAAACCGGCAGTGCGAGAGGTTGCAGCCCGCTCACCACAGGCCCATCCGACCCGCACTCAGCCACTACATCGCCGCGACCGGCGCCGGCGTTAGCCCGCCGCCGAGGGACCAACGCTTGTCGCTGCGAGGCGGGCACCCAACATGGGTGCCCCTCCCCCGCGGCGAGATAAGCCCGCGCCGGCACGCTCCGTTAGCGGTTGCCCCGCTTGGAGCCAGCGGTGCCGGATTTCTTGCCGGCGGTCTTCGTGCCGGTGTCACTAGCCTTCGCCGCCGCAGCCTTGTTAGCGCTGGGCACCTTCGCCCCACCGATGCGGAACCGGTTGATCGCGACGCCCGGGTTGACCTTGGTGACGGTTTTCCCGTTCACCAGGATGGTTCCGGCGACGGCGAGCGGTCCCGGGCCGGCTTTCACGGTGTTCGTCCCACCCAACACGTTGAACCCGGCGGTGAAGTTGCCCCCCGGGCCGCCCGCAGTCACCGTGTTTCCGCTGCTCAACGTGTTCAGCGTCAGGTTCCAGTTGCTGCCGGCGCCACCGACGGTCAACACGTTGTTGCTGCCGATGACGTTGAACACCGCGTTTTGGTACCCGCCTTGAGAGAGAAGTTGGTTGTTGACACCGCCCAGGAAGTTCGTGGCGGTGTTGTAGATGCCGGCGGTGATCCCGACGACATTGCCGGTGCCGAACCAGTTCTGCGCGGTATTGCCGTAGCCACCGCCCGTGGAGGTGACAGTGTTGTTGCTGCCGAACAGGTTTCGAACCACGTTCTGGTAGCCACCGGTCACCGAGACGGTGTTGCCGTTGCCGAAGATATTGCGGCCCCAGTTGGCGTAGCCACCCGTTGTCGTCACGGTGTTGTTGCTGCCGAACAGGTTGCTCGCGGTGTTGACCAAGCTGCCGGCCGTCACCACGGTGTTGTTGTCGCCCAGCAGATTGGTGGCCCAGTTCCAGATCCCGCCCTGGGCCGTGACCACGCTGTTGCTGCCAAAGAGGTTGGTGGCCAAGTTGATCACCGAGCCGGTGCCCGAGGATCCGGACTCGACGATGTTGTTGCGCCCGCCCCAGTTCGAGGCGATATCGAAGAATCCGTTGGCGACGACCCGCATGCTGGCGGGATCGCCGGCGGTCCCCCTGCCGAACAGATTCAGGGCGATGTTGCCCAAACCGCCGCTACCGCCGGCGGTCACCGTGCTGCTCGTTGCCGGTGCATTCGGCGGCGTGACGTTCAGGGCGATGTTGAGGCCGAGATTGGCCAGCGAGCCCGAACCTTGAGTAACGGCAGCACCATTCGGCCCCAGCTGGGTGGCGATGCCGAACAGCCCCTCGGCGGTCGCGGACGATCCATTGCCGACCGCGGTCGCGATGGTGAACGCGTCACCGGTGGTGGCGGTGGAGTTGGTTCCGACACTGAAAGCCGCGCCGAACAAACCGCTCGCGTGCGCGGTCGCCCCGGACCCGAGCGCGACGGCGATGCTCAGCGGCGTGCTGGAGCAGCTGGCACTGTTGCCCAGGCCGAAGAACGAGGCGCAGCTGGCGTTCGCGGCAGGAGCCGATCCCAGGGCAGCCGCGGCGAACACCCCGCTTGCTGCCGCGCCGGCGACGAGGGCGCCGGTGAGGGTCGAACGGGACTTCGTGAGGGCGGTCATGCGGTTGCTCCAATCAGAACATAGTGAGATTCGATTCGCGGGGTCGCGGCAGCCGCCGCGACCCCGCCTTGGTTGAACACCAGCGCTGCCCCGGACACCATCCCGAAGAACAGCGCCAACGCCGCGCCGGCCAGCTTGCCCACGGCGAACCCGATCGGGTTGTCGCCGAGCAGCGCGCCGATCCCGGTGCCGACCGCCATGCCCAGCGTGACCTGCAGGTCCTGGCTCTTCATCACGGCCGCGATCACCGTGCTCACCAGCTCGGTCGCCGGGACCCCGTTGAGGATGTCGCCGGCAAGGCCGCCGATCAGGTCCTGAGCGGCCGGGTTGGACACCAGGGAGTTCACCGCGGCCTTCGTCACCGTGCCGGCCAGGGGCTCCAGGACGGAGTTGTTGAGCGCGGTGCGGTCGAGCAGGCCGACCACGACACCCTGCGCGACGGTGCTGACCACCTCCTGCACGGCGGGCGCCTTCAGCACCCCCTGAAGTGCGGTCGGGACGGTGGCGTTGAACGCGGCCAGGACGGCGGCATCGGCCTGCAGTGACGCGAAGGCCGTGAACACCGCGTCGGACAACGTCGTTTCGGCCAGCAATGCGGTGACGATCTGGCTGGTTGCCGCCGACAGCGCGGCGCCCACGCCGGCCTGGCCGAGGAAACCGGTCAGCACCGAGCCCGCCGTCGCGGCCAGCTGTGCGGCGGACGCCGGATCGGCCAGCGTGCTCACCAACGTCGGGCCGTAGGTGGGTCCGAGCAGCGCGCCGAGGTAGTCACGGACGGCGGCGTTTCCGGCGATGTCGTTGACCAGTGTGGTGACGGTCGCACCGAGTGCCGAAACCACCTGAGCATTGGTGACCAGCGAGTCCACCGCGCTGCCCGCGGCGGGCGGTAGGGCGGAGACGAACGCCGAATTGGCCACCAGTCCTTGCCACGCCGAGTCCAGCGCGTCGAGCCAGCTCTGTCCGTCGAGGTAGCCCACGCCGAACTCGGTGGCAGCCTCGCCCAACGCGGCGGCGACCCCGGGGGCGGCCAAGAGGTTGGCCACGCCGGCACCGGCGACCGCCGCCAGGCCCTCCATCAGGTTGGGGTTGCTCAGCAGAGCCTGCACCACGTCGTCGACCGCGCCGCCCAGCCCGTCAGCGAGGGCTCCGCCGCCGGTTGCCTCCGCCACCCAGCCGCCAGCGAGGTTCCCCAGCCAGGTGGCCACTGTCGGTCCGCTGGTCAGGTCGACGATCGCTTGGGCCGTGGCCGACGCTAGCGCCGCGCGGACCGTCGCATCACCCAAGAAGGTCCCGATCTCGTCCGACGAGGTGGCGATCAGCGAGGTCAAGTAATTGCCAAGCGGGGCAAGGTCGTCGGTCGCCAGGCCAGCGACGATCGTGTCGTACAGCTGTCCGGTCGGGCGTACGGTCGCGGCGATCGCGTCGATTGCGCCCTGGACGCCCGTGTTTCCCAGCACGGTCCGCACCAGGCCGGCCGCGGTGTTGCCGATCACCGTGCCCACCGGCTCGGGGACACCGAGGTGGGAGTGCAGTGCGTTCGAGATCTTGGTCGAGACGAACTGCAGGATGGTGTTGTTCGTGGCTAGCCGGTTGATCTCGGCACCCACCGCGCCGTTGCTGAGCAGGTCCTGGATGCCGTCGGCGACGATCGGGGCCAACTCGTCGGCGATCGGCGTCCAGCCGGGCAGCCGGGTGGTGATGAAGCTTCGCACCGCGGTGTTGAGCGCAGGGCTGGCCGTCGCCGTCGGCGGTTCGCCAGTATCACTGGCGCTGGGCACCAAAGACGCCGTGTCGCTGACAATTCCGCTGCTGGGTGCGGCGATCAGCCGTGCCGACCCGGCGAATTCCCGCCGGGTGGCCGCTGCCACTGTCCACGACAGCGGCTCGCTGACCGGGGTCAGTGGGGTGCCGGTGCCCAGCCGGTCGACCGGCTTGCGGCTGGCCGCCGACAGCGCCCCGTATGGCCTGGCGGTCGCCGGCTTCGCCGTGCGGCTGCTCGGCTTCACCGACCCCCGGGGGGCATGCTTTCCAGTCGACGAGGTCGTCTTCCCCGAGGCGCCCGCTCCGGTGTCCGCGGAGGCCACCGCCGGCAGGGCCGCGATCACACCGCCCACCCCCAGAGCCACGGCCAATGCCCCGACGCGACCGATGTAGCGACCCCGCTGTCCCATGTATCCCCCCGAAGTTACGTGATAGCTAATTTGCTAGGGGTATAGCACACGGCGGACGTGGCGCGTACGTGTATAGGTGGCTAACTGAATCAGGCCGCTCCCGACCAGGCCGGATAACTCGACCGCAACACGCCGTCGGCTCGCCCGTCGCCGATCTGAACGGTGGCCACGAACGCGCTGCTCGCCCGTGCCGGATCGATGAGGTAGGCGTTGACGACGACCGCCGACGGAGCCGTCAGTGACCTGATCCGCTCGATCAGCAGGGCCGTTCCCGACGCCATCCCGATCACCAGCGCCGTCGTCGCGCCGATCACCTGACCAACGGCGAAGGCCACCGGATTGCTACCCAGGAGGGAACCGATGCCCGCCCCTACCGCCATGCCGAAGGCGATCTGCAACTGCGGGCTGTTGATGACGGCCTGCAGCACGGTGTCGATCAGGTCACTGGTGGGTGTGCCGTTGAGAACGTCGCCGGCGAGGCTGGCGATCAGGCTCTGCGCGGCGGGGTTGGCCAGCAGCGAGTCCACCGCGGCCTGGGTGACCTGCCCTGCCACGGCGTCGAGGAAGGGATTGTCGAGCGGGGTCTTCTCGATGAGCCCGGTCACGATGTCGCGTGCGGCCGCGCCGACGGCTTGCTGCACGGGCGGGAGGCTCAGCACCGCGCACCGTCAACGACACCCCGACCGAACAGGAGGCCACCCCCGCAGCCCTGACCGCCTGAACCACCACCACGAAGAATCACACGACGACGCCGTACACCACGTCCCTGGACTTGACCGCCGGCCGAGCTGCAACAAGTGCTCGATCACATCGACGGTGACAAGTACGCCGTTGCGTGGCAACTGGCACTCACTGGACTACGCCGCGGTGAGGTGGCCGGCTTACGTTGGAGTGACGTCGATTTGGAGGCTAGGACTCTCCAGATCGCAACGACGCGACTGCGCTTCGGAAAAAACCTCGTGGAGGACACACCGAAGTCGCGCGCTGGCCGCCGCACCTTGCCCATCCCTGATCATCTGGCAGCGACGCTGCGGTCGGCTCGCGCGATCCAGGCAACCGACCGCCTGGCCCTCGGCGAGGAGTATCAACCGAGCGGCTTCGTAGTCGTCAACACAACGAACTCGGCGAGGCGCTGAGTCCGCATGCGCTCACATCACGATGGGCGCGGATGCTCAAGGCCGCTGGCGTCCGCCATATCCGGTTTCACGACGCGCGCCACACCTGCGGGACGCTGATGCACCTCCGGGAGGGGCTGATGAACGGATCTGTGACATCTGAAATCGCTTGACGAGCTGTCAGGCTGGAAGGATGTCGTTGTGCCTAAGCCCTACCCCGAGGAGTTCCGCCGTGACGTGGTGCGGGTGGCGCGCGAGCGTGGCCCTGGGGTGTCTGTGGAGCAGGTCGCTCGCGATTTCGGGATTCACCAGACCACGCTGAATTCGTGGCTTCGTATGGCTGATGCCGATGAAGGCCCGAAGTCGGTCGCAGCCCCGGATGTGCTGCGAGAGAACCGAGAGCTCAAGCGGCGCAATCGCCTGCTAGAGCAAGAGAACGAGGTCTTGCGCAAGGCGGCGGCCTATCTGGCGCGAGGATCGCTACCGGGAAAAGGCTCTACCCGCTCGTGAAGGAGCTGGCCGCAGCCGGTGCCCCGATCCGGGTGCCGGTGGCGGTCTCGTGTCGGGTCTTGAAGCTTCACCGCCAGCACTATTACGCCTGGCTGTCGTGTCCAGTCACCGACGCCGAGTACGACGAGGCGCATTTGGCGAATGCGATCTTCGACGCCCACCGCGAGGATCCTGAGTTCGGTTACCGGCTGTTGTTCGATCAGGTCCGCGCCGCCGGCCACAACGTCAGTGAACGTACGGTGTGGAAGATCTGCTCGATCAACCAATGGTGGTGTGCGTTCGGCAAGAGACGTCGCGGCCGCAAGGGCTTACCTGGCGCCCCGGCGCACGAGGATCTGGTGCGTCGCAAGTTCACTGCGCTGGGACCAAATCGGTTGTGGCTCAGTGATATCACCGAGCACCCGACCGCTGAGGGCAAGGTCTACATGTGTGCGGTCAAGGACGTGTGGTCCAACCGAATTGTCGGATACTCCATCGCTGAGCGGATGACCTCACAATTGGCCGTTGACGCGATCGAGTCCGCCGTAGCCCGCCGCGGCGGCACAGTCGCTGGTTGCACGTTGCACACCGACAGGGGCGGCCAATTTCGTTCCCGAAAACTCCAGCGGTCGCTACGGCGCCATCAGATGCTCGGCTCCATGGGACAGGTCGGCTCCGCCGGGGACAACGCCGCCATGGAAAGCTTCTTCTCTCTGCTGCAACGCAACGTCCTCGACCGCCAACGCTGGCCCACCCGCGATGACCTCCGCATCGCGATCGTCACGTGGATAGAACGCACCTACCACCGCCGTCGAAGGCAAGCCCGCTTGGGCCGATTGACCCCCATCGAATTCGAAGCCATCATGAC
>NZ_JBSXPP010000028.1:0-36760 GCF_054073305.1 Mycolicibacterium sp. CBM1 | reverse complement strand
GATCGCTGGTCTCCGGGCATTGCGTTGAGGAGTGCGTCGGGTCCGATGCAGGCTATTGGTGGTCTGTTTGCTATGTCGGCTGATGCGGTGCGGTTTATGTTTCGGAAGCCGTTTCAGTGGCGGGAGTTTTTGGAGCAGTCGTGGTTTGTGGCGCGGGTGTCGTTGGCGCCGACGTTGTTGGTGGCGATTCCGTTCACGGTGTTGGTGTCGTTCACGTTGAATATTTTGTTGCGGGAGTTGGGGGCTGCTGATCTCAGCGGTGCTGGTGCTGCGTTTGGTGCGGTGACGCAGGTGGGTCCGTTGGTGACGGTGTTGATCGTGGCCGGTGCGGGGGCGACGGCGATGTGTGCGGATTTGGGGTCGCGCACGATCCGTGAGGAGATCGACGCGATGGAGGTGCTGGGGATCAATCCGGTGCAGCGGTTGGTGACTCCGCGGATGTTGGCGTCGGGGTTGGTGGCGTTGTTGCTGAATTCGTTGGTGGTGATCATCGGGATTTTGGGTGGTTACGTGTTCTCGGTGTTTGTTCAGGATGTGAATCCGGGGGCGTTCGCGGCGGGGATCACGTTGTTGACCGGGGTGCCGGAGGTGATCATCTCGTGTGTCAAGGCGGCGTTGTTCGGGTTGATTGCGGGGTTGGTGGCCTGTTATCGGGGGTTGACGATCAGCGGGGGTGGGGCCAAGGCGGTGGGTAATGCGGTCAACGAGACGGTGGTGTACGCGTTCATGGCGTTGTTTGTGGTCAACGTGGTGGTCACGGCCATCGGTATCCGCATGAGCGCGCGGTAGGCGCTGGGGGATGGCGTCGTTGCAGGCTTTGTATCCGCGGATCGCGCGTCAGGTGCGTCGTCCGTTGGGGACGGTCAGTCGGATTGGTGACCATACGATCTTTTATGGGCGGGCGTTGGCGGGCACGCCGCATGCGACGGTGCATTTCCGTAAGGAGATCATCCGGTTGATCGCCGAGATCTCGATGGGTGCGGGCACGTTGGCGATGATCGGCGGCACTGTGGTGATCGTCGGGTTTTTGACGTTGGCGGCGGGTGGGACGCTGGCGGTGCAGGGGTATTCGTCGTTGGGCAATATCGGGATCGAGGCGTTGACCGGGTTTTTGGCGGCGTTTATCAATGTCAGGATCTCCGCGCCGGTGGTGGCTGGTATCGGGTTGGCGGCGACGTTCGGTGCTGGGGTGACCGCCCAGCTTGGGGCGATGCGGATCAACGAGGAGATCGACGCCCTGGAATCGATGGGTATCCCGCCGGTGGAGTATCTGGTCTCGACGCGGATTGTGGCGGGGATGGTGGCGATCACCCCGTTGTACTCGATCGCGGTGATCTTGAGTTTCGTGGCCAGTCAGTTCACCACGGTGGTGTTGTTCGGCCAGTCCGGCGGGTTGTATGACCATTACTTCACGACGTTTTTGAACCCGATCGACTTGTTGTGGAGCTTCCTGCAGGCGGTGTTGATGGCGATCACGATCCTGTTGATCCACACCTATTTCGGCTATTTCGCCACCGGCGGCCCCTCCGGCGTCGGCGTCGCCGTGGGCAACGCGGTCCGCACCTCCCTGATCGTGGTGGTCTCAGTGACCCTGCTCATCTCACTGGCCATCTACGGCTCCAACGGCAACTTCAACCTGTCCGGATAGGCCGAGGAGCCCGATGAATTCACCTATCGCGCGCCCGCTCGCCGGATTGGCGACCGTGGTGGCCATCGCCGCGATCATCGCGGTGGCCGTCGGCCTCTTCCAGGACAGCTTCACCAGAACCGTTCCGGTGACGGTCGTCTCCGAGCGTGCCGGCCTGGTGATGAACCCCGAAGCGAAGGTCAAACTCAATGGTGCCCAAGTCGGCAAGGTCGCCTCGATCGACTCGCTGCCCGACGGCAGGGCGGCACTGCACCTGGCCATCGATCCCGCCTTTATCGACGACATCCCCACCAACGTCGGTGCCGACATCACCTCCTCGACCGTGTTCGGTTCCAAATTCGTCGAGCTGCTGCCGCCGCCGGATCCCTCGGTGCAGTCGCTGCGGGCCGGCCAGGTGATCGAGGGCCAGCACGTCACCGTCGAGATCAACACCGTGTTCCAGCAGCTGGTCTCAGTGCTGTCGACAATCGAACCCGCCAAGCTCAATCAGACTCTCGGCGCCCTCGCCACCTCGCTGCGCGGTCGCGGCGACAAGTTCGGCCAGACGCTGGTCGACCTCGACGAAGCGCTGGTCAAACTCAACCCCAGCCTCGACACCCTGAACCACGAGATCGCGGTCGCCCCCAAGGTCTTCGACGCCTACGCCGATGCGGCACCAGACCTGCTCAAGATCGTCAGCAATGCCACCAAGATCAGTGACACGGTCGTCGACCAGGACAAGAACCTGGACGCTCTGCTGGTCAGCGCGATCGGGCTGGCCGCCATCGGAACCGAGGTGATCGGCGCGAACCGTCAGCCGCTGACCGATGTCATGCACCTGCTGGTGCCGACCACCGATCTGCTCAACGAGTACCACGCCGCACTCACCTGCGGCATCGGCAGCCTCGTCCCACTGGCCACCGGGCCTGGGCTGCCGTTGCCGGGAGCCGTTCTGCTCCAATCGTTCTTCCTCGGGCGTGAGCGCTACCGGTATCCGGGCAACTTGCCCAAGGTCGCCGCCAAGGGCGGACCGCAGTGTACGGACCTGCCCAAGGTTCCGTTCGAGACCAGCCCGCCGTTCGTTGTCGCCGACATCGGCGCGAACCCGGCGCAGTACGGCAACCAGGGCATCCTGCTCAACTCCGACGGGCTCAAGCAGGCGCTGTTCGGTCCGCTGGACGGGCCGCCGCGCAACACCGCGCAGGTAGGACAACCCGGATGACCGCTACCTGGAAGACGCTGCTCAAGGTCGGGACCTTCGGCGTGGTCATGCTGCTGCTGACCGGTGCGCTGTTCGCGATCTTCGGGCAGTACCGCTCCGGATCGGAGAACGCCTACTCCGCGGTGTTCACCGACGCCTCCAGTCTGAAGTCCGGTGACTCGGTGCGGGTGGCCGGTGTCCGAGTCGGCACGGTCAAAGATGTTGCGTTGCAGCCCGACAACAAAGTGATCGTCGACTTCGACGCCGACCGCAACATCGTGCTCACTTCCGGTACCAAAGCGACGGTGCGTTACCTCAACCTCGTCGGCGACCGGTACCTCGAGCTCGTGGACAGCCCGGGATCGGCGAAGATCCAGCAGCCCGGCTCGCAGATTCCGGTGGACCGGACCGAGCCCGCGCTGGATCTCGACCTGCTGCTGGGCGGGCTGAAGCCGGTAGTGCAAGGGCTCAATCCGCAGGACGTCAATGCCCTGACCAATTCGCTGATCCAGATCCTGCAGGGCCAGGACGGCAACATCGAGTCGCTGTTCTCCAAGACCTCGTCGTTCACCAAAGCCGTAGCCGACAACGGGCAGACGGTGCAGCAGCTGATCGACAACCTCAACACCGTGGTCGCCACCATCAGCAAGGACGGCGACAAGTTCTCCGGCGCCATCGACAAGCTGGACAAGCTCATCACCGGCCTGTCCGGCGACAAGGACACCATCGGGCAGGCCATCACCGCGCTGGACAACGGCACCGCGTCGCTGACCGACCTGCTCAACCAGGCGCGGTCGCCGCTGGCCGGTACCGTCGACCAGCTCGGCAGGCTGGCTCCGCTGCTCGACCAGGACAAGGAACTGCTCGACATCTCGATCCAGAAAGCCCCGGCCAACTACCGCAAGGTGGTGCGTCTGGGTTCGTACGGCAGCTGGATCAACCAGTACCTGTGTGGACTGTCGGTGCGGGTCAGTGATCTGCAGGGCCGCACCGCCTACTTCCCCTGGATCGTCCAACACACTGGAAGGTGTTCGGAGCCCTGATGATCAAATACCGCGGATCCAAGCTGATCAGGTCGGGCTTCATCGGCATGGCCCTGATCGTGCTCGTCATCACAGTCGGGCTCCAGCCCGAGCGGTTGACGTCGCTCGCCACCTCCATCCGCCACCAGGCGGTGTTCACCGAGGCCGGCGGGCTGCAGCCGGGTAACGACGTCAAGGTGTCCGGTGTCAAGGTGGGCACCGTCTCGGATGTGTCGCTGCAACACGGCAAGGCGCTGGTCACCTTCCTGGTCGACGGCACGGTGCGCCTGGGCTCCGACACCAGTGCGCACATCCGCACCGGAACGCTTCTGGGACAACGGATCCTGACCCTGGAATCCAACGGCAAGGGCCGGCTGCGCTCGGCCGACGTTATCCCTGTCTCGCGCACCGGATCGCCCTATTCGCTGACCGAGTCGCTGTCGGATTTCACCGCGAACACCGCCGCCACCGACACCGCCGCGTTGAACCAGTCGCTGGACACGTTGTCCGACACCCTGGATCGCATCACCCCGCAGCTGGGGCCGACATTCGACGGGCTGAGCAACTTGTCGCGGATGATCAACGAACGCAACGACTCCCTGGCCAACCTGCTCAAGAGCGCCTCGAACGTGACGGGCATCCTGGCGCGACGCAGCCAGCAGGTGAACACCCTGCTGCTCAACGCCAACGACCTGATCGGGGTCCTGCAGCAGCGGCGCTACGCGATCGTGAACCTACTGGCCAACACCTCCGGATTGGCCCAACAGCTCCGCGGGATCGTCGCCGACAACGAGAAGGAACTGGCACCCGCGCTGGAGAAGCTCAACTCGGTGACCGCGATGCTGGAGAAGAACAAGGACAACATCACGGCCGCGATGAAGGGACTGGCCAAGTTCCAGCTCACCCAGGCCGAAGCGGTCAACAACGGCTTCTACTACAACGCGTTCGTCGGCAACCTGAGCCCGGCGCAGACACTGCAACCCTTCTTCGACTACGCGTTGGGCTTCCGGCGCGGCACCGATGCCGGGCAACCACCCGATAATGCCGGGCCCCGCGCGGAGATCCCGTTCCCGTACAACGGAATACCGCAGCCCAACGAGCGATGGGGGCAGCCATGAAGTCTCGTAGCAGGCTGACGGTTGCGGTGGCCGCCGTGCTGGCCGTGCTGGTCGTCGGCGGAATCGCGCTGCTGGTGCGGCAGGCGTTCTTCAAGCCGACGACCATCACCGCGTACTTCACCAGCGCCACCGCCATCTATCCCGGTGACGAGGTGCGGGTGGCTGGGGTCAAAGTCGGCACGATCAAGTCCATTCAGGCTCAGGGCACCAAGGCCAAGATGGAGCTCGCGGTCGACCGCGACGTTCCCATCCCGGCCAATGCCGAGGCCGTGATCGTGTCGCAGAACCTGGTGGGCGCGCGCTACGTCCAGCTGACCCCGCCCTACGACGACAGCGGCCCGACAATGGCCGACGGCGCGGTGATTGGACTCGACCGCACCGCGATCCCGGTCGAGTGGGACGAGGTCAAGACCCAGTTGAACCGCCTGGCAACCGATCTGGGGCCGACAAGCGATGTCTCTCAGACCTCGGTGGGCCGATTCATCGACAGTGCCGCCAATGCGCTGGACGGAAACGGGGAGAAGCTGCGTGACACCATCGCGCAGCTGTCCGGCGTCAGTCGCGTGCTTGCCGACGGAGACGGCAACCTCGTCGACACCGTCAAGAACCTGCAGACGTTCGTGACGGCGTTGCGGGACAGCAACACTCAGATCGTCCAATTCCAGGATCGGCTGGCCAGCCTGAGCAGTGTGGTGGACGGCAGCCGGTCGGACCTCGACGGGGCACTGACCAACCTGTCCAGTGCCGTGGTCGACGTCCGCCGGTTCATCGCCGGCAGTCGAAACCAGACCGCTGAACAGATCCAGCGGCTGGGGGCGGTCACGCAGAACCTGGCCGACAACAAGCTCGTCGTCGAGAACCTGCTGCACGTGGCCCCCAACGCGATCGGCAACGCCTACAACATCTACAACCCGGATTCGCAAAGTGCGCTGGGCGCCTTCGCGTTGGCGAACTTCTCCAGTCCGGTCCAGGTGATCTGCTCGGCCATCGGAGCGGTGGAGAACGCCACCTCGGCCGAAACCGGCAAGTTGTGCGCCCAGTACCTGGGGCCGGCGTTGCGCCTGCTCAACTTCAACTACCTGCCGTTCCCGTTCAATGCCTACCTGGGCAAGTCCACCAGCCCGGACAAGCTGATCTACACCGACCCGGCGTTGGCACCGGGCGGTTCCGGCGCGAGTATGGGGCCCGCGGAGATTCCGCCCGCCGTGTCGGCCTACACCGGATACAACGGCGACGTGCCGCCGCCGCCCGGCTGGGGAGTACCCCCCAACACGACACCGGGTTCTTATGCGCCCAACGGCTTGCCCGCCGACCCGTCGCCCGCGCTTTTCCCCGGCGCTCCGATTCCCCCAGGCGTGCCGGCCGGGCCGGCCGCCCCACCGCCGTCGAATCTGGAAGGCCTGCTGCTTCCGGCCGAAGCCGAGCCTCCTGCCGCGCCGGCACCCGCTGAAGGGAATCCGACGTCATGATCAGTTCGGTGCGCCGCCTGGTGGTGACCGCGTCGTGCGTCGCGGTGACCGCGACGGGCTGCAGCTTCGGTGGCCTGAACTCCCTGCCGCTGCCCGGCACCGTCGGCCACAGCGAGGGATCGACCAGCTACCACGTCGAGCTGGCCAATGTGGCTCAGCTGGAATCGAATTCGCCGGTGCTGGTAGGCGATGTCGTGGTGGGCAGCGTGGGCAAGATGACCGTCACCGACTGGCATGCCGATGTCGAGGTATCCGTCAAACCCGGGGTGGTGATCCCGGCCAACGCGGTCGCGACGGTGGGCCAGACCAGCCTGCTGGGATCCATGCATCTGGCACTGAATCCGCCGCTGGGGCAGGCGCCCACCGGCGTGCTGAAGCCCGGGGCCACCCTGGGTATCAACAAGTCCTCGACGTACCCGTCGACCGAGCAGACCCTGTCGGCGTTGTCGGTCGTGGTCAACGGCGGCGGGCTGGGCCAGATCGGCGACGTCATCCACGAGTTCAGCGCGGCGGTCAACGGCCGCGAGGACAAGATCCGGGATCTGCTCACCCAGCTCAACGACTTCGTCGGTCTGCTAGCCGACCAGCGCGACAGCATCAACGCGGCGGTCAATTCGCTGAATCGGCTGGCCGGCACATTCGCCGGACAGAGCGAGGTGCTCACCGACGCGCTCAACCGGATTCCGCCGGCCGTCGACGTGCTGGTCAACGAACGGCCCCGCATCACCACGGCGCTGGCCAAGTTCCGCGACTTCTCGAACCTCGCCACCGGGCTGGTCAACGACACCAAGGCCGACCTCGTCCGCAACCTGCAGAACCTCGAGCCCACGCTCAAGGCGCTGGCCGACGTCGGACCCAAACTGGACACCGCACTGGCCTACCTGCCGACGTTCCCCTACACCCAGGCGACCATCGACCGTGCGATCCGCGGCGACTACCTCAACCAGTTCATCATCTTCGACCTGACCGTGCCGCGGTTGAAGAAGACGCTGTTCCTGGGCACCCGCTGGGGCGATGAGAACGCGAAACTCGTTCCAGCACCCGGGGATCCGTGGTATGCGACATACACCTACGATCCGCTGCACGCTCCTTTCAGCAGCGCGCCGCCCACGCAGGTTGCCGACATCCCGCCTTTGGTCGACCCCGCGCCGGCGCCAGCGGCGGCCCCACCGGCGGCACTGACCGGTGCCACGCAGCCGGCCCCGGGCATGGGCACCGGACCGCTGCCGGGTCCCACCCCGCAGCCGCAGGACGAGGGTGGTAACTGATGCTGACGCGTTTCGTCCGAAACCAGCTGATCATCTTCACGATCGCGTCGGTGATCGGCATCGGTGTGATGGTGATGACCTACATGCAGCTGCCGACCCTGCTCGGCATCGGCAGGATGACGGTCAAACTGGAGTTGCCCAGGACCGGTGGGCTCTACCAGTTCTCGAACGTCACCTACCGCGGTGTCCAGTTGGGCAGGGTCACTGAAGTGCGGCCCACACGCACCGGCGCCGAGGCGACGCTGTCGCTGGCGACCTCGCCCAAGGTGCCGGCGGATCTGCAGGCACGAGTGCTCAGCGTGTCCGCGGTCGGCGAGCAGTACGTGGACCTGGTGCCACGAACCGATTCCGGGCCTTACCTGGAGGACGGATCGGTGATTCCGGTCAGGAACGCCACCGTGCCGCAGGCGGTGGGGCCGATGCTGGACCAGGTCAGCCTGCTGCTCAAGAGCATTCCCAAGGAGCGCCTGTCGGACCTGCTCGACAGTTCGTTCAAGGCGCTCAACGGTGCCGGCGACGATCTGAGCACGTTGATGGATTCCTCGTCGCGGCTGGCGGCCGATTTCAACGCCGCCGGCGACCGGACCCGCACGCTCGTCGACGACAGCCGGCCACTGCTCGACGGCCAACTGGCCTCCACCGACTCGATTCGTACCTGGGCGCACAGCCTCGCCGGCATCACCGATCAGCTCAACACCAACGATCCGCAGTGGCGTGGGGTACTGGCCAACGGACCCGGCGCGGCCGACGAAGCATCCGCACTGCTGAACCAGGTGAAGCCGACGCTGCCGATTCTGCTGGCCAACCTCACCACGTTGGGGCAGGTGGCCGTCACCTATCACCCGTCGGTGGAGCAGCTGCTGGTGCTGTTGCCGCCGTACATCGGCTCGATCCAGGCCGTCGGTTCGCCGCTGAACAACCCGACGGGTATGACGCTCGGTGACTTCACCCTGACCCTCAACGATCCGCCGGCCTGCACCGTGGGTTTCCTGCCGCCGTCGTCGTGGCGCTCACCCGCGGACCTCTCCGATGCCGACACTCCGGACGGGTTGTACTGCAAACTCCCGCAGGATTCGCCGATCGCGGTCCGCGGCGCGCGTAACTACCCCTGCATGGACAAGCCCGGCAAGCGGGCGCCGACCGTGGAGATCTGCGAGAGCGACAAGCCATACGAGCCGCTGGCGATGCGCCAGCATGCCACTGGCCCCAACCCGATCGACCCGAACCTGGTCGCCCAGGGCGTCCCGCCGGACGACCGGGTGACGTTCAACGACCACATCTACGGACCCCTGCAGGGCACCCCGCTGCCGCCTGGCGCGGCACCACCCGCTCCGCCGGCTCCCGCTGCGGTCCCGCCGAATCCGGATGCTCCTGCGCCGCAACCGGTTCCGGACATCGCTCCGGTCGACCAGGGTGCGCCGGGGGTCGCGCCGAGCGCCTTCACGCCGGGTGCGCAGGGCGGTCCGTCGGTGGCGATCGCCACCTACGACCCCAAGACTGGGCAGTACGCCACCCCGGACGGCAACGTCTACCGGCAGACGGATCTGGTGCAGGGCGGCGACCTGTCATGGAAGAACCTGTTGCCGACGACATGACCGCTGAGGGGAGAGGCCAAATGGGCACGTCACGGATGTTGGTGAGCGTGGGGGCGCTGGCCGCCGTCGTCGCCGGCGGGCTAGCGCCGGCCACCGCTTCGGCTTCCGACAAGTGGGGGCTCAACGGTACGTTCACGGCGACCTCCAACGGTGAGTGGGCAACCACCAACGACGTCTTCCATGACGAGCGCAGCCTGCGCAGCATCTGGACCATCTCGTCGGTCTGCAGCTACCCGACCGAGTGCACCGGGACCGTCAGCAGTGACCAGGGCTGGACCGCGCCGATCTATCAGACCGGCGGTGACTGGTATGTCAAGCGCACCATCGACAACTGGATGCCATGCCAGGACGGCACATCGGCTCCCGGCTTCCAGGTGTTCCGCTTCCACGGGTCGTCCCCGGGTGGCGATCAGACGGTCCCCGGCTCCGACATGCTGGTCGGTCAGGACGAGACGACAGGGCCGTCCGGGGCCTGCGGCCGCAGCCTGCCGCTGTACATCAACATGCCGTTCAAGCTGGTCAAGCAGGGCTGACGGCGGCAGCCATGTCGAGTGCGGCCAGGTGGCTGAACAACATCGACGCACCGATCGGGTTTCCGCCGCCCGGATAGGTGGTTCCGCTGACCGCGGCCATGGTGTTGCCCGCGGCGTAGAGACCGGGGATCGGGGCACCGGACTCGTCGAGCACCCGCGAGTGTTCGTCGGTCCGTAAACCCCCCTTGGTGCCCAGGTCCGACAGCCCGAAAGCCGCGGCGTGGAAGGGTGCGGTGTCGATCGGCACCAGGGGCGGTTCCCCACCGGAGAAGGCGCGGTCATAGGGTTCTTCGCCGCGGCCGAAGTCGGTGTCCACGCCCGCGGCGACCAGGTCGTTGAACCGGGTGACCGCCTCTTGCAGGCCTTCGGGGGAGACCCCGATGATTTCGGCGAGCTCGGTCAACGTTGCTGCGGTGCACCATAATCCGGCATCACGGTATCTCTCGGTCTCGACCATCGAAACGTTCGTCGCCTTGACGGGCGGGACCTCGCCCTCGCGGTCGTCGTAGATCATCCAGAACGGCACCGTCAACCGGCCGGCCTGCATCTCGCGGATGATCTCCCGCCCGATGCGGTCGTAGGCTGCCGACTCGTTGACGAAGCGGCGGCCGTCCTGGTTGACGAAGATGCCGCCGGTGAACCACAACGCGAAGGCCGAGCGGCCGTCGGGGTGTGTCAGTCCCGGTGACCACCAGGCCTGGTCCATCAGGTCGACGGCGGCGCCGGCGCGAATCGCCGCCTCGAGAGCGACGCCGGTGTTACCGGGGCACCCCATGGTGTCGGCGCGATCGCCTGGGACGCCGAAGGTTTGGCGTAGCCGGTCGCTGTGCTCAAAGCCCCCGGCGGCGAGCAGGACTCCGCGTCGGGCGCCGATCCGCACCGGATGTCCGTCCCGATGCACCACGGCGCCGACCACACGACCGCCGTCGGTGATCAAATCGGTCAGCTCGGCGTTGCGATGCAGCGTCGCGTCGGGATAGCCGCTTAGCGCGGCGAGGAAGCGCCCGATCAGTGCCCGGCCACCGAACAGCTTCTCGGGAGCTGGCGTTCCGAGCCGGTCATGGTCGAGCGGACCGCGCACCAGCCCGGCATAGGGCCCGAGCCGCTCACCGCGGATAGGCGCGGCGACGATGTGGCGCAGCCCGTCGGCCCGCGCGTCCGGCGCAGCGCCGTAGTAGTCCGGCCACGGCAACACGGTGAACGTGAAGTTGTCGTCTGCCTCCAGGTACTCGATGAGCTCGGGCCCGCGACGGATGTAGGCCTCCTGCAGCGCCACCGGGGTGCGGTCACCGATGACGGACCGGAAGTAATTGAGCGCCTTGTCGACCGTGTCGTCGCTTCCTGCACGCTGCAGCACCGGATTGCAGGGGAACCACATCCCGCCGCCACCGGAGTAGGCGGTCGTACCGCCGAACTTGTCGGTGGCTTCGACCAGCACCACTGACAAGCCTTCTCGCGCGGCGGTGTAGGCGCCGGTGATGCCGCCGCCGGATCCGGCGACGACGACGTCGACCACGTGGTCGAAATCAGGCACCCGGCTCATCCCCGTTCCCGTTGTTTTCTAGAAGTTCTCGTCAATCCAGCCATGGTCGTCGACTCATGTCAGGGCCGCATGGCGGCGGGCAGATCGCCGACCCACTGGTGGCCCCAGTAGCTATCTGCGGTGATTTCCTCTGCGGTGTAATACGTTTCGTCAATGCGTAGACCGCCGGTGCCGAACTCGATGTCCCAATCGCCGGGGGCGCGGACATAGAACGACACCATTTTGTCGTTGGTGTGCCGGCCCAGGGTGGAGGACAGCTGGAAGCCTTCCTTGTTGACCCGGTCGAGCGCCTCTCCGACGGCGTCGAGGCTGTCCACCTCGACCATCATGTGGATGAGCCCGGGGTCGCGCAGGGTGGTCGCCGGCGCGATCGCCAGGCTGTGATGGCGTTCGTTGACGCCGAGGAAGCGGATTCTGATCGGGCCGAACTCCTTGGGCAGCGGTACGCGGAAGGCTCCGCGAGACAGGAAACCCAACGTTGCGGTGTAGAACTCGAACAGGGCGTTGGCATCCAGCGCCGGCAGCACGACATGGCCCATGCCTTGATCGCCGGTGACGAACCGTGCGCCGAAGGGTGTGACGACCGGGCTGTGGTCGAGTACAGCGCCGTGAAACACCTCCAGGGTGTTGCCGGCGGGGTCGTCGAAGGTGATGACCTCCTCAACGCGGCGTGCGTCGGCGTCGGCCTGTGACAGCTGCTCGAACGGCACCCCGGCGCCGTCGAGCGCCTGCCTGACCTGGTCGAGTCCGGCCCGATCGCGGACCTCCCAGCCGGCGGCGATGATCCGGTCGGCTTCGCCCGGCGTGACGACGATGCGCGCGGCACGCTCGTCCATGCGCAGATAGAGCGCGTGGGGGTCGGGGCCCGTGCCCTCGGCGAATCCGAGCAACCGGAACGCGAATTGTCGCCACCGCTCGATGTCGGAGGTCTGGATGGTGACGTAACCGAGGCTCTTGAACACGCTCATCGCACGGGTCCCGTCAGATCATCGCCCGCAGCGGTCCTTGTGGCTCGACTCCGAACGAGCTGAGAGCCGACGCATGGTAGGCGGTGCCGGGTACGTGGATGGCGTGCGCTAGACCGGTGTGGGCATCACGCCAATAGCGTTGCAGCGGCTTGTCCATCCGCATCGCGTTGCCGCCCGAGCGGGAGAAGATCTGGTCGACGGCCATTACCGCGCGCCACACTGCCCTGATCTGGGTGCGCCGGCCCGCCGCCCGGTCGGCGAACGACACCTGCTTGCCGGCGTCGACGATGTCATAGATGCGGTCGGCGTTGGCCAAGATCTCCTGCCGCGCCGCGTTGATGTCGGCGGCCGCCTCACCGATCGCGTACATCACGTAGGGGTCGTCCTTGACGGCGGTGCCGGCGGCGCTCACCCGCTCACGCTGGTAGTCCAGATGCGCGGCAAGCGCACCCTCGGCAATGCCGATGGTGGCCGAGGAGATTCCCAGCGGGAACATCGTCGACCACGGCATCAGGTAGAGGGTTTCGGTCATGCCGGCCTCGCGCTGGGCGCTGCCATCCATCACCTTGAACGCGTCCATGGTGCGGTAGGTCGGCACGAACGCGTCCTTGACGATGACGTCTTTGGAGCCGGTGCCCCGCAGGCCCACCACATCCCAGGAATCCTCGACGATCTCGTAATCCTTGCGCGGCAGGATCATGTGCAGCATCTGCGGCGGCATGACCGGCCTGCCGTCGGCATCGCCGAGCAAGCCGCCGAGGAAGATCCACTCACAGTGGTCGGTGCCAGAGCTGAACTGCCAGCGCCCGTTGAAAATGTAGCCACCGTCGACCGGTCTTGCGACGCCCTGCGGCGCGTAGGGGGAGGCGACCCAGGTGTCCACGTCGTCGGCCCAGATCTCCGCCGCCACCCGCGGATCGGCGTATGCCAGTTGGTAGGGATGAACACCGACGACGCCGTTGATCCAGCCCGCCGCGGGGTCGAGCGCCGCGATCGCCATCACCGTCTCGGCGAACTCGCGCGGGTGCACTTCGAGGCCGCCGTACTGCTTGGGCTGCAGCAGCCGGATGTGCCCTGCCGTCTTCATGTTCTTGACAGTGGTATCTGTCAGTTTGCCGATCTTCTCGGCCTCGACCGCCTGCTCGCGCAGTTGGTCGGCTATCTCCATCGTCTTGTCGATCACCCGAGCGGTCATGTGCGTCCCTATCTGTCAGGTGTGCCGTCTTCATGGTGGACGGCTGCCCTCGTCGCCAGGGCGCATTGTCCCGACCAGCGGGCCACGACCGTGGCTGCGCTCATGGCCGGCGAAGACCGGTGTTGCTGACCGGGCGCCGGACCGGCGGGCGCGTTAGTCACGCACTAGCGGGACTGCCCGCGGCGCAGGAAGCTCAGGACGGTCGCCTCGAAGGCCTGCTTGGCCTCGATCATCACCCAGTGCCCGCAGTTGGGGAAGACGTGCAGTTCGGCGTCGGAGATGGTGCGCATCGGGATCAGCGACATGTCGAGCGGGCTGACCCGGTCGTCGCGACCCCAGGTCAGCAGAGTCGGTGCCTTGACCTTGTGCATGATGGCCCAGGGCAGCGGGAAGTCAGCGTTGCGCATCATCTTCGTCATTGCGGCGAAGGCAGCCTTGCCGTACATGCGCCGCGCGCTGGCCAGCGTCTCAGGATCGGTGGCCAACGCCCAACGCTCCTCGATCAGCGCCTCGGTGACCAGCGCGGGGTCGTAGACCATCGAATTCAGCCAGTCCACCAGCCGCTGCCGGCTGGGGTCCTCGGTGAACTCCTGCAGCAGCCGGATACCCTCGCTGGGCCCGGGGCTGTAGATGTTGGTGCCGATGCCGCCGATGGTCACCAGCTTGCCGATTCGGTCGGGGTGGTTGATCGCGAAGTTGATACCGACGCCGCCACCCATCGAGTTGCCGATCACGTCGACGCGATCTAGCCCCAGAGCGTCGACGAACACCGGTACCGCCGCCTGGGCGTCGAGCATCGGATGGCCGCCGAAGTCGTCACTGACCCCGAAGCCCGGAAACTCCAGAACCAGGCAGCGGAAATGCTCGGCGAAGAACTCGAGGTTGCCGCGGTAGTTACGCCAGCCGGTCACGCCGGGGCCGGAGCCGTGCAGGAGCAGCAGGGGCGGACCTTCACCAGCTTCGTGATAGCGCAGAACGCCCTTGTCGGTGGAGACCTCGCGCAGCGTGTCCTCGTAACTGATGTTCATGGCGCCATCCGATCATCTCCGCCGGCAGGAGCCCTGGGCGGGTCTCGCCAGTCGGGCCATGAGATGGCCGCAACATGACACAGACCACAGCAATCACGGGGACCTCGTTTGCCACAACGTGCTGCTAGTCTGCACCGTGGCCGGTTAGCTGCGGGGTGTGACCGCGAAGGGGTGCCGATGACGCAGAGGGAAGAACGGGGCGCCGCCGCATCAGAGCCGGAAGCCGACGGGGTAAGTCCGCGCCCGCGCAGGGTGCAGCGGTTGCGCCGCAACCGACTGCTGGCGCGGATCAGCATCCAGTCCAAGCTGATCCTGATGCTGGTGATCTGCACCATGCTGGCTGCCGCCGTGGTCGGGGCCTTCGCGTTCGAGGTCGGCCGGACGTCCCTGCGCACGGCGGTCTTCAACCGGCTCATCGGTACCCAGCAGGCGCAGGCCCGCGCACTGCAGGGCCAGTTCATGGACCTGCGGAATTCGCTGATCATCTACAGCCACGGCTTCAGTACCGGAGACGCGCTCGCCGGCTTCACCGCCGGTTTCGACCAACTGGCCGATGCCCCGGTCAGCCCACCGGAGTGGCAGAACGTGGTCGACTACTACAACGGATTTGTCAAGCAGACTGACGATCACAGCGGTACCCAGCTCGACGCCCAGGCACTGCTGCCGACCTCCAACGCCCAGCGCTATTTGCAGGCGAACTACACCGCGCGGCTACCCGACGGCAACGCGGCGCTTGCGATGGACAACGCCGGCGACGGCAGCGCGTGGTCGGCGACCAATGCGCGTTACCAGGATTTCTTCCGCGAGATCGTCACCCGCTACGAGTTCCAGGACGCGCTACTGATCGACGGCCGAGGAAACGTGGTGTACACCGCCTACAAGGGCGTAGATCTGGGCACCAACATCGTCACCGGGCCCTACGCGGGCTCCAAGTTGCACCCTGCCTACCTCAAGGCGATGTCCGCGAATTCGGTTGACTACGTTGGTTTCACCGATTTCGAGTTCTACCAGCCCGCCCAGCTGCAACCCACCGCTTGGATGGTGGCTCCGGTCGTCGTGGGTGGCCGGACGCAGGGTGTTCTGGCCCTGCAGTTCCCGATCTCGAAGATCAACCGGTTGATGACGTTCGACCGGCAATGGGAAAAAGCCGGGCTGGGTAAGACGGGGGAGACCTTCCTCGTCGGCCCCGACGGCCTGATGCGGTCGGATTCGCGGGTGTTCCTCGAAGATCCGCAACGCTACAAACGGGAAGTGATATCGGCGGGCACTCCCGCCGATGTCGCCGACGAAGCCATTAAACTCGGTGGCACCACGCTGGTCCAGCCGGACGTTTCGGCGGCCGCCGCCAACGCACAGCGGGACCAAACCGGCACCCTGGTGTCCCGGGACTACCTGGGCAACAGCACTCTGGAAGCGTATTCTCCTCTGGCCGGAGATGATTCAGACCTGCATTGGTCGATCATCGCCAAGGTCGACACCGCCGAGGCCTTCGCGCGCGAGTCCTCGTTCACTCGCACGATGGTGCTGACCACAGTCGGGATGATCTTCGTGGTCTGCGTGCTCGCGGTGTACCTGGCGCAGGTCTTTGTCCGGCCGATCCGGCGGCTCGAGAACGGTGTGCAACGCATCGCCGCCGGCGACTACGCGGTGGCCATCCCGGTCGAGAGCCGCGACCAGATCGGCGAACTGACCCGGGCTTTCAACGAGATGAGCCGCAGCCTGACCGTCAAGGACGACCTGCTCAAACAGCAACGCCAGCAGAACGACGAACTGCTCAAGTCGCTGATGCCCGATCCGGTGGTGGAGCGATTCCGTCAGGGCGAGGAGACGATCGCCAGCGAACACCACAACGTCACAGTCATCTTCGCCGACCTGATCGGGCTGGAGCACCTACAGGCCGACTTGGCGCCGGCCGAGTACCTGGCTCTGGTCAACGAGTTGACCCGCCAGATCGACGCCGCCGGTGCAGGTCTGGGAATCGAACGCGTCAATACCGTGCGCAACGGCTATCTGGGCAGTTGCGGGCTGACCGTACCCAGGCTGGACAACGTCCGCCGGACCGTGGACTTCGCGCGGGAATGCGGACGGATTCTGCAGCGATTCAGCAGCGAGACAGGGGTCAGCGTGAGTATGCGCGCTGGCATCGACACCGGCGACGTCGGCAGCGGTCTGACCGGTAGCCCCTCGGTGGTCTACGACATGTGGGGCAGCGCGGTGAACCTGGCACACCGGGTCAAGAACGGCTCCTCGCGCCCGGGGATTTACGTCACCTCACGGGTGTACGAAGCGCTTCGCGACACAGTGGCATTCACCGAGGCGGGCACGGTCACCGTCGATGGATCCGCTGAGTCGGTGTGGCAAGCCTCGGAGGAGGACTGATGGCTGACGTCTTCAGCTCGGGGTGGTTCTACTGGGCCATCGGCATTGCCGTCGGACTCCCGGTCGGGTTGATCCTGCTCACCGAACTGCAGCACGCGCTGCGCCGGAGAAACAGTTTCCTGGCCAAGCCGGTGACTCTGTTGCGCAACTATCTGCTGCCCTTGGGCGCATTGCTGCTGTTACTGCTCGAAGCCAGTCAAGTTCCGCCGCAGTCCACCCCGGTACGCATGGTCGGAACGCTGGTCGCCTTCGTCGTGCTGGTGTTGTTGTTGTCCGGGGTCGATGCCACGTTGTTCCGAGGTGCCCCGGAGGGCAGCTGGCGCAAGAGGATCCCGGGGATCTTCCTCGACGTCGTCCGCTTTCTGCTGATCGCGGTCGGCGTTGCGTGGATTTTCGCCTACATCTGGGGCGCCAACGTCAAGGGATTGTTCACCGCCCTGGGCGTCACCTCGATCGTCGTGGGCCTGACCCTGCAGAACTCGGTCGGCCAGATCATCTCCGGTCTGCTGATGCTCTTCGAGCAGCCGTTCAAGATCGGTGACTGGCTCGACACCCCGGCGGCCAAGGGTCGGGTGGTCGAGGTCAACTGGCGCGCAGTACATCTCGAGACCGGAACCGGGCTGCAGATCACACCGAACTCGGTTCTGGCCGGTGCGTCTTTCACTAACCTCAGCCGCCCACCGGACCGGCATACCATTACGGTCACCAGCGTCTTCGGGCTGTCCGACGCCCCTGACGAGGTGTGCGCGATGCTGGTGCGGGTGGCTTCGGAGTTGCCGCAATGCCATCCGGATCGCAGCCCGTCGGCGGTTGCCTTGGGTGCCAAGGAGTATCAGACCAAGATCCCGCTGCGCACCCCGGCCGACGACGGCAAGGCCAGAGCCACGTTCCTGCGCTGGATCTGGTATTCGGCACGTCGGGCCGGCCTGCACCTGGACGAGGCCGAGGACGACTTCTCGACGCCGGAGCGGGTCGCCGCCGCCATCAAGTCGGTAGTGGCCTCACGCTTGCGCCTCGATCGCGAGGAGCAGCAGGAGCTAGCCCCGTACGCCCATCTGGAGCGGTTCGCCGACGGCGAACTCGTGCAGCGTTCGGGCGACATCCCGGGCGGAATGAAGTTCGTCGTCGCCGGTGAGCTGCAGTTGACCGTCGCCAACGAAGACGGGGCGGAGGTGATCGTCGGCACCCTGGAGAAGGGGTCATTCATCGGCCAGACCACGTTGACCCGTCAGCCCGTGATCGGGTCGACCTACGCGGTGGGTGAGGTCACCGTGGTGTCGGTCGGGCGTGATCAGATCGAACGCATTGTGCACGAGAATCCGCTGCTGTTACAGGAATTCGGTCGTGCCATCGAACAGCGCAGGGCGCACGTGCTGCGTGCGGTGGCCACGGCTGAGGACGATGACACCGCCGATTCATGACCTCGTCATCGTCGGGGCCGGCATCGTCGGTCTGGCAGTGGCACGGGAGTGGACCGCGCGGCGGCCCGACGATTCGGTACTGATCCTGGAGCGCGAAAGCGGGCCGGCCCACCATCAGACCGGCCACAACTCTGGGGTGGTCCACGGTGGCATCTATTACCTGCCGGGGTCGCTGAAGGCGCGCCTGTGCGTGGAGGGTGCTCGGCTGATGTATGAGTACTGCGAACAACACTCCATTGCCCACGAGCGCTGCGGCAAGTTGATTGTGGCCGCCGCACCCGGCGAACTGGCCCGCCTCGACGACTTGGAGGCTCGCGGCATCGCCAACGCGGTGCCAGGCCTGCGCCGGATCAGCGCGGCCGAGATCTCCGAGATCGAGCCGAATGCCGTAGGCCTGCAGGCACTTTATGCACCGAACACCGGAATCGTGGATTATCCCGCGGTCTGCCGGACCCTGGCTGCGGAGCTATCCGGACGCGGGGTGACCGTCGCATTCGACACTTCGGTCGACAGGATCGATGCGGCCGACAACCCGGTGGTGCAGACCACGAGGGGGCCGGTTCGGGCACGCCGGGTGATCGCGTGCGCCGGCCTGTGGGCCGATCGGCTGGCTCGGCGCGCCGGGGCGCCGCGTGACCCGCAGATCGTGCCGTTCCGGGGCGCTTACCTCGGCCTGCGGCGGACGCCCCAGCCGAGACTCAACGGGTTGATCTATCCGGTGCCCGATCCCGATCTGCCGTTCCTCGGCGTGCACATCACCAAGCACATCACCGGCGACGTCACCCTCGGGCCGACGGCGATGATGGTCGCCGCCCGTGATGCGTACTCGTTGAGCCGGTTTCGTCCTCGCGACACGTGGGACACGCTGACCTGGCCGGGTACCTGGCGCGTGGGACGGCGGTACTGGCGGGTGGGGTTGGCCGAGATTCGGATGGCGAGCAGCAGGCGGGCCTTCGTCACGGCGGCGGCGCGTTACATGCCCAGCCTCACGCTGGCGGACCTGGACGGCAGTTCCCACGCGGGGGTTCGGGCGCAGGCGGTAGCCCGTGACGGGACGCTCGTCGACGACTTCGTCATCTCCCGCGAGGGCGCAGTCTCGCATGTCCGCAACGCACCCTCGCCGGCGGCAACCTCAGCCTTCGCGTTGGCGCGCGAGCTGGTCGACCGCGTCACCGGTTGAGGGGCCGCCAAATGATTGGCGCCGCCGGGCGCCGGTGCCGTTGAATGCCAGCATGACCGGTCACCCGGCACGCATCGGTTCCGCGTTGGCAGTGGGCTCGATGGTGTGCGTCCAACTCGGACTCGCGATCGCGGTGGGTCTCATTGGCCGGATCGGCGCCGAAGGGGCGGCATGGCTGCGGCTGGCCTGGGCCGGTCTGCTATTCCCCCTGCTGGTTCGGCCGCGCCCCGCGGCGTTCACCCGGACCACGTTCGGGATCTGCGTCGTCCTCGGCATGGTGACCGCACTGACCACCATGTTGTTCATGGCGGCGTTGGCGCGCATCCCGCTGGGCACCGCCAGTGCGCTGGAGTTCCTCGGCCCCCTGGGCGTCGCCGTGGTGAGCGGACGGGGCCCCGGCCGGTGGGCTTGGCCGGCACTCGCCGCGGCCGGCATCGTGCTGCTGACCGGGCCGTGGCACGGCACCATCGATCCCGCCGGGGTCTGCTTCGCGCTCGGTGCGGCGCTGTGCTGGGCGGCGTACATCCAGCTGACCCAGCGGGTCGGCGACAGAGTCGACGGCCTGCAGGGTCTGGCGGTGTCCATGGCGGTCGCGGGACTGGTGACGACCGCGGCGGTCGGGTGGGCGGTGCTGCCCCGGATGACCCCGGACATGATCCTGATCGGCTTCGGGCTGGCGCTGCTGTTGCCGATGGCGCCCTTCGTTCTCGAATTGCTCGCCCTGCGGCGGCTGACCGCCGCGGCCTTCGGCACGTTGATGAGCATGGAACCGGCGCTGGCGCTGCTGATCGGGTTCCTGATGCTGCACCAGGTGCCCGGGGTGGCCGCGATCGTCGGTATGGCACTGGTGGTCACCGCCGGGATGGGCGCCGCCCGCGGTGGGGCGCGGGAGATGCCGGCGCCGGTACAGCCCGGGTAGACCGACGTGATTATGTCGGCTAAGGATCCGGCCGACCGGACCGGATGGCCCTGTGCGACGATGCCTCGATGGTCACCCGAGCGGCGCATTTCGTTTCCGACCCCGACGGCGTCTTCCACCCGACCGAGAATGCCCGCGGCCGCTGGGGCGAGGACATGCTCAACGGCCCGGCGGTGGTGAGCCTGGCGGCCTGGAACCTCGAGCAACGCTACGGCGCCGAGGGATTCCTGCCCGCCCGGCTGACTGTCGACCTGTTCAAGGCGGCCCGCCGAGTACCGACGACGGTGATCGTGCGACTGGTTCGCGACGGGCACCGGGTGCGCAACTCCGAATGCGAGATCCGCCAAGGCGAGGTGACCGTGGCCCGCGCGACGATGGTGCAATATCGCCGGTCGCAGCCGCCGCCGGGACAGGAGTGGTTCTGCGACGCCGTCTTCGACATGCCTGCGCCGGCGCAACCGCACGCGTTTCTGATCGGCAGCGATGACGCCGGGTGGAACACCGAGGGCGGTGTACACCAGAACACGTCACGAAAGCGGGTGTGCCACAGCCCGATCGACGTAGTGGCCGGCCACCCCGTCACTCCGTTCGTGCGCGCCGTCGTCGTCGCCGAGGCCACCAGCCTGGTGAGCAACCTCGGCACCAAGGGAATCGGGTACATCAACGGTGACCTCACCGTCGCGCTCTCACGGCTACCTGAGTCCGAACACATTGCGGTCCAGGGTGACTCGCACTGGACCTGTGACGGGGTCTCGGTCGGCAGCGCAACCCTGTTCGACGACCTGGGCCCGTTCGGGACCGGGCTGGTGACCGCGATCGCCAACCCGGCTGCTCAGATCGACTTCGCCAAGCCGGGTTCCATACCGACGCTGAGTGTCTGAATCAGAGCAGGGCCTGCAGCTGGTCGTGTGGCAGCGCCGGAGAGCGATGCCCGTCTCGGCCGACCATATCGGAGTTGACCACCAGGGCATTGAGGACGGCTTCCTCGACGCTGTGTACGACGGCGGTGTAGAAGTCGTCCATCCGCCCCCACGGCAGGAATGTGATCCGCCCGAACTCGTCTTCGCCGACCTCGCCGATGGGGAAGTGGCTGGCCAGATGTGGTGTCTCGGCGGTGGAGAAGGCCAGGAAGATGTCGCCGGAGAAGTGGCTTCCGGTGGTACCGGTGCGGGCCAGACCCAGCGGCACCCGTCTGGCGAGCGCCTTGCACTGGCCGGGCAGCAGCGGGGCATCGGTGGCGATGACGGCGATCACCGACCCCGCACCGGGGGGCGGCCGGTTGAGGTCCGCGGCGAACCAACCGCCGGCCAGCTCGTTGTCGACGGTAAGTTGCGGACCGACATGGCGGCCGGTGACGGTGAGTTCCTGGCGGGCACCGAAATTGGCCTGGACGAATGCGCCCACGGTGAAGGTGTGCGGCCCGTAGCGCACGATGCGGGATGCGCTGCCGTTGCCGCCTTTGAACTCGTAACAGTTCATCCCGGTACCGCCGCCCACCGAACCTTCGGCGACCGGCCCGCCGGCGGCGTTATCCAAGGCGGCCTCGGCGTGCTCGGGTCGAACATGGCCGCCGTTGATGTCGTTGAGGTAGCCGTCCCAGGTCTCGGCGCACACCGGCAGCAGCCATTGACGCGCCAGCACCGGGTGGACTCGGTTAACCCAGGAGATCGTCCCGGTGTGGCAGGCGCCAATTGCGTGCGTGTTCGACAGCAGCACAGGCAGATTGAAGGCACCCGATTCTTCGATCCAGGTGGTGCCGGTCATCTCGCCGTTGCCGTTCAGCGAGAACCAGCCGGCCGCACAGGGCTGCCCGACGCCTGCTCTACCGCGGGGCAGGATCGCGGTGACGCCGGTGCGTACCGGTCCCTGCCCGACCACCAGCGGCCCATCCCCGGTTATCAACGTGGTCACACCCACCTCGACGCCGGCGACGTCGGTGATGGCGTTGAGCGGTCCCGGTTCTCCGGGTAGGGCGATGCCCAGGCCGCGGGCACGTGGTCGGCCGTCGACGGTGAAGGTGGCAGGGTTGGTCACGTCGCCGACCCTACCGTCGTTCGCGGGGGCCGCGACTTCGCGCGCAACGGAACCGGGGGATGATCGTCGATGGTCATGCTGGGCAGAAGGAACGGAGACTCCGATGACGACGCGCGCTGACGTTCTGATCAGCCCCGACGCGCTGCTCGCTGCCGTGTCCGCCGGCGAGCCGGTCACGGTTCTCGACGTCCGCTGGCAACTCTCTGAGCCCGACGGCCGCGCCGCATATCTCCACCAGCACATTCCCGGTGCGGTGTACGTGTCGCTGGAGGACGAACTCAGCGACCACACGGTCACCGGTCGTGGGCGGCACCCACTGCCGTCCGGGCCGGCTGTCCAGGCAGCCGCGCGGCGCTGGGGTGTTCGCGAGGGACGCCCCGTCGTGGTCTATGACGACTGGAACAGGGCTGGCTCGGCGCGGGCGTGGTGGGTGCTGACCGCGGCCGGCATCGGCGGGGTTCGCATTCTCGACGGGGGATTGTCGGCGTGGGCGGCAGCCGGTGGCGGGCTGGAGTCAGGCCCGGTCGACCCGCCGCCCGGGGACGTCACGGTGACACACGACGATCTGTACAACGGCGCCATGGCGACGCTGACCGCCGAGCGGCTCGACACCGGTGCGCTGCTCGACGCCCGTGCGCCGGAACGTTTTCAAGGCGACGTGGAACCGGTGGACCCTGTCGCCGGCCACATACCGGGCGCGCGGAATCTGCCGAGCACCGAGTTGCTCTCCGCGGCGGGCACCTTCCTGCCGGCCACTGCGCTGGCGGAGCTGCTGGCCGAACGGGGAGTGGCCGCCGACGCGCCGGTCGGGATCTACTGCGGATCGGGCGTCACGGCGGCTGTCGCGGTCGCCGCACTCGCGGCGGCCGGCCGACCGGCCGCACTCTTTCCCGGGTCGTGGTCGCAGTGGAGTTCGGACCCTGGTCGGCCGGTCGCCCGCGGGCCGCAGTGACCGTGGAAACCTTGCGGGTGTACCTGCGGTTGCAGGCAATGTGCCTACTGTTCGGCGTCGTCGGGCCGATCTTTCTGATCGTGTACTTCGCCGTCCAGCCGGATCCGACGGTGAAATGGATGTACTATACCGGCCTCGTGATCACTGCCGTCGACGTGCTGATGGCGCTAAGCCTGACCGACCAGGCGATCCGCTCTCGACAGCCCACCAGTGAGCAGGAGCCAGACACACCGTGACCATCGAAGAGCAGACGAACCCCGCGGCGGAGGCGACGGAATCGCGGCTGCAGCGCTGGGAATCGCTTGCGGAGTGGCCACTTGCCGCAATCGCGGCGGTGTTCCTGGCCCTGTACTCCGTGGAGGTCCTCGCTCAGCCGCAGGGCATCAACGCGCACATCGTGCGCGGGATGCTGTTCGTGCTGTACCTGCCCTACGTGGTCGACTACCTCGCGCGGCTGGTGCTGGCCGAGCATCGGGTGCGGTGGTTCTTTCGGCATCTGGTCGACCTGGCGATCGTCGCGCTGCCGTTCCTGGGTCCGTTGCGTCTGCTGCGGTTGGTCGCGCTAGTCGGTGCCCTGCAACGCGCGCTGGGGGACGCGATCCGCGGCCGGGTGGTGGTGTTCACCGCGTTCAGCGCGGTGTTGCTGGTCTATGCGTCCTCATTGGCGGTTTTGCAGGCGGAGCGGCGAGCGCCGGACGCGAAGATCACCAGCTTCGGCGACGCCGTGTGGTGGGCGCTGACCACGATCACCACCGTCGGTTACGGTGACCTGTATCCGGTGACGGTGTTGGGCAGGGTGGTGGCCGCGCTGCTGATGATCGGCGGTATCAGTTTGGTCGGCGCGATCACGGCCGCGGTGGCAACGTGGATCGTTCAGCGGGTGGCCGCCGAGGACAATGCGGAGCGGGCAGCGACCGTTGCACACATCGAGAGCCTGCAGAGCGAGATCATCCGGCTGGCGGAATTGGTCGAGGCGCAGAAAGCGTCTGCTCGAACGCCGGAGTAAGGCCGGGCGGTGGGCTCAGTCGCGGACCCACACCGAGATGTACCCCAGCGGGATACCGGTGCGGGTGGCGATGCGTTCGCGCGCGGCGAGCTCGACCTCGCCGCGCGAGGGAGCTTCTGCGACATCGTTGATCTCGGGGATCTGGATGATCCACCGATTGGCTTCGAATTGGATGTCGATCTCGAAGCACTGCCCGGCCATCGGTCGCAAGACGCGATGGGAGCGGAGATTCCGTTGCGGACGGGTCGAGAAGCCGCGAGTTCTGTACTGAGTACGCATCTTCTTTGCTTTCCGGAACGATTCTGGGCCGTCGGAAAAGATACGCCGAACGCGGCTGGATTCAAAATCGCACCATCCTCCGATCGCTGCCGTCAAGCGGTTTACAGCAGGTCGCAACGAGTGGTAGTCACCGAGAATGACCAACAACGACAGCGTCTCCGCATCAGACTTGATCGACGCACAAATTGACGAGCTCGCTGATTGGCGGGGTGACCTGCTGGCGCAGATTCGCATGGTGGTCAAACGCGCGGATCCCGAGGGTGTCGAGGAATGGAAGTGGCGCGGAGGGCGGTGGAGCTGAACCTGTCGGGATCTGGGTCGCGCAAGCGCGGTAGATGATCGGAATTCACGTCAGCGGCCTACGCTGGTCGGTGTGGACCAACTCTCTGACGAAGTGATCGCGTTTCTGTCCGAAGGAACCCGCACTGGCAAGCTCGGATACGTTGCGGCAGATGGTCGGCCGTTGGTAGCTCCGGTCTGGTTCATTGTGGACGGCCAGTGTCTCGTCTTCAACACCGGCAAGGACACCGCCAAAAGCCGTGCATTGCAACGTGATCCGCGCGTGGTGATCTGTGTCGACGACGACCGTCCGCCGTTCTCGTTCGTCCAGGTGCAAGGTGTTGCCACGACAAGCGAGGATGTCGACGAGTTGATGGACACCGCCACCCGGATCGGTGGGCGGTACATGGGCGCTGATCGTGCCGAGGAGTTCGGTCGCCGAAATGCGGTGCCTGGTGAGCTTGTCGTGCGGGTGGCGCCGACGAAGGTGATCAAGGCGTTCAACGTCGCGGACTGATGCGCGCGGAAATAGACTGCCGCAGTTGATAATCCAGCCCTACGGAGAAACGTCACTGTGACGAATGTGGCGATCGAGCCGGCTGTACCCGCGAGCAGATAGGGAAGGCGTCGTTTGCCTCACGGCATGAGGGTCGGCCGGAGAGGGTGTTGAATTTTCGTCCACCTTCTTCGAGAGCGGCAACGAACTGTCCGTCGCGACGCTGTCGCAGTGAGGCGGGCGTGTACCGGGTGCGCACCGGAGTGTGCGCCGACTGCCGTGAGCGATCGCCGCGGCGCCGCGGGACGCTGGCTGGACTGGGATGCGCTAAACCGTCACAGTGACGAAATTGCGTTCGAAGGGCACTCGGGTGGCTAGCGCCATTGGTCCGGCCTCAAGTCAGAGTTGACGCATGCGCCGACCCGTTGGCGAGAGACTGCTGCGCATTGCGATCTCTGGTCTCGGGGTCGGCTGCAGGCGGGGAATGTCGGAGCTAGTGAGTGAGGGACATCTCCGACGAAGGTGCGCCTACGCGCGGCTGGGCAGGCGCACGTGTAATCAGCGACGACGGGTCCCGGCGGGTCGTTTAGGGTTGACCTGGTATTGCCGTTTGCCGATAAGCCACATTATGTCAAGTAAACCACTGCATATTGCATCAGATGAATCACGGCCTGGCCGCTTGCCGACCATCACTCCTCCCGTCGTTTTCATCTGTGTCGCAGGACTTTCCGCCCACCGCCCCAGCGGTGCGGACTATCGTCGGCTGCTGAGTCAGCTTCTCAGGCGGCCGCTCGGGCGACACGCTGACCTGGGGTCTTGACTTGATGATGCAACAGATGAATCATTGATTCATCTGTTGATACCAGATGGCAGGAGTTTCGGGTGGCAGTCGACGACGTCGGACGTGCGCATCTCGTTGACGCGGTCAGGCCCCTGCACCCCGAAGAACAGACAGTCGCCGAAATGCTCCAGGGCTGGCGCAACCAACAACTCAGCCGCAATCTGCAGTTCGAGACTATCGACGCCCGCATCAAGCAGGTGCAGCGCTTCATCGAGCACTCGAACGAGTTCCCATGGACCTGGACCGTCGCCATGGTCGACGAGTTCTTCGGCGATCTTCGCAGTATCCACAAACTCGCCCAGTCGTCTATCCGTTCGTATCAGGTCGGCCTGCGACAGTTCTGCTCCTATGTCAGCAATCCGGACTACGGCTGGGACCGCGTCTGCGAAGCACTGTTCGGGACTCACCCATCCCAAGTCTTCTTCGACTGGAACACCGCTCGACACGTCCAGGAGAACGAGGCCCAACCCGAGAAACGCGCATTCACCAAGCGTGAACTTCAAGACTTCTTCGATCATGCCGACGAGCAGGTATCTGCCGTCGTAGCTTCCGGCAGAAAGGGTTGGCTGCCCGCATACCGCGACGCCGTGATGTTCAAGATTGCCTACTCGTATGGGTTGCGGTTCAACGAATTGGCCCACTTGCAGACGGTCGACTTCGCAAGGAACCCCCACGCTAAGGAGTTCGGAAAGTTCGGCCTGGTTCATGTGCGTTACGGCAAAGCGAAGAAGGGCTCCCCGCCGAAGCGGCGCAGCGTGCTGACAGTCTTCGACTGGACGCCCGAAGTGCTGGTCGACTGGCTGGAGAATGGTCAGCCCCATATGGACGACGGGATCGACCTGTTCCCCAGCGAACGCGGAAATCTCGTCTCGGAAACCACACTCATCAGGCGGTTCCGCCGCTACTGTGACGATCTCGACCTCTCGCCCGGTCTCGATCTCCACTCGTTCCGACGGTCCTATGCCACGCACTTGCTCGAAGCCGGCTGGGATGCGATGTTCGTTCAGCACCAAATGGGTCATGAGCACGCGTCGACCACAGCGATCTATAGCTGTGTCAGCAGTGACTACCGCACCCGGACACTGCGAAACGCGCTCGACGCCACTATCGCCGCGGCGCTGCAGCCGAGACAGAACGGCGACGCCGGATGAAACGCGATGTCGATTACCAATGGCGCCTCGCCGAGCTCATGGCGGGTCATCAGATGCACAACAGCACCGATCTCATACCTCGGCTGAACGAACGCGGGATCACGCTGTCTCGGCCACAGGTCTACCGGCTCGTCCACCAACGACCCGAACGGGTTTCTCTGAAGCTCATCGCCGCGCTCTGCGACATCTTCGACTGCGGTCCAGACGATCTCGTCACTGTCACCGCTGCGGACGCCCGAAAGAAGGCCGTCAGTGCTGGCCGAGAGAACGTCGTAGAACTGAACAAAGCCATCCGCCCCAAACGTGCTCGGATCCTCAGCGATGACGATTGAACCGCTGCGCCGAAATACCGTTCGCGGACGACCCAAAGTCACCGACGGGTCAATGGAGTGTGCTCGTTGCCACCGCGAGATGCGGCGCACGGCAGCAACATGGCCAGACGGCCGCATCTGCAATTCCTGCTACTACGAAGCAACCAGCCTCTACGGCGACTGTCCCAGCTGCGGATTCCACCGCCTTTTGCCGGGGCGACTGGACATCGGCGATCAAGCGGTGTGTCGAGACTGCGCGCGAATCCGCCAGAACTTCTACTGCACGTCGTGCAACGAGGAGCGGCGACCCTACCGCGGCAACGTATGCGCACGTTGCAGCCTCCGCGAAGACCTTGAGCGGGCGTTCCTCCACCCGGACTCTCCCGCGAGCTTCACGCGACTCATCGACGCCCTGTGCGCAGCTGATCGCGCCGAGAGCATCATCACGTGGAAACGATCGGACAAGGTTCAAGGACTCCTACGCTCCCTCGGAGATGGCACCACTCCCCTCACCCACGACGGCCTGGACCAATACGAGCCCAGCGGCCGACACGTCGACCATCTCCGCGCAATCCTGCAGCACCACGAAGTATTGCCGACCCGCGACAAGTACCTCGCCTACTTCGAGCGGTGGATCGACGACAAGCTGCGCGGGGTGTCTGACGCCGAGATAGCGCAGCCAATAAGACAATTCGCTACCTGGCACCACCTCAAACGAATCAACGAGTTAGCACTCGCTGGGAAGCCGACGCGCGGACCCGTTCACGCCTCGAAGCAGGACATCACCGAGGCACTGAAGTTCCTTCAGTGGCTTCGAACCGAACATGGACGAACGATCGCGGACTGCACTCAGCAAGACGTGGACCTCTGGGTCACCACGGGGCCGACGACACGGCACCTCATCCGGACGTTCATCATCTGGTGCAGAAAGATGCGGGTTAATGGATCGATCACGCTCGGACATCGGCAGGCCAGGACGGTCCGGGTTCTCACGCAAGATCAGCGGCTCGAGTGGATTCGAGAGCTTCTGTCCGGCGACAGCGAGTCGCTCCCCTACCGAGTTGCCGGAACCCTGCTACTCCTCTACGCCCAGCCACTCGTGAAGGTCGCATCAATACCAATGAGCAAGGTGCTTGTCTCTACCGACGGACTATCGCTCCAACTCGGCGTTACTCCCTCGCCCGTTCCTGAGCCATTCGCTGCACTGCTCAAGAGCCACGTCACCAACAGACCAAACCTTCGTACAGCAGGAGCAGATAATCCCTGGCTGTTTCCGGGCTATCGACCTGGCGAGCACCTACACCCCAACACACTGATGTATCGCCTGCGATGGCTAGGTATGGACCTACTGGGTGCTCGTAACACTGCGCTGCGCGACCTCGTCACACAGGTGCCGCCACCGGTCGTGGCGGAGATGCTCGGCTACAGCGACCAGGTGGTGCATCGACACGCCGCGTTGGCCGCCCAACCCTGGGCCCGATACAACGGGCCAACCGGTCCATCCCGAAGGAATTCATGTGACAGCCACGTCGAGAGGTCGAAAGTTAAGTGGTGATCGAACGTCTGCATGTCGAGCCGGAAGGCTGCGTAGGCTGGGCGCTCAGCCGTGCGTGATCTTGGGCTTGACCCCGAATCCTTTGTCGGTATGGTGACGAGTTCTCAACAGTCCGACTATGTACTGATCAAGATGACGGCTGGATTCGCGGCCAAGCTCAGTCCCGAACTGGGCGTCGCGTTCCGTCGGTGTTACATCACTGACGGCGCTGTCGACCAGCGGGTGACGGAGACAGGTGCAACGAGACGCGAGATCGTCGAAGTGAAGCTTCCTGATCGCGGCTCGGTCATGGCTGGAGATTTCGGGGAGATCCTCACGTCGCTCGTGCAGGCTATCGAAGACCATCAAAGCGAGTTGCTTGACCCAAGAAAGTGGCGGCTCAAGAACGACCGCACCAAGGCAGCGCCCCGATCTGACGTGGTGCAGTTCGTCTTGCCCGAGTGGCCCAAGGCGTCCGCCTACGATCGCCTGATCTGTTCGGAGGTGAAGACCAAGTCAACGAAGAGCGCGAGTTCGCCGATCCTACAAGCCATAACAGATTCCGAAAAGGACAGCGACGGCAGGCTGGTCAAGACGCTGGTCTGGCTACGCGAACGAGCTCTAGATACAGGCCTAGAGACTGTATCTGTTAGCCAGCTAGACCGGTTCATCAAGGCGGTGGACTACCCGGCTGCGGCACGTGAATTTCGAGCGGTCGCAGTAGTCTGCGCGGACCTCATCGAGTCCGAACTTAAAGACACCGAACTGCCCGACTTGGAAGGCCGATCACTCATAGTGCTCGTCGTTCCTGATCTGAAAGGCACCTACGAGTCTGTTTACGATTCGATTTTAGAGACTGTGGTGGCTGACGACTCGAGCACGCCGTGAGGGACATACTTCGTCGGTGGATAGCTGATTCTGATACCCGTCTCGCCATCGACGACTTCCGACTTCAATTGCAGCTGAGTGACATTGCATACCTGGACGGCCGCGTAGGCGATCTGTACTACGCCCTCGTCGGTGAGCTCTTCGACATGCTGCGAGCAGACTCCGCGGATCGCAACTCGTGGGCGGCTTTGGGGAGGGCATTGTCCTCGATCAGCCGCGATCTGCGCCGCGAAGCGCAACGCGACGCGCTATTCTTCGGCGCCACTGCCTTCTATTGCGGAGGTTTTCCTGCGTCGGCGACGCTAACCATGCGTCAGACCCAGCCCTCTGACTGGAATGACGACGTGCACTTAACCTGCTTTGAGCTTCTCACCCGCCGTCGTCTACCCACCTCGGAGAGGGTGGCGAATCTGCTATCTAGTGTCCGCGCCGGCTCGGTCGACGCCATAAGAGGGTTAGTTACCCAGGCTGACCTAGAAGCCCGATCCGCATTGCAGGAGGGTCCCGACGAGTGGGTGCCACGCCGGCTGCAGGCCGCACTACTCCGCGCATTCCAAACATCTAATCTTCGGTCCGTGTTGCCGGATGGCGCCAATTCTCGATGGAATTCACTTGTCACCTCATTCCTCGATCGAGCACAACCCGTATGGGATTTCTTTCCGTCCCAGATCGAGGCCATCGAGGCAGGGCTGCTAACAAGCCCAGAAACCTTCACCCTCCAAATGCCAACTGGAGCAGGCAAAACCGCGCTCGCGGAGGCCCTCCTGTTCAGCCACCTATCCAGCGACCCGGCTTCCAAAGCTGTGTTACTCGTTCCCTATCGCGCACTTGCGCGCGAGTTACGTTATTCAGTTGGACGACACCTGACCGGGATGGGTATGCAGACCCGGACCGTCTACGGTGGAACGGTCCCGAGCCCGGAAGAAGGCGAAGATCTCGACTCCGTTCGTGCGATCATCGCAACGCCGGAAGCGCTCGTTGGGTTGCTTGGTGCACATCCTGAGATCGCCTCGGAGATATCGCTCGTCGTGTGCGACGAGGGTCACCTCCTCGCCGACGACTCGCGCGGGGTGAGCCTAGAACTCTTGTTAGCCAGGTTGCGTGCCCGAGAATCTGCACCTCGAATCGTCTTCGTGTCAGCCATTGTTCCCAACGTTGAGGAAATCAACGCCTGGCTCGGCGGCAACGACGGCACGGTGGTGCGCAGTATGTACAGGCCCGCAATTGCCGAGTACGCCGTGCTGAGGTCAATCGGCAAAGGAAAAGGCCGTACCGTAGGCCTCGAGTTCCAAGAACCCACGACTTCACTTCCTGCACACACGCTTCCGGGCTTCCTAGCTTTGACGGACTTCGAGTTCATTAACCCGTCGACACGCCGAACTAATACCTACGACTACAGCTCAAAGAAGACACAAGCGATTGCTACAGCGCGCAAAGCGCTCGCTATGGGTACCGTGGCCGTCTTCGCGGCAACCAAGACAGGTAACCAAGGCGTGATCGGGCTTGCAGAAGAATTTCTTAAGCAGATTGCCAGCGGACTGCCGCTCCCGAAGCCCCTTGACGCCATTAGAGATTCCGCAGACCTCGCCGACGCAGTTGAGTACTTCACGCAGGAGTTTGGCTCAAGGTGGACAGGAACTCGAGCTCTTGAAGCCGGGGTGGTCGTCCATCACGGGGACCTGCCCCAGGAGACCCGCGAGGTGCTCGAAGAGCTGCTGGCGGATGGGCATTCCGCGATGGTGCTTTGCACCAGCACCCTCGCTGAAGGCGTCAATCTTCCCATCCGCACGCTAGTCCTCTATTCAGTAACCCGAGGATCCGCGTCCGGAGAATCTACTCCGATGCTCGCGCGCGACATCAAGAACCTTGTGGGCCGCGCGGGACGTGCCGGAAGTTCAACGAGAGGATTGGTTATCTGCGCTAATGATAGCCAATGGGTACACATCAGACCTGTAGCCCAAAACGCGCCGGGCGAGCCAGTCGCCGGGGCGCTCATCGAGCTGCTGCGGCAGTTGCAATCTGCACTGGCCCGACAGACGGCTGGCTTGACTAATGAAGCGTTGGAAGACACTCCCCAACTGCTCTCACTCGTTGACGGAATCGACGCCGCGCTAATCGAGCTCATCCATGAAGAGATCGGCGACGAGGAGTTCGCCGCCATCGCCACAACACTTGCTTCACAAACCTTCGCCGCTCAACAGACAGATGCACCGCAGCGGGACTTGCTTATACGCGTGTTCCAGGCACGGGTATCCCGACTATTGGGAATGCGTGCCTCAGGGCGGCTCGCCTGGATCCAGGAGACCGGGGCGCGACCGCGTTTGGTCGATTCCGTTATCGCAGATCTGTATCCGAGGTACGCCGGCTGGCTCACGGTGGATTCGCCACTAGATGACGGGCTGCTTGATGCGACCCTGCACTGGGCCTTTGAGCAAACAGGCTTTGAAGACATTGCGACTTCCGCCTTCGATCAGGCAAAAATTGCCGAGCCACGTGACGTTCTTCGGTCCATTATCGCCGCGTGGTTGGAAGGTCGCCGTTACGTAGAGATCGCCGAGAGCACCGCGCTCTCAGTGGACCAACTGCTACGTATCCACACCCGAGTCGTCTTGTTTGACTTCGTGACATTGGTAGAACAAGCGCTCGCAGTCCTCCAGCACTACCTCGCCCAGCAGGGCGAGGTCTTGTCGCCCACAGCTGCAGCGTTCGCCGATCATCTTCGGTACGGAGTACCCACCTCCACTGCGCGAGATCTGATGGCGAGAGGCTTGCGCCATCGCGTAGCGGCTGTCGCGTTGGGCGCAGAGTCCGCTTTCACCTCTAGTGCCAACATCTTCGTCACGCCTGAATCGATTGCGAGAGAAATTCTTCAAGACGCCGATTTGTGGTCGTCACGTCTTGGGGCACTTGTCTACCAGAGAACCGCCCATGACGTGCGAACAGACCGGCCGGCCTCCTAACTTCTCACCGCGTCGGCCTGCGCTCCAACGTCGAAGTTTATAGCGTTCTAGACTGCGCGCAGACGACGATTCCAATCCACAAGCGAGGCAAGGTGTTTCGCATTCACACCGAGCCTCTTCGCGACGGCGGCGACACCACCGTTTACCTCGACCAGACGGCCGAACAGGCTACCCGCAACCGGTTCGATCTCTCCGGGCTCGCGCTTGCGCCACTTGGACATCTGGATCTGCAGCGCTCGGTACCGTGAGTCGTCGATGTATTCCAGTTCATGAGCGCGATAGATGATCGCGGCCGCGGACATACCCCACAACCCCTTTAGACCAATGAAGTGCCTTAGTGTGGGTCTGTCAACCATGGCTGCGTCGAAGTCGTCGCGCGGAAACAGCAGCGTGCCCGCAAATCGGTTGGCTTCGCTCTCTGTGGTGTCGTGGCGCCGGCTGTGGAACATCAGGTGTCCGCACTCGTGGCCGACAGTGATCCTGAATCGGTCGCCGGTGACAAACGGGTCCGCGCCAATGACCGGGATACCGTTCACCCATGACGACAGTCCGTCGAGGCCCGGCAGGTGGGGTATCGGCACTAAGCAGACACCCGCGCGCTCAACGGCCGCGGTGAGGTTACGGATGGGACCGTTATCCTCCAGGCCGAGCAAGGCGCGGAATTCGCCGCTCAATTCGTCGATTTCGTTGAGGTCCGACGTACTCGGCACTCTTTGTAGGAGCACACTGGGGGCGTTCGGTGTGACATCGAGCAGTTCTCCAAACACTTCACCGGCGAGACGGAGAAGCTCTTTGGCGCGTTTCTTCGCCGCGACGGCGGTGGAGGCGCGGGCGCGGTGAATTGGCTCAGACATGTCTGGCAGGGTGAGGCGGCGTGGGGCGTACCCAATAGCGGTCAGATCGCCGTTGAACGGGCGTCGCCCGCTTTCAATCGCTGAGACCATTGGCACCGACAGGCCGAACAGGTCAGCTAGGTCGGCTTGGTTGAGCCCCTCAATGTCTCGAAATGCTCGCAGCCGGTTCACTGCGGTTCGCCACCCGCTTCGATATCGGGGTTGCCCAGGTCGTCGAACGCGTCGATCTGGCCCTGATCGAACTTTCTGGACGCGGCCGGGAGATCTTCGAATCGCCAAAAGCTGATCGCGTGCATTTCGCCGCTCGGGATGAGGCGCTTCGACTTGTTGGCGTGGGTCGTAGCGGACTGCCAAAGAGACAGTCCTGGCTTATCGAACCGGTAGATCAACAGACCCACGTCGACCTTTGGTTTGACGTCGAACAGCGTCCATTCGCTGTGCGACTTCTCGATCGACACGGCCGACATGCTGCGCAGCAAGAAGGTCTTCTTGAGTTCGTTGTCGGTCACCTGAATCCGCCCAAACTCGACGTACTCTTTGTGGAGCTGGTAGCGCTCGGAGTCGCCGATCTGGGCCTGCACCACCGACCGTAGATGGTGCGCCTTGGCGAGCATTGTGGGCGGAATGTCCCACTCGGATTTGAATTTCCGGCTGTAATCGGCGGTAGCGAGGTACCCAGACATCATGATGTGGGCGAATTCATCGAGGTCAGAAGCCTGCATGAGCGAAATACTACATTTGATGTAGAAATTTTACAAGGAATGTAGCAATCCGGGTTACCTCGGCGTGTCGTCATCCGGTCCGAGTTTCGGAGTCTAGGAGCGGAGTCGATAGCCTGCGGTCAGCTCAGGACGTTCGGACAAGAGTGTCTCAAGACGGCTGTCGGGCCAGAGTTCGATGAACGGCATCTTGCCGTCGGTATTGTGCTTCTCCACGATCGCCACAGCGTCAGTGGTGAATCGTCCGCTCGTAGCAAGGATTAGCGCTCTGATCGCAGGAGGTTCCCACAGAGACAGCGTGCTCAATGTATTTGTGATGTCGGTCGGGCCGACCGAATTGGCGCTCCAATGCTTGGCTTGGAGGATGACTCGCTCAGTTCGGGTCGTCCCGCCGTCGTCCTTGATCACGCGTTCTGCAGACAGGTCACGCCCTCGGTCCGGCGCGCGCGTTTTCATCAGCCATTCAACATTCTGATAGTTCGGAAACGAGCGCAACAAGTCGTACAGGAGGCGCTCGAATCCGTCGTCGTCAAGGGAATCCCACGCCAACCCAACACTCACTCCACCGGCGGGCCTCGAGGACGCCGCTTCGCCTAGGTCTATATCGGGGACGGGTAGGGGGTCTGATTCCGACAAGTGGGCCGCTTCGATGTCCGCTCGAACGGAGGGCCAGTCCATTTCAAGGATGTCGTGCCAGTCGTGGCCCTGGCCGAAGTGAATGTGCCGGTGAAGTGGCGAGTCCCCGATTCTGAGTCCACCCGGTTCTTGAGTCGGGGTGGTGTGATCCAGTTTCAGTTGATGTTGCAGTCCATCGGGGTGTGGGTGCAGCTGCAGACGGCAGCGTACTCGGCCGGGGTGCGGTAGCCCAGGGCCGAGTGGCGGTGCCGGTAGTTGTGTTCGTGCTTGAAGTCGCCGATGACCACGCGGGCTTCGAGCAGGGTGTTCCAGTGGTTGCGGTTGAGGCACTCCTTGCGTAGTCGGTTGTTGAACGATTCGATGTGTCCGTTGTTCCATGGCGCTCCTGGCGGGATATACGACATACCAGTCCGACCGTCACAGAACTGCTGCAGCGCTTGGGAAATGAACTCCGGACCGTTGTCCATCCGCAGCACCTTCGGCGGCCCACCCGCTGCGGCGAACACGTTGGCGAGATCGGCGACGAGTCGGTCGGCGGTGATCGACCGCTCAACGATGTGCAGCAGTGAGACGCGGGTGTGCTCGTCGATCATCGAGGCGATCTTGATGGCCTTGCCGTCGACGGTGGAATCGAACTGGAAGTCGATCGCCCACACCACGTTCGGGGCATCGGCCTCGATCGATGGGATCGACGACACCCCGGCCCGCTTGCGCGGACTGTGCACCCGCACCTGCAGCCCTTCCTCGCGCCACAGCCGGTGGATCTTCTTCAAATTGACCTCACGGCGCTCGTCGTAGCGCAACGCCGCCCAGGCACGGCGGAACCCATGGCATGGGTTCTTCGTCGCGTACGTGCGCAGCCAGGCCCGCATCTCGGCATCGGGATCGGCGGGGGTCTGCGACAACGGCAGGCGACGGCAGGTGGAGCGGGGCAGCCCAACGGCTTTGCACGCCAACCGTTCCGACATGCCCATCATGGAGGTGAGCATGCCGACGGCGCGGCGCTTGGCAGCTGGGCCTAAAATTTTCCCTTTGCGACCTCCCGCAAGGCGTCTTTGACCAGCTCGGCCTCGGCCAGTAATCGCTTCAGTCGGGCGTTCTGTTCGCGCAATTCCTTGAGTTCCTTGGCGGCATCGGTGTCCATCCCGCCGTAGGCGCGACGCCAGTTGTACAACGTCGCCGCAGACACCTCGAGTTCGGCTGCGATTTCCTCGCCGGTCTTGCCTTCGGCGGCCAGTTCGTCCGCACGGCGCAGTTTGCGCACGATGTCTTCTGCGGAGTTCCGCTTCCGACCAGCCATACGTTCATCGTCCCTTCTCGCCCACCATCGGGCTACAGGACTCTAGAACTTGCT
>NZ_JBSXPP010000027.1:0-38113 GCF_054073305.1 Mycolicibacterium sp. CBM1 | reverse complement strand
TCACCGGGCGTGGTGGGTCGTAGATGCCGTCGACGTAGGTGCTGCGGAACTTGATCGGGGCGGCGCCGGGAGCGGGTACCAGAAAGCCGATGCCCTTGTGTTCCTTGCCTGATTCGACGTGATAGGCGTCTTCGACGCCGATGATCTGCCGGGAAGCCGCCGGACTGGCCACCTTCAGCCCGATGCGATACGAGGTGTTCTTGTCGATGTCGCGGATCCGGCCGATGTCGAGGGTCTGCGAGGCGAACAGGATGTGGATCCGAAACGACCGCCCCTTGCGGGCGACGTAGTCGAACAGGTCGGCGTACTCGGGATGTTCGGCCAGCATCAGGGTGAACTCGTCGGCAACCACGAACAGCGTCGGCAGCGGCGGAAGATCGATTCCAGCAGCTTCGGCGGCAGGCCGTGCGGCCTCGTATTCGGTGACCGAGTTGAAGGCGCTGCCCTGCACGCGGCGACCGGCGTCCCGCAGCACGTTCTCCCGGCGGGCGACCTCACCGCGCAGCGTGTCGGCGAACCGGTCGGCCAATGACTTCTTCTCGGCCATGTTCGAGATAACCGCGACGACCTGCGGGAAATGCCGGAAAATATCGGCGCCGGCCTCCCCCTTGAAATCCACGTAGATGACGATGAGCCGATCCGCCGAGTGAGTGGTCAACAGCGACAGCAGGATCGACATCAACATCTGCGACTTACCCGAGCCGGTCATGCCGATCATCAAGCCGTGCGGCCCCATACCACCCTCGGCCTCGTCCTTGAGGTCGAAATACATCGGGACACCGGTGGCCGTCACGCCGATCGGCACCCGCAGCTCCTGCTCGCGTGGCCGGGGTGCCCACAAGCTGGGGACGTCGAGAACAGAGGCATCCGCAATGCCGAGCAGGGATGTGAAACTCGCGCCATGGGTGGCCGCCGAGCGCAGACCGGTATGGGTCGGATCAGCGTCCCAGCGCCCCAACCGGCGGGCCAGATGGGCGGCTTCGGCGGCGGTCATCCGGTCGGCGCACCCCACATACGGTTGCCAGCCGCCCGTCTCCCAGCGCTCGATCGTGCCGTCGGTCACCCGGAGCAGCGGCCGTTCGGGGTCCGGGTAGTCGTCCGGTCCGGGTGCGGTCTCCGGTCCGGCGGTGTAGATGATCGTCACCCCGGCTAATGCGGTCGCCAGCACGGAATCCTGCGGTGCGTGGTTCGGGTCGTCGACGACGATCACCAGGTGCCGGCTGGGTTCGGCGGCAGCGGAACCGAACAGCGGACGGTCGGCCAGCATCGGACCGACGGAGACGACGAGGTCGTCGGTGTCGGCGGCAAGTTGCCGGGCCGGACCGCAACCGTCGAGCCGGCCGGCGATGTCGGTGTGCGGCAGCCACTTGAGCCAGGACCAGTCCGGCGATTCCAGCTCGGGGCTGGCCAGTGCCAGTCCGAGCGAAGCGCTGTCGTGCCAGGTGACCGCCTGAGCCAGCCAGGCCCGCAGTACGGCCCTGACCTCGCTCGGCTCGCCGGCAAGCGTGATGCGGGAAACGCTCTTGAGGTCGATACCGCGGGGGGTGTCGGCCACCGTGCGGTGCACGTTCAGCAGCGCGCGTAGGGCGCTGTGCGACACCGGCTCCAGGTCGATCTCCTCGGCGGTGTCCTTAACCCGCAATGCGGTGTCCAGCGGCACGTCGTGCAGCCCTGCCCGAACCACCAGGAAGTCGCTGTCGTGGTGATCGCGCTCCCATTGCCGTCGCGATCCGGGAATCGTCGCCAGCACCTCGGGGTCGGGGTGTGACCACAGCAGCGCCGCCCGCTGCGAAGCACCCGCGGCACGGACGTTGTCCCGGACCGTCGACAGGTAGCGCAGATAGTCGGCTCGCTCGGCGTCGACCTCTTCGGTGCGCATCTTGTTGTCCGAACCCCGATAGAGCGCGGTGGCGGCCAGCAGCAGGACGAACGGGAAGAATAGGGTCTGCGGCGAGATGAGCCGCATGCCGGTGGCGACCATCGCGACGATCATCCCGACAATCAGGATGACGATCAGGTAGGGCAGCGCTCGGCGCAGCAGCGAGGGCGGCACCACGCGGGGCAGTTCGGGGGGCGCCTCGATGACGATCGCACCCCTCTGGGTCTTCGGGGCGGGCAGGCGCCTGCCGGCCTCGAAGATCAGCCTGCTCATCGAGCCTCCTGTTGTGCGGGTCCGACGGCGTCGTAGGCGACGAGTGCGTCGGTCTGGGACAGAGCTGGTCCGGGGGCGAACAACGTGAGCACCGACCACGGGATGGGCACCGGGGGCTCCTGCAGACCCAACGCGGAGACGGACTTCTCGGTCGATGCCCGGTCGCCGCCGATGCCGTAGCGAACACCGGTGTCGGAGATCCAGAACAACGAACCGGCGGGCGGAGATGTCGGCTGCTGGCCGACCGTCTGCACGAAGTAGCCGCGTCCTGGCGGTAGGGCCACCCGGTCGGCACTGCCGGCCGCCGTGCCGCCGACGAGGTCGACCGCAGCCAGACCGTCGGCGCTCGGCAATACCGAGCCGCTCAGCAGGGTGAGCGAACTTCTCGCCTCCCCTTGGGTTTTGGTCCAGTACGCACACGTCACCGGCGCGGCGTCGCTGTCGACCAGCTTCACCGGGTCGGCCGGATAGGCCGATACGTCGAGCAAGGCCGAGACCGGCAGCCGGCTGACGTCATCGGCGTCCAGCCGAGGCGGTTGCGCCAGCCCGTAGGAATCGGCGTTGCGCAACAGCGCCGCCAGCACCGGGGTGACGGGCTGCAGGCCGTCGGGCAGAACGGCGTAGAACGCCGGTGTGCCTTCGGTGCGATAGGCGATCACAACCGCGCCGACCGGCGCGGCGACCGGCAGCGTGAATGCCGGGGCCGAGCCCGCCCCGGGAATCTGCGGCACCCGCAGAGCGGCGCCCTCCGGAATCGCGTTGAACAGACCTGGCGCGATGGGACGCGCCGCCGGTGGTGCGGCCGGCAGACCCAGCGCGTCGGTGACGGCACGGTCGCCGAGGTCGATGGCGCTGCGGCGCCCGTCCCACAGCAGCCAGGTGCCCTCGGCGGTGGCGGTGAGCACAGCGCGGTCGGGCGGCAGGACGGTGGCACGCGCGCCGGTGGTGTCCACCGGCCCGCTGAGTACCGTGACCCCCGCGGCGGCCGCCGAGGTGGTGCCGTCGCACACCGTCCATGCGGCGTCACGGGAAGTGTTCTGCACCATACGTTCCGGTGCACCGGGTATGCCGATGAGATTGCCGCGGGCGAAGCTGTCCAATTGTTGGCCGCTGACCGTGGTCGGATCGACCGGGCGCCCGATCGCCAGCCGTGCCGAGGTGAGGTTGAGCACGGGATGCAACCGGTCGCCAAGCCGGACGTACAGCGCGGCGGTGGACCGATCGGCCAGGACGGGATCGTTGCCCGCGGCTCCGGACGGTCGCAGCACCGAGAACACCAGACAACCGATCACCGCCGTCACTGCCAGCAGGACGCCGGTCAGGACCGCCCGCGACTGGCTTCGCAGCGGGTCCACCAGCATTCGGGTGTCGTGCAGCGCGAGCCCGGACGCGATGCGGCGCATGACGAAACGCCATCCCGTCACCTGGTGGCGGGTGATGAATCCCCGCCGGTAGCTGACCCGGTCGGGGTTGTCGTTTGCCGGCGTCCGCGACGAGAACTGCCGGCGTTCGGGCCCGGCGGTCATGCCGGCACCGTCAGACCCAGACCGCGAAGCAGGGGCTCCACACAACTGCGGACGTCGGCGGCGGTGATGGTCATGAGTTGGGTGTCGGTGAAGTCTTCTGCACCAACCAGATCCGTGTGGTCCAGCCGGAACTCGCGCTCCTCTTCGGAGCGTTCGACGACGTTGCGGACGAACCGACCGTTACCGGCGATGTCGAGGCAGCGCCGGGCCACACCCGTGGCGTCGGGCGTGGTGGACCCGGCCAGCTGCTCGAACAGTTCCTCGAGGTCGTGCAGTGCAGCGGGGTGAAAGATGCTGTCCCGCTTGGCCGCCATGGCCGCAGCGATCTCGACCAGTTCACCCGCCGAGTAGGACGGGAAGTCGATGCTGCGGGTGAACCGCGACCGCAGGCCTTCGTTGGTGTCCAGGAACCGGTCGAGGTCGGCGCGGTAGCCGGCGACGATGACCACCAGCCGGTCCCGGTCGTTCTCCATCCGAGCGAGCAGGGTGTCGATAGCCACCAGACCGAAGTCGTTCTTGGCCCCGGTGGCGACCAATGCGTACGCCTCGTCGAGGAACAGCACGCCGTCCAGTGCGCTGTCGATGACGGCGTTGGTCTTGGCCTCGGTCTCGCCGATGTGCTGACCGATCAGGTCAGCACGGTGGACTTCGCGCACATTCTCCCGCTTGAGCAGCCCGAGCCCGCAGTAGATTTTGGCCACGACACGGGCAATGGTCGTCTTGCCGGTGCCCGGCGGTCCGGCAAACACCAAGTGATGGGCACGTTGGGCGACGGCAAGTCCGCGCTGTTCGCGGCGGATCGCCATCGCGACCGAGCTCTTCAATCTGGAAACCTGGTTCTTGACTTCGTCGAGGCCGATGAATTCGCCGAGTTCGCGTTCGGCCTCGTCGAGCAGAGCAGCCTTGCGCTCGCGTGACTCGGGATCGACGAAATCGTCTGCGGTGGGCTCGGTTTCCACATCCCAGGGATCTGTTCGAGCTTCGATCCGCGCGGCGGTGGTGGTGGCGATGCCGAATGTCGGGTCGGACAACGCCTGTTCGACGTCGTCGTTGCCCGGGTTGGCTGCGTAGAGCTCCTGCAGGACATCGGTAGCGGTGTCCGGCTCGCCGTAGGCACGCAGGGCCAGCGCTCGGGCCAGGGCGCCGTCGACGGCGGCCACCGGCACCGGCCCGGCAGGCTCCTCGAGGTAGGACAGGGCGGGCGCGAACATGCCGAGGCGGGCCAGCGCCACGCCGAGCGCGATCTTGGCCGCGTGGGCGAAGGTCGGGTCCAACGCCGGATCGACAACCACCGGAGTCAACAGCTTCACGACGTCGTGCCAGCGTTGCGCACGCGAGCGCAACGCCGCGTCGACCCAGCGTGCTTCATCCCATTCGGGCCTACACTCCCGCAACTCGTCGACGATCTTTGCGGCACTGTGGAATTCACCCTCGACGGCCAGGGCGGCCGCGTGGGCGAGGTGAAACTCGTCGGGCTCGGCGGCGTGGAAACGCAGGTACAAGCCGCTGTCGTAGTCGAATCCCAGCGCACGCGGCGGAAGTTCGCTGCGCCGCTGCAGGATGCCACTGGTCGGCGCGGTCCGGGCGACCGCAGCCAGCACCGCTGGGGTGGTCTCCCCTGATGCCGCCAGACCCGTCCACGCGTCGCACTGCTCGTGGGCGATTCGGGTCAGCTCGGCAAACCCTCGGCGTGCCGCGACCAGGTCGGCCGGCCGGCGCCGGCCGTAGACCGGCAGGCCCAGGGCCTTGCAGCAACTGGCGAATCGGCTGACCAGCTCCGCGTCGGGCCGCGCAGGGGTCATGGTGGTAACAGCCCCGTTGTTCATGGGTATCGCGTGTTCATGGGCATCGCGCCGGCCGACCGCCGACAGACTCCTTAGGTTTGCCTAAACTAATTATCGGGGAAGTTAGCAGCACCCAACCCCGCTGTCGAGACCTCCCTCACGGCGGCAAACGTCAGGTCGCCGGCCGTGGCTCCTCCGGATCGGCCGAGTCCCCACCCTGCACCCAGGTTTGCGGCAGCATCGGCACCCGAGCACGATCGACGGTCATGCCGTCCAGACCGTCGGAGTCACGGCGCGCGAGCCCCCTGGCCCCCAAAGTGCCCAGGCCGCGTTCCCCGACGCCCGCCACCGACCTGGTGGGCGGCGGGTCCGGGTCGCCGGCGGGCGTTGTCATCGTCATCCGCCCGTTATCGGCCAGATACTCCACGCGGTATTGCCGAGAGCCCTGGCGGCGCTTGGCCGTTCGGCTCGCATGCGCCACATTGCCGGTCCGCGCCAGTTCGGCTGCCGCCACAGCGGCAGCAGCCGCCGCGGCGGCCGACGACGTCGCACCGGCGGTGGGGGTGAACCCCTCACCGTCCGGCCCGGCAACTGCATAGAACAGCGCGCTGGCCGGCGCCGGGGCCGGCGCTGGGGCGGTGGTCGAGGGTGCGGGCGCAGGCGCCGAGCCCGCGGTAGCGCCGGCCGCCGGGGCCGTGCTCACCGGCAGGGGCGCCGCCCCGGCCGCGATCAGCGTCTCCGGAGCCGTGGCGACCGCCGCCGGTTCCTCGGCCGGTGCGTCTTGAGCGGGTTGTGCATAGCCGAGGGCCGCCAGCCCCGCGAGCCCGGCCGGCGCCAGGAAGGGGCTGAGCACCGGGGTGAACGGACCGAGGTAGATGGTGGTGTCGATGACCCCGTAGGCGAGGTAGTAGAAAAACGTGCCGTCGACGAAGTTGATGATCGAGTCGAGTACCTGCGTGACCATGTCGCGCCAAGGCTGAGGCAGATCCTGGGCCAGGTCCCGCAGATCGACGAAGAACTCCTGGATAGCTTTGATGATCCGCTTGGGAATGCTCAGCGTTTCCCCCTCCTCGGCCGTCGCTTCGGCGGTCACGATGCTGGGGGCCGAAGTGCTCGCGGCCGCCGGTACGGCGACCGTCTGGGCGACCGACTGGTAAGTGGTCATAGTCGTGGCGGCCTGGACCCACATCCGGGCGTAGTCCGCCTCGTTCAACGCGATCGGAATGCTGTTGATACCAAGGAAATTGGTGGCCAGGAGTGCACCGTGCACCGCGTGGTTGGCCGCGAGTTCCGGCAGCGTGGGCATGGCGGCCAGCGCCGTCGCGTAGGCCGCGGCAGCGGTCTCGTGCCGGGCCGCGGCGGCGAGCGCGTCGGCCGAGGCTTCGCCGAGCCAGGCGAGGTACGGCAGGTGAGCGGCGGCGAACAGGGTGGCGCTGGCCCCCTCCCACGAGGTAGCCGAGACCGTCGCCACCAGGTTCCCCAGCTCCGTGGCCGCAGCGTCGTACTCCACCGCCAGACCGCGCCAGGCCTGCGCCGCAGCCAGCAGGGAAGCCGGGCCCGGCCCGGTGGACAACAGCGCCGAGTGCACCTCGGGGGGTACTGCGAACCATGGAGATGTCATGACACGTCCTCACCCAGCCAGTCGAACCAGATGACAACGCAACCTACATTAGGTGACCCTAAGTAGGGCGCCTCCGTTGGTGCGTTTGCGCACCACCCTGACACCGCGTCCCCCATGAGGTTGAATGACCCGATGTCCGACATTCGCCGAACGCGCACGATAGCGGCCGAGCCGCAGGCGATTTGGGCCGTGCTGGCCGATTTCGGCGCGATCGGCTCCTGGGCCGACAACGTGGACCATTCGTGTCTTCTGCAGCATGGCGCCGAGCCCGGGATCGGGACGACGCGTCGTGTGCAGGTGGGACGCGACACCCTGGTGGAGCGGATCACCGACTTCGAGCCCCCCACCACGCTCGGTTACGCCATCGAGGGGCTGCCCCGCCGGCTCGGCGCGTCGAACCGCTGGACGCTGGTCCCCGTCACGTCCGGCTACACAGCGGTCACTGTGACCAGCGCGGTGCGGGTCGGCGGCAATCCGCTGGCCGCGCTGGTCGAGCGCGCAGTGTGCCGGTTCATGGCCAAGCAGTCCGACGCGATGCTCGCCGGCCTGGCGAGAAGAGTGGAGAGTTCCCGTGTCTGATCGTCCGTCCGATCGCCCCGACATCGTCATCGTCATGACCGACGAGGAACGTGCCGCTCCACCGTACGAAGCCGATGACGTACGTGCCTGGCGCCACCGGGTTCTCAGTGGCCGCCGGTGGTTCGAGGAGAACGGCGTCAGCTTCGGCCGGCACTACACCGGGTCGCTGGCGTGCGTCCCAAGCCGGCCGACGATCTTCACCGGCCAGTACCCCGACCTGCACGGCGTCACCCAGACCGACGGTATCGGCAAGGTCTACGACGACTCCCGCATGCGCTGGCTGCGCCGCGGTGAAGTGCCCACGCTGGGCAACTGGTTTCGAGCCGCGGGTTACGACACCCACTACGACGGCAAGTGGCATATCTCCCATGCCGATCTCACCGATCCCGAGACTGGCCGCCCGCTGGCCACCAACGACGACGAGGGGGTCGTCGATCCCGCCGCCGTGCAGCGCTATCTGGCGGCCGACCCGTTGGCGGATTTCGGCTTCTCCGGTTGGGTGGGGCCCGAGCCGCACGGCTCGGGGCTGGCCAACAGCGGATTCCGGCGTGACCCGCTGATCGCCGACCGGGTGGTGGCCTGGCTCGAGGACCGCTACGCGCGCCGGCGGGCGGGGGATCCCGCGGCGCTGCGCCCCTTCCTGCTGGTCGCCAGCTTCGTCAACCCACACGACATCGTGCTGTTCCCGACGTGGGCCGCGCGCAGTCCGCTCGACCCCTCGCCGCTGGATCCGCCGCCGGTCCCGGCGGCACCCACCGCGCAAGAGGATCTGCGGACCAAGCCGGCGGCCCAGATCGCGTTCCGGGAGGCCTACTACTCCGGGTACGGTCCCGCCGCGGCGATCCAGCAGGTCTACGATCGCGGCGCACAGCGCTACCGCGACCTGTACTACCGGCTGCACGCGGAGGTGGACGGGCCGATCGACCGGGTACGCCGGGCCGTCACCGAGGCCGGTTCGAGCGCGGTATTGGTGCGCACCTCCGACCACGGCGACCTGCTCGGTGCGCACGGCGGACTACACCAGAAGTGGTTCAACCTCTACGACGAGGCCACCCGGGTGCCGTTCCTGATCGCCAGAGTCGGCGACCAGGTCACCGAACCGCGGGTGGTCGAATCACCCACATCACACGTCGATCTGGTGCCGACGCTGCTCGGCGCCGCCGGCATCGACGTGCAGGCGGTCGCCGCGACATTGTCCGAATCATTCTCAGAAGTACACCCGCTGCCGGGACGGGATCTGATGGCCCTGGTCGACGGCGCGCCCGACGACCAGGAACGCGCGGTGTACATCATGACCCGCGACAACATGCTCGAGGGGGACACCGGCGCGTCGGGGTTGGCACGTGCGCTCAAGCGCACCACGAATCCCCCTGCACCGCTTCGGATCCGGATTCCCGCGCATACCGCCTCGAACTTCGAGGGACTGGTCATGCGAGTGGACGGCCGGCTGTGGAAGCTCGTGCGCACGTTCGACGACCCGGCGACCTGGACCGAGCCGGGCGTGCGGCACCTGGCCGCGAACGGCCGCGGCGGCGAGGCCTACCGGACCAGCCCGCTCGACGACCAGTGGGAGCTCTACGACCTCAGTGACGACCCGATCGAAGCCGTCAACCGCTGGGCCGATCCCGACCTGCACGAGCTCCGGCAGCTGTTGAGGATGGAGCTGAAAGAAGTTCGGGCACAATCGGTTCCGGAGCGCAACAATCCGTGGCCGTATGCGTCTCGCCGAGTGCCCGCCGCCCAGCGCCGCCGGCTGTTCGGTTAGGCCGCAACCAGTTTCAGCGGCAGCCGCTGATGGCGCCGGATGATGTTGTCGACCAGCCCTGCGCGATCCGTCCCTATCGGCCCATGCCGTGCCCCCGGTCACCTTGACTGAGCATTCCGTCGTATGTGACGATTTCGTCATACAGTAAGCCAGGAGGGTGCCATGAGCAAGATCGTGTCCGCACACGGCGACTTGCACAGCGAGCAGGGCGCACTGCGCGGCGAGCATCCGGGCCGCTCGAGCAACCCGGTGATCAAGGTGGGCGGCCTGGCCTGGCTGGAGTTCGAAAAACCCGACCTCGCCGCCGCCGAGACCTTCGCGCAGGCATTCGGGTTCCAGACGACGGCCCGGACCGCCGACGAACTGCACCTGCGGGGAGCCGACGCGGGGGCGCCCTGCCTGCTGGTGCGGCGCGGGCCGGCCAGCCGGTTCCGCGGACTGGCCTTCTCAGCCCAGGACGGCATCGACGTACATCGCCTCGCATCCGCCCACGACACCACAGCCCGCGCCCTGCCGGAATCGCTCGGCGGTATCGCCGTCGAGCTGACCGACCCCAGCGGGATCCCGGTGAAGGTGGTCGCCGGGCTCCATCGGCTGCCCGAGCTGCCCACGCAGCCCCCGCACGTCTTCAACTTCGGGCATCACAGCCCCCGGACCAACACCGCCCAGCGGCCGCCCCGGGCACCAGCCGTCGTCCAGCGCCTGGGACATATCGTGCTCCAATCCACCCGCTACCGCGAAGCGCTGGACTGGTATCTGGACAACCTGGGCATGATCGTCAGCGATTTCCTGTACTTCCGCGGCCAGCGTGACCGCGGGCCGACCATGAGCTTCATCCGCTGCGATCTCGGGTCCACGCCGGCTGATCACCACACGCTGGCGATGGCGCTCGGGCCGGCCAACCGATATGTGCACTCGGCCTATCAGGTCAGTGATCTCGACGCGTTGGCGGCCGGCGGGGAATTCCTGCTCGAGCGCGGCTATTTCCGGTCGTGGGGTATCGGCAGGCATATCCAGGGCAGCCAATTGTTCGACTACTGGCGCGATCCGGACGGCTTCCTGGTGGAGCACTACGCCGATGGCGATCTGTTCGACAACACCCTCGAGCCGGGTTGGGCGCCGTTCACCGCGTCCGGACTGGCCCAGTGGGGACCACCCGCATCCGGCGACTTCCTCGGAACGAGCCCCAAACACGCTCGCCACGAAGCGCTTTCGATACTGAGAGCCGTGCGCGAAGACAACGAGTTCGACGTCAAACGCCTAATCGGCCTGCTGAAAGTTGCCACCTCATGAGCATTTCCGTCCTCCGTACCGCCGACGCGTGGTGGGTCACCACCCCTACCGGTGCAGCCAAGATCGCCACCTCGGCACGCAGCACCGCCGAACTCCTTGCCGACCGCCGTGCCGTCGATGACGCGACGAGCAGCACCGGCACCGTCGCCGTGGAAAGCCTGGATCTGCTGTCCCCGGTGACCAGGCCCTGCCGGGTCGTCGCGCAGATGACCAACTTCGCCTCTCATGTCCGCGACTCCGGGATGGACCCCACGACCATCCCGCTGACCTTCTTCCGCAAGTCGTCGGCGTCGATCAGCGGACCGTTTGCACCGGTGGTCAAGCCACCGCACGTGAAGTTCCTCGACTACGAGGTCGAGATCGGACTGGTGATCGGGCGGGACATCGAAGCGGGCACGACGATCTCCGGGTCCAGGCTCGGCGACTACGTCGCTGGGTTGGTCGTGACCAACGACGTCTCGGCGCGCGACATCCAACTGCCGCAGACCCAGTTCTACGAGGCCAAGTCCTACCCGACGTTCACCCCCGTCGGCCCGGCGCTGGTGCTGCTCGACGACACCGAGCTCGCCCGTTTCGGCGATCTGCGGCTGCGGCTTTCGGTCAACGGCCAAGAGCGCCAGAATGCGGTCGTCGCCGGCGACATGCTGTACCGGCCGCTCGAAGCGCTCCAATCGCTGGCCCGCTTCCAGGATCTCGCCGCCGGCGACCTGATCCTCACCGGGACACCCGTTGGTACCGCGCTCAGCGCACCCCCAAAACCCGTCGAGATGATCGGCGCGCTGCTGCCGCCGGCGGTGAAGTGGAAGGCGTTCTTCAAACGTCAAGCCGCCAACCCCAAGTACCTCGCCGACGGTGACGTCATCGAGGCGTCGGTGCGCACCGACGACGGCGCCATCGACCTCGGCACCCAGCGGATGACGGTGACCTACGGCTGAAACGCGCCGTCCGGCAGTGGCTGGGTGCAGACCTCAAGCGCCTCCTCGGCGGACATCCCGAGCAGGCGTAGTACGTCCTGGGTGACCGCGTCAGCGGTCGCTCCGGCATCACGCTGGGGCTGCGCGTGCAGCAGATGCCCCATGCCCACCAGTGCGCCGGCCGCCACCGAGAGCGTCAGCTCCGGGTCCTGGACGTGGAAACGCCCGGCGGCAAGTGCGGCTTTGATGTCGCGCATGGCACGCGGCGCCAGGCCGCGATCCGAGGACAACAGCGCGCCCCAGTTGGCCAGCAGGATGCGGCTCTCCTGCGGGCGTTCCCGGAAGAACCTGCCCGTGAGCCGAAAACTGCAGGCGAAGACGGCGGCCGGATCCTCGATGTCGGCGGTAAGGCGATCCAGGGCGGCTCCATGCATGTCGAGAACGTCGCTGATGGCGGCCTCGAACAGCTGCTCCTTGCTGTCGAAGTGGTTGTAGAACGAGCCCATGCCGACATCAGCGGCCTGGGTGATCTCCAGCACCGGCACGTTCGCCCTGCCCTCGGCGATCATTGCCTGGGCCGCCTTGATCAGCGCCATCCGCGTGCGCTGCTTACGGCGCTCGAGGCGATTGGTCGGCGCTTCGCCTTCATCGGTCACGGGGTCCCCCAACGTCGTGTTCTCGGCTGCGCAGATCTTACGGGTTCACAACTGATGATTTCCTCACTTACATCTTGACTGACGTTTACGTCGCATGTGACGATTTCGTCACCAGTTGAGGAGGGACATGGAGTCGATAGAACCTGCGGTCGTCATCATCGGTGCCGGACCGACGGGGATCACCGCGGCAACCCTACTGGCGCAGTACGGCGTGCCCAGCCTGGTGCTCGATCGCTACGCCCAGGTCTATCCGCAGCCGCGTGCGGTGCATCTTGACGACGAGGTGTTCCGGATCGTTCATCGCCTCGGGCTTGCCGAGGAGTTCGCCGCGATCTCGCGGCCGGCCTTGGGACTGCGACTACTGGACCCCCAGATGGCGGTGCTGGCCGAGTTCCACCGGGACCCCACGCAGTCCCGGCACGGCTACCCCGAGGCGAACATGTTCGACCAGCCCCAGTTCGAGGCGCTGTTGCGGGCCAACCTCACCCGGCACCCGCAGGTCACGTTCCGCGGCAATGTGGAGGTGAACGACGTTGCCCAAGTCGGCGCAGGCCGCGCCCGCATCACCTATACCGACCGCAACGACGGCCGCGAATACGTCATCGAGGCGGACTACGTCCTCGGCTGCGACGGAGCCAACAGTCTGGTGCGCTCCCGTATCGGATCGGCCATGCGGGACTTACGCTTCGACCAACGCTGGCTCGTCGTCGACGTGGCCACGACGGCAGACCTCGAGCAGTGGTCCGGCGTGCACCAATTGTGCGACCCGCACCGCGCGGGCACCTTTATGCAGATCGGCGACGTGCGCTACCGATGGGAATTCCGGCTGCTGCCAGGGGAATCCGCCGACGACTACGACTCCCTCGATGCGCTAGGGCCACTGATCGCGCCGTGGACCGCGCGAGTGCGCTGCGACGATCTCGAATTGATCCGCGTCACGGAGTACACCTTCCGGGCGCAGCTCGCCGATCGATGGCGATTCGCCAACACCTTCCTACTCGGCGACGCAGCACACCTGACCCCACCGTTCGTCGGCCAGGGTATGGGCGCGGGTCTGCGCGACGCGATGAACCTGGCCTGGAAGCTCGCCGGCGTGATCAACGGGACCCTGACTCCGGCGGCGTTGGAGACCTACGAGCATGAGCGAAAACCCCACGCACACAAGATGATCAACCTCGCCCTCATGGTGGGGCGGGCCATGACCGCGGGCGGTGAGGTCGGCAATCTTCTGCGCCGCATCGCCGTACCGCGGATGCACCTGTTACCCGGACTTCGCCAGCGCGTGGTCGACTCCCGGACGCCCCCGTTGCACCGGTCGGCGTTGGTGCATCGGCCACGCTGGTCGCGCGGCGGTCTTGGTGGACCGTGCCTCGGGGGACCGCGCCTCGGGGGAACACTGTGCCCGAATGCAGCCGTGCCGGGTGGACACCGACTCGACGACCTTCTGGGCAACGACTTCGCCGTGGTGACGGCCCGGGCACCCCTGGCGGCGGAGCAGAGGGAGATCGAACGCTTCGGCGCCGTGGTTCACGTGGCGCAGCCCGGCAGCACGCTGGCGACGTGGTTGCGGCGGGGGCACGCCGGGGCGGCCATCATCCGGCCCGACCGGACGGTGCTGCGTGCGGCGCGCGATGCCGGGGAAGCCGCTCGACTACTCGGGCGCTATCTGGTGGCTGTCGACGAAAACAAGGGTGCCGTCGTCCAATAGGACCGCCCAGCGCCGCGCCGCGTCCGCGATGTGGGTGTCACCGAGGTCGACGGCCTGGCCGGCGAGATCGCCGAAGTCCTCGACGATGACACCGCGCGATTGGTCATCGGTGTCGACATAGACCCGCACGCGCTGATCCACGGCGCCAGTGTCGTCACCGGCCATACGCTTCTTGCCTTCTGCTGACTTCTTCACCCCAATGCCTCCCCAGACGTGCGATCGCGCCAGTACAGCACGTTCAGGCCCGATTCGGGCCGGAATTCCGTGGGATCGGCGGCACGATCGACCACAACACTTCACTGTCGTCCTCGCCGGGGTTGTCCCAGGAGTGCACCGCTTTGGCCGAGAACGTATAGCAGTCGCCCGCTTTGAGCACCGACTCCTGACCGTCGACGGTCAGGCGAAGGCAGCCGCGGATGACGAAGACGAAGATGGTCTGCGAATCCAGGGTATAGGCCCCGCCGGTGCCGCCACCCGGGCGCAAGACCGAACGCATCACCTGCAGATTGCGTTCGTTCTCCGGGGTCAGCAGGTACTCGCGGATTCCGCTGCCGCCCATCTCGACTGGCGCCCCACCACCGCCGCGGACCACCGGCGAATCCGGGTAGTCGAACAGCGAACCGACTGAGACGCCGAGGATTTCGCACACCCGCAGCAGGTTGGGCACCGAGATCGTGGTCTGACCGCGTTCGACCAGGCTCAGGAACCCCTTGGTCAGGCCGGCCCGGTCGGCGACCGCCTCCAGCGTCAGCTCGCGATCCTTGCGCAGAGCGCGCAGCTTAGGACCTAGCCGGCTCATCCAGCCGTCGACACCGGCGAAGATCTCCGCGTCGGCGGTCGCGTCCGGTGACATGTCCTGTGTCATGCGGACACCTCACCTTCACAGTCGATTACCCGCGGGGCCTTGCGCCGCTAAAGTTTAGCGGTATATAACTTCGGTAAGTTTTACACTACTAAACACAGGGACGGAACATGAGTCTGTACGCAGTGGTCGACCCGAAGACCGGTGATGTCGTGCGGGAGTATCCGACCGCGACCGACGAGCAGATCGAGCAGGCGCTGGCCGCTGCCGCCAAGGCCTACCGCGAATGGTCGAAGACGTCGACGGTGGCGCAGCGGGCGGACCTGATCAGGCGTGTCGCGGCCCTGCACACCGAGCGGCGCGACAAGCTGGCCGAGATCATCAACCGCGAGATGGGTAAGCCGATCGACCAGGCCCTCGGCGAGGTCGACTTCAGCGCCGCGATCTACGAGTACTACGCCGACAACGCCGAGAAGTTCCTCGCCGACGAGCCGATCGACCTGCTCGACGGCGAAGGCAGCGCGGTGATCAAGCGCGGCCCGGTGGGCGTGCTGCTGGGCATCATGCCGTGGAACTACCCGTACTACCAGGTCGCACGCTTCGCCGGGCCGAACCTGACCCTGGGCAACACCATCGTGCTCAAGCACGCGCCGCAGTGCCCGGAGTCCGCCGAGGCCATCCAGGCCATCTTCGACGACGCCGGCTTCCCCGAGGGCGCGTACGTCAACGTCTACGCCACCAACGAGCAGATCGCGGCAGCTATTGCCGACCCGCGGGTGCAGGGCGTCTCGCTGACCGGATCCGAACGCGCCGGTGCCGCCGTCGCCGAGATCGCGGGCCGCAACCTCAAGAAGGTGGTGCTCGAGCTGGGCGGTTCCGATCCGTTCATCCTGCTCTCCAGCGACGATCTGGACGCCACCGTCGAGGCGGCGATGGCGGGTAGGTTCGAGAACACCGGGCAGGCCTGCAACGCCGCCAAGCGGTTCATCGTCGCCGCCGACCTCTACGACGACTTCCTGGACAAGTTCACCAAGAAGGTGCTCGAGGCCGCGGACGGGCTGGCCCCGCTGTCGTCGCTGAGCGCGGCCGAACGGCTGGCCGAGCAGATCAATCGCGCGGTGTCCGACGGCGCCAAGCTGGTGTCCGCCGGTGAGCGCAACGGCGCCCACTTCCCGCCGGGCGTGCTGACCGAGGTCTCCCCCGACTCGGCTACCTACCGCGAAGAGCTCTTCGGCCCGGTCGCCATGGTCTTCAAGGTGGGCTCGGAGGAAGAGGCCGTCGAACTGGCCAACGACATCCCCTTCGGCCTCGGTTCCTACGTCTTCACCACCGACATCGAGCAGGCCAAACGGGTGGCCGACAAGATCGACGCCGGCATGGTGTTCGTCAACGTCGTTGGTGCCGACGGGGTCGAGCTGCCGTTCGGCGGGGTGAAGCGCTCCGGCTTCGGCCGCGAACTGGGCCGATTCGGCATCGACGAATTCGTGAACAAGAAGCTGATCCGGATCGGATGACCATGAGCACCGCCGCAGCACCGCCCAAGAAGGACACCGCCGGATCGACCACCCGCAGCCCGCTGGAGTTGTTCGACACCGACCGGCTGCTCGACACCGACGAACGCGACATCGCGGCCACCGTCCGCAAATTCGTCGAAACGCGGCTACGCCCGAACGTCGAGGATTGGTTCGAATCAGCCACGCTGCCTAAAGAACTCGCCAAGGAGTTCGGCGAGCTCGGGGTGCTCGGCATGCACCTGCACGGGTACGGATGCGCGGGCACCAATGCCGTCAGCTACGGCCTGGCGTGCCTCGAGCTCGAAGCCGGCGACAGCGGATTCCGCAGCTTCGTCTCGGTGCAGGGTTCGCTGTCGATGTTCTCGATCTACCGCTACGGCTCCGAGGAACAGAAGAACGAGTGGCTGCCGCGGTTGGCCGCTGGTGAGGCCATCGGGTGCTTCGGGCTCACCGAGCCCGACTTCGGTTCCAATCCGGCAGGCATGCGCACGCGGGCCCGCCGCGACGGCAGCGACTGGGTGCTCAACGGCACCAAGATGTGGATCACCAACGGCAATCTGGCCGATGTGGCCACGGTGTGGGCACAGACCGACGACGGTGTGCGCGGGTTCTTGGTGCCCACCGACACTCCCGGTTTCACCGCGAATGTCATCCACAAGAAGCTCTCGCTGCGGGCGTCGGTGACCTCCGAACTGGTGCTGGACAACGTGCGACTGCCCGCCTCGGCCCAGCTGCCGGAGGCGAGGGGTCTCGGTGCCCCGTTGTCCTGCCTCAACGAGGCACGCTTCGGCATCGTGTTCGGCGCATTGGGCGCGGCACGCGACAGCCTGGAGACCGCGATCTCCTACACACAATCGCGTGACGTGTTCGACCGCCCACTGTCGAGCTTCCAGCTCACCCAGGAGAAGCTGGCGAACATGACCCTCGAGCTCGGCAAGGGCATGCTGCTCGCGATCCATCTCGGCCGGATCAAGGACGCCGAGGGCGCCAGTCCGGAGCAAATCAGCCTGGGCAAGCTCAACAACGTCCGCGAAGCCCTGGCCATCGCCCGCGAGTGCCGAACCCTGTTGGGCGGCAGTGGGATCACCCTGGAGTATTCGCCGCTGCGCCACGCCAACAACCTCGAATCGGTGTTGACCTACGAGGGCACCTCCGAGATGCATCTGCTGTCGATCGGGCGGGCCCTGACCGGTCAAGCCGCGTTCCGCTGAGATGGCAGGGACCGTCGAACTCCGGCAGCTGATCGCCGGGGTGTGGTGTGCGGGCAGCGGCGACACGATTTCCAGCGTGAATCCCACGCGTCCGGAAGTCCTTGTCGCCGAGGGTGGCTCGGCAACGGTGTCGGATGTCGACCGCGCGGTGGCGGCTGCCTGTGAGGCACGAAGATCCTGGACGGCCATGCCGATCCACCAGCGCGGCGCGGTGCTGCTCGACGCCGCGGCGATCGTGGATCGCAACGCCGAGGACTGGGGCCTGGAACTGGCCAGCGAGGAGGGCAAGACCAAAGCCGAGGGCATCGGCGAGGTCCGGCGGGCCGCACAGATCCTGCGCTACTACGGCAACGAGGGCGACCGGCAATCCGGTGAGATCTTCGCCTCCCCGCGCGCCGGAGAACAGATCCTGGTGACCCGCAAGCCGGTCGGCGTGGTCGCGGTCATCACACCGTTCAACTTCCCGATCGCCATCCCCGCCTGGAAGATCGCCCCGGCGCTGGTGTACGGCAACACCGTGGTGTGGAAACCGGCCAGTACCGTTCCGCTGCTGGCGATGCGGCTCGCCGACGCGTTGAGCACGGCCGGCCTGCCCCCGGGCGTGCTGAACCTCGTCGTCGGCGAGGCGGCGATCGGCGACGCGGTGGTCGGCCATCCCGGCGTCGACGCGGTCAGCTTCACCGGGTCGACTCGAGTAGGCCGCCAGATCGCCGCGGCGGCCGCCGCCCGCGGTGTCCCGGTCCAGGCCGAGATGGGCGGCAAGAACGCCGCCGTCGTGCTCGACGACGCCGACGTCGACCTCGCGCTCGAGCAGGTGATGCTCGGCGCTTTCCGGTCCACCGGCCAGAAGTGCACGGCGACATCGCGATTGATCGTGACCGAGGGCATCGCCGACCGGTTCCTCACCGCGCTGTCGGAGCGGGCGGATGCACTGGCCGTCGGCGACCCCACCGACGAGGCGACGCAGATGGGGCCGGTCATCAGCGGCACCGCCCAACGCGGCATCTACGGCGGAATCGGCGCGGCCATCAACCAAGGCGGTGAGGTACTGACCGGCGGGCAGCCCTACTTCAAAGGCATCCTGGCCGAGGGCTTCTTCGTCGCACCCACCGTCATCGAACTGACCGGCCCAGCCGACGTCTGGACCGACGAGCTGTTCGGACCGGTGGTTGCGGTGCGCCGGGCCACCGACGCCGACGAGGCGTTCGCACTGGCCAATGACAGCGAGTTCGGCTTGTCCGCCGCAGTTTTCACTCAGGACGTCACCCGGGCGCTGCACGCCGTCGAGCACCTCGACGTCGGCGTGCTGCACATCAACTCAGAATCGGCGGGCGCGGACCCGCACGTGCCGTTCGGCGGCGCCAAGAAGAGCGGCCTGGGCCCCAAAGAACAGGGCACCGCCGCGCGGGAGTTCTTCACCCACACCACGACCGTGTATCTGCGCGGTGGGCAGCCCAGGGCCTAACCGACTGAGGCTGATCGGCAGTGCGGTCCTGGCGTCGACTGTGCGTTCACGGCGGGAATCCAGCCTGGATTTCGCCACCGACGCACACTGGAAGCCCGGACCGCACAGCCGAAACGAGGTTGATGCGGAACTGGCGCGGCAGGCTTAGGTCGTCGCGCCGTTGCCGGCACAGCGGGCCCGCTGGCGCTTCGCCTTTTCCTCCTCGGCAAGCTGCTCTCCCCGGAGAACGCGAACCATTCCGACAGCTCCACCCCGAACAGGTTGGTCAGCCCGATCGGGTGCCGAAGAGGGTCCGCTGCGGCGTGGTGTTCTCGGGCGGGCCGTCCTGGGCCACGGTTTTGACCATGACAGATCGCTTAACCAGATCTGGCCCTCGGTGTCGACCGACGCTCAGGGCTGCTTCTGGCCGGGGATGCCCTCGTAGGCGATGTCGCCGGTCTTGAGGTTCTGGGTGGTGAGTTCGGAGAGGCCGTCGAGGAACTTCTGCCGCTCGGTCACCACGTGCTGGATGGCCACGTCGACGTTGTCCTTGGTGATCGCCGGCATGACGTACACGGGCTTGGTGTCGACCTGCTCCTTCTTGGCCAGCGCGTTGGCGACAGCCAGTCCCGCCGAGAGCTCCACGGTGCCGTTCTGCAGCGACGTACCGATGAACTCACCGCTCTTCACCGCATTCAGCCCGTCCTCGATGCCGTCGATCCCGACGATCGGCACGTCGGTGCGACCGGCCTCCTTGAGCGCCTGCAGCGCTCCCAGGCCCATGTCGTCGTTCTCCGCGACCACGGCATTGATCTGCGGCCCGAAGCCGGAGATCCAGTTCTTCATCTTATTGACGGCCTCGTCCCGCTTCCAGTTCGCGGTGTCCTTGGCCAGCACCTTGATATCGGGATACTTGGCCAGCACGTTGTTGATGCCCTTGGTGCGGTCGAGCTCGCCAGACTGTCCGAGCGGGCCCTGCAGGATCACGATGTTGCCGCGACCGCCGATGCGGTCAGCCATCATCTGCATCTCCTGCTGCCCCGCCGCCACGTCGTCGGGCTGCACGCTGCCGGCAACGTCGGGGTTGTTCAGGGCCGCGTTGACCGCCACCAGCGGGATGCCCTTGGCCCTCGCCGCGGCGACCTGCGGGCCCAGCGAGTCAGCCTGGATGGGCACCACGATGATCGCGTCGACACCCTGGTTGACCATCGAGTCGATCTGGCTGGCCTGTGTCGAGACGTCGAGATTGGCCGAGTTCCAGACGAGTTCGATGTTGTTGGCCTTCGCGTAGGCCTCCATCCCCTCCTTGCCGGCGGTGATAAACGAGCTCATGTCGTAGACGGTGACACCGATTCGCTTGGTGTCCTTGTTTGCGGTGGTGTCACCGGCGCCGCAAGCGGTCAGGCCAAGGCCGAGCACCCCGGCCGAGGCGATCGCCGTGATCGTGGTGATGATGCGCATCTTTGGTTTCTCATTTCTGCTATGCGGTGAGTTACGGCTATCCGATTGGCTTGCGGCGCAAGAGATCAGGTGCGCCTCCTGGAGGACCACACGTCGACGGCCACCGCCGCGACGATCAGCACGCCCTTGATCACGTCCTGCCAGTAGGCGGGCACGACCAGGATGTCCAGGCCGTTGTTGAGCGTCATGATCATGAACAGGCCCAGGGCAGTTCCCCACACGGTGCCGCGCCCGCCCATCAGGCTGGCGCCACCGATCACCACCGCGGCAATCGCATCCAGTTCGTAACCCTGGCCGAGGTTGGGCGGCCCGGAGATGACACGGGAGGCGAGCATGACGCCGGAAATTCCGGCCAGCAGGCCGGAGAACGCATACACCGAGAACAGCACGTTCTTGGTGTTGATGCCGGCGATCTCGGCCGCGTTGCGGTTCCCGCCGACGGCGTAGACGCGCATGCCGTAGGTGGTGCGCTTCATGATGATCGCCAGCGCGATGATCCCGGCGATCATCAGCAGTACCGGGATCTGCAGACCGAGGATCTTGGTGTTGGCGATCGACCCGAACTCCGCGGGCAGACCGTTGATCGGTGCGCCGCCGCCGATCACGTAGGCCATGCCCGAACCAGCGGTCAGCGTGCCCAGGGTGGCGATGAACGGCGGTACCGCCAAGCGGGACACCAGAACACCGTTGACGCTGCCCGCTACCAGGCCGACGGCCATGGCGACCAGTACCGTCATCCACACCTGGCCGGGGTGGGCTTTCGCGGTGGCTGCGGCGGCCATGGCCGACACGGCGATGACGCTGCCCACCGACAGGTCGATACCGCCGGTCAGGATGACCAGCGTCTGGCCGAGCGCGATCAGGGCGAACGGAGCCGCCGCCACGAGAATGGTGATCAGATTCTGCGGTGTGGAGAACCTCGCACTGCGATAGCTGAAGTAGGCGATCACCAACAGCACGACGATCACCATCGAATAGCGCAGCGCAACACCGGTAAACCACCGACCGGAGAACAGCTTCACGGGCTCACCCGTAATCGGTGAGGCCACCGTGTGCGCGCCGAGCGCCTCTGCCGGCGTGCCGTCGGTGTCGAGGGAGGTCATGATGCCTTCTCCTGGTTGGGGGAGTCGTCGATTCTCGCGTCAAGAGCGGTGGCCAGCCGGAACACCGACGCCTGGACTTCGGGGTGATCGAGGGCGTCGCGATCCAGTTCGCCCACGAAGGCACCGCCGCGCATGACGAACGCGCGGTGCGACAGCCCGACGATCTCGGGCATGTCGGAGGAGGCCATCAGCACGGCCATCCCCTGGGCGGCGAATTCGGTGATGATGCGGTAGATCTCGCTGCGCGCGCCGACGTCGACGCCACGAGTGGGTTCGTCGAGCAGCAGCACGTTGACGTCACCGGTGAGCCAGCGGGCCAGCACCACCTTCTGCTGGTTACCGCCGGAGAGGGTGCCGACTTCTTGGCCCAGTCCGCGGCTGCGCAGCCGCACCGAGGACATCACGTCGGAGACCGCCTTGGTGCGGGCCTTGCCTCGCAGCCAGCCGGCGATCGAGAACGACGACAACCGGGGAAGCGAGCCGTTGTCCAGCACGCTCATCGACAGCACGACACCGGAGAGCTTGCGGTCCTCGGGCACCATCGCCATGCCGGCGGTGATGGCGGCGGCGGGATGATTGCGTTTGACGTGCTGGCCACGGACCGCGATCTGGCCTGCCGTGGTGCGGTGTGCTCCGAAGATCGCTTCGAGCAGTTCGGTGCGCCCGGCCCCGACCAGACCGGCCAGCCCGAGAATCTCACCGGCCTTGACAATGAACGAGACGGGCGCGGTGGCACCTTCGACCTGCAAGTCGCGGACCTCGAGGACGGTGTCGGCGCCCGGCTCCGGCCGGGGTGGGAACAAGGTATCGAGCTCGCGCCCGATCATCGCGGTGACGATGTCGTCGTCGGAGACCTCGGCGATCTGCTCGTCGAGGATCAGCCCGCCGTCGCGGAGGACGACGACCCGGTCGGCGATGGCGCGGATCTCGGCCATCTTGTGGGTGGTGTAGACCATGGCGACGCCGTGCTCACGAAGCCGGCGAACGATCTGATACAGGCCCTCGACCTCGCGCTCGGAGATCGCCGAGGTGGGCTCGTCGAGCATGACCACCTGGGCGCCCGTGCGGGCGGCCTTGACGATCTCGACGATCTGGCGCAGCCCGACCGGCAGGCTGCCCATTCGGGCGGTCGGCGGGATGGCCACATCGAAAACGGCCAACGTCTCGCTGGCCTCGTGAATCATCGCCCGCCGGTTCAGGAACGGGCCGACCGTCAGTTCCCTTCCCACGAAGAGGTTCTCGTAGACCGTCATGTCTTCGATGGAGGCAAGTTCCTGGGGCACGATCGCGACCCCATGCCGTACCGCTTCCCGGGTGCTTCCCGGGGTCAGCTGGGCGCCCTTGACCGAGACGGTTCCCTGGTCGGCGGAGTACTGGCCGCTGATGATCTTCATCAGGGTCGACTTACCAGCCCCGTTCTCTCCTGCCAGCGCGGTGACGCTGCCCGGCTCGAGGTTCAGCGTCACGCCCCTGAGCACCGGGACACCGCCGAAGCTCTTGTGGATGTCGTTGCAGGACAACAGCTCCTCGCCGGTCATCGCGGCAGCACGATCGACTTGAGACTGGCCGGGTCGGAGTCGCTGTCGAGCGCGTCGGCGACGTGGTCGAGGTCGTAGTGCGCGGTGACCATCGAGTCGAGGTCCACCGCACCGGAGGCCACCAGGTGGATGGCCGCCGGCCAGGTGTCGGTGTAGCGGAACACTCCGGTCACGTTGAGCTCCATGGCCTGGATGTAGCCGATGGGCACCGGGTAGTCCTCGGCGCCCATGCCGACCAGCACCACATGACCGGCCGGACCGACGGCCTTGATGCCGCTGACCACCGCCGGCGCGGCTCCACTGGCGTCGACGAAAGCGTCCACCTTGGGATCGAGGGCCGCGACGTCGTCGATGGCCGGGTCGAGCACCTCGGTGGCACCGAACGCGCCGACGCGGTCCCGACGCGAGGCCACCGGGTCGGACACCACGATGCGGGCTGCGCCGAACGCGCGGGCAGTCTGGGCACAGATCACGCCGATCGGGCCCGCCCCGGCGATCAGGATCGAACTGCCCGGTACCACATGGGCTTTGCGCATCGTGGCGATGGCCACCGACAGCGGCTCGAGCAATGCAGCGGCCTCGTCGGACATCGACTCGGGCACCGGATGGGCCATGTCATCGTCGATGACGACGTAGCGGCAGAACGCGCCGTCGACCGGCGGGGTGGCGTAGAACGCCATGGCCGGGCACAGGTTGTATCGGCCGGCGCTGCACTGCGGGCACCGCCGGCAGGGGTGTTGCGGCTCGACGGCGACCCGCTGGCCCACTCGAGCGCCGTCCACGCCCTCGCCGACGGCGGCGATGCGCCCGGACAGTTCGTGCCCGAGCACCATTGGCGACTCGACGACGAAGTCACCGATGCGGCCGTGGCGGTAGTAGTGCACATCGGATCCGCACACCCCGACGGCGGCGACCTCGACGAGCACCTGGCGCGGACCGGGTGCGGGCACGGGGCGGTCCTCGACGTGAAGGGCGCCGACGCCGGTCATCACGCTCGCACGCATGGTGGCCGGGGTCGGCTCGGCGGTTGCGGTCATGAGATCTCTCCTCGGGACAGGTCAGCGGCGCAAGCTACGCGCCACGTCGAGCGGATCCACCTGCGGTAGGTACCCGGCCGTGACGGCGGCCGCACCCGGGGCTGCGGCGTGGGGGCGCGCGACTCGACACATCACCCCGTCGCCCCCGCACCCATCTCCACACCCGCTCATCTGTGACACCGACCGCTCATCTGATTGTGTGTGGTACGGATCATTGTCTAGGCTATGCTCACATGTCAACCGCTCCGCTCATACGAGCGTTCGGCTCGGTGGACCGGAAGGAAGCGCCATGGGACCGGATGAGCTGTTCCAGCGCGCCGTAATTGCCCGGCGGTACTACCTCGAGGGACGCACCCGAATCCAGATCGCCGAGGAATTCGGGCTGTCCCGATTCAAGGTGGCCAGGATGCTCGAGGAGGCCGTCGAGTCGGGCATGGTGGAGATCAAGATTCACAATCCCGGGTCCATCGACCTCGAACTATCGACCGCTCTGCAGCGCCGCTACTCGCTGCAGCACGCGTACGCGGTCGCCGCGGACACCACCAATCCGGCCGACCGGGTCGAGGCGGTGGCCAAGGCGATGGCCGAACTGCTGCAGTCGATCCTGCGCGACGAGGATGTGATCGGGGTGGACTGCGGCCGAACGATGACCCATATCGCGCCGTACCTGAGCGCGCTGCCCCGGTGCGACGTCGTCCAGCTGACCGGGATGGCGGGCGCGCTGACCACCAACGGTGCCGACTTGGCCCGCCGGCTCGGCGAGATCACCGGGGGCACCTCGTGGCCGCTGTACGCGCCACTGGTGGTCTCCGATTCGCGGACCGCGGAGAGCCTCGTCGGAAATCCGCAGATCCAGCAGACCTGCGCCCAGCATGCCAAGGTCACCTGCGCGCTGGTCTCGATCGGGGCGTGGGGCCCGAACACGTCTCAGGTGTACACGTCACTGAGCGGCGCCGAGGCCGACCAATTGCAGGCAGCCGGTGTGTGCGGCGAGACGTGCGCACTGCTGGTTGACGCCGAGGGCAACCGGGTACCCGGGCTCGATCAGCGCCGGATGGGGATCAGCGAGGCCGCTCTTCGCGCCATCCCCACGGTCATCGCCATTGCCACCGGGCCGGAGAAGATCGCGGCCACGAAGGCGGTACTCCGTTCGGGACTGGTGTCGTCACTGGTCACCGACACCGAAGTCGCCGCAGCCGTCATGGCCTGACACACCGAGAGGACCCGAGCTGAAATGACGGAACCCACAGTCGATTTGGATTTTCGTCTGGATGACAAAGTCGCGTTGGTGACCGGCGGCGCGTCCGGCATCGGCGCAGCCATCGCGGCGGCGTTCGCCGCCAAGGGCGCGCGGGTCGCCGTGGTGGACCTCAACGAGGATGCGGCCGTCCATACCGCCTCCACTCTGGCGGGAGAGAACCGCGGATTCCGTTGTGACGTCGCCGATCCCGATTCGGTCAGCGCCGCGGTCGACGCGGTGGCCGAAGCGTTCGGCCGGATCGACATCTTGGTCAACAGCGCGGGCATCGTCATGCTCGCACCCGCCGAGGAACTCGCCCTCAAAGCCTGGGACGCGACGATCGACGTGAACCTCAAGGGCACCTTCCTGATGTGCCAAGCCGTCGGAACCCGGATGCTGGCGGCTGGTCACGGCGTGATCGTCAACATGGCGTCGCAGGCTGCCACTGTCGCACTCGAGCAGCATGTCGCCTACTGCGCGTCCAAGTTCGGTGTGGTCGGGGTCTCGAAGGTGCTTGCCGCCGAATGGGCGGGGCGCGGTGTGCGAGTCAATACGATCTCACCGACCGTGGTGTTGACCGAGCTCGGACACAAGGCCTGGGACGGGCCGCGCGGCGACGCACTCAAGCAGCTCATCCCCACCGGCCGGTTCGCTTATCCGAACGAGATAGCCGCCGCTGCAGTCTTTCTCGTCTCCGATGCGGCGGCCATGATCAACGGGGCCGACCTGCTCGTCGACGGCGGCTACACCATCAAGTAGCCGTCAGGCCCACTGCTCCCACGGGACACTCCAGTCGCCGTTCTGCCAGAGCTGCAACGGTTTTCCACCGCTGTTGCGGACCTCGACGACATCTCCCGGAATGGAGAAGTTGTAGAACCACACCGCGTTGTCGCGGTTGAGGTTGAGGCAGCCGTGGCTGGTGTCGGTCTTGCCTTGGGCCCACACCGTCGCATCGAGCTCGTGTAGGTAGACCCCGTCGGTGCTAATCCGCACCGCATAGTTGATCGACTCCTTGTAGCCCAGATGGGAGTTGATCGGCAGACCGTAGGTCGAGGAATCCATGATCACCGGATTGCTCTTGTCCAAGACGGTGTACACGCCAGGTTGAGTCCAGAAGCTCAAGGTGGTGTTGCCGACCTTCTCGGTGCCGCCGCGCCCCATCGAGGTGGGCATAGTGCGCACCAGCTTTCCACCGTCGAACACACTGACCTGCTTGGTGGCGTCGTCGGCGATCGACATGTGCGAGGCGCCGATGGTGAACGTCAGCGGCGGATTCTGGCCATCGGCCACGGTGACGGTGGTGCCCGGCGCGTAATACTGCGGCGGGCGCCAGTGCGCCGTCCGGTCGTCGACCCAGTGCCAGGCGCCGGTCACCGGCGGCTCGGTGTCGACCTGCAGCGCCTGCTCGGCCTCGCCGCGGTCGACGGGCGCGGCGAAGTGCGCGACGACGACCGTCCCGATGCCATAGGTGCCGCCGTTCTGCAGCGCGGCACCCGAGGTGGTGGTGAACGAGACCCCGGGCAGGATCGGGTCGTCGGCGTGAGCCACCGCGGGCGCACCGGCCAGCATCAGCAACAGCGCCGCTACCAGCGGCAGCAGGGCCGCACACTTGCGGCGAACCTCGGTCATTACGCGCACCCCACGCTCGACGAATGGACCGCTAGATCATGGTGGATCGCGCCGGTGGCGGCCAGCCCGGGGTGGCAATCTTCGCAATTGCTGTGAGGTGGCTGGGAATTCATCGATTCATTGCCATATCCGGTGGAGTGCGTGGCATCGCGGCGACGGCGACCGCGGTCACGACGGCGACGACGAGGACCCCGATGAACACCGCCGTCGAGCCGGCCTTGATCAGCGTGGGGCCCAGCGAATGCACGTCCCCCGGTCCGAAGATCGAGTTCGCGACGGCCCCGAACACAGCGACGCCGACCGCGCTGCCCAGTGAGCGGGCGAACATGTTTGTCCCGGTCACCACGCCCCGCTCGGCCCAGCCCACCGAGGACTGCGCAGCGATGAGGGTCGGCACCGCCAGCAGACCCATGCCCGCCCCGATGAAGAAACACACCACGGCCACCAGCGCGACGCTCGGGGTGTGTGCGATGGCCACGAGCACCGACATCCCGGCGATCACCACCACCGCGCCGGACACGGCAGTCTTCTTGAATCCCCAACGCAGGTAGAAGAATCCCGCCGCGCTGGCGGTGGCCGGCCAGCCGATGGTCAGCGCAGCGAGGGCGAGCCCCGCCACCACCGGCTGCACCCGAAGCGCCCCCTCGAGATAGGTGGGCACGTACGACGTCAGGCCCATCAGGATGGCGCCCACCCCCACCGCGACGACGGTGGTCGTCGACAGCAGCCGGCGGGAGAAGACCCACAGCGGCAGGATCGGCTCGTCGGCGCGCCGTTCGGCCAGCACGAACCCGATCAACATCGTCACGCCGATCACGAACGCACCGATGCTCGGCGCCGACATCCACGCCCAGCTCTGTCCGCCACCGAGAATGCCGAGGATCAGCGCGGTCATCGCCACCGCCAGTAGCAGTGCGCCCAGGTAGTCGACTTTGCGGCGGGTGTGCTCGATCGACTCGTGATAGTGGCGCATCAACATCGCGGCGGCGACTAGGCATAGCGGGATGTTGATCAGGAACACCCCGCGCCAGATGCCCCACTGCGAGAACACCCCGCCCAGCGTGGGGCCGATCACCGAGGAGACCGCCCACACGCTGGCCAGATAGCCTTGCACCTTGGCTCGTTCGGCCAGGGTGTAGATGTCGCCGACGATCGTCATGGCAGTGGGTTGCACCGCCCCGGCGCCGATGCCCTGGACGGCACGAAACACGATGAGCGCGGGCATGTTCCAGGCGATTCCGCACAGGATGGAACCCAGCAGGAAGACCCCGATGCCCAGCAGCAGCACGGGCTTGCGGCCGAAGACGTCGGAGAGTTTGGCGTAGATCGGCGTGGTCACGGCCTGACCGAGCAGATAGGCCGAGAACAGCCAGGGAAACTGCTCGAACCCGCCGAGCTCACCGACGATCGTCGGCACGGCTGTCGCCAGCACCGTCGAGTCGATCGCCACCAGGCCGGTACTGAGCATGACCGAGATGAGGATGGGCCCGCGTTCCGACCGGAAGCCGACAGCTGTCGCGGCTGTCGAACTCGCCGGGTCGTCGATGTGCACGCCTGGTCCTTCCCGTCGCTACGTCTGCACCGGCGCACCGGCGACCCACCACTGGCCGCGTCACTAGCGCGTCACTAGCGCGTCACTAGCGCGTCACAACAATCACGGTGAGTGAAGGTATTCCCCTCGACCGTAGCGATGCCGCGGCCGCCGGGCGAGCGAGTTAAAGCCCGTAGACACGGGTGGCGTTGTGCACGCCGATCAGGTCGACGATGCGGATTGCGTCGGCCTCGCCGCAGTCCCCGGTGCGCACCCAGTCGCCGAGCACCAGGCCCATGGCCCGGCGCCACAACACCGAACCCAGCAGGTGTAGCTCCGGCGGTCCGAAGGCATCAGAGGAGAACAGTTGCTTGGCGAACGGCGCGGTGTCGAGCGCTTCACCGACCAGCGCCGTCGACCGCGGCCCCAGGTAGTTGATCGCCAGGCCAACGTCGAAGTTCACGTGGTCGAACGCCTGCGCCAAATAGCCGGCCTGCCGGTGATACGGGTAGCAGTGCAGCAGCATGACCGGCACCGGAGCCATCGTGCGCAGCAGGGGTAACAGAAGCAGCGGGTCGGTGCGGTTGAGGTCGAGGTCGCGGTCGCCGAAACCGACGTGGACCTGGATGGGTAGGCCGGCGGCCGCGGCCTCGTGGACGCCGAAGGCGATGAGCACCGGGCTGTCGAGCCGCAACGGTGCCGGGCGGGCGGCCAGTTCCTGCGCCGCCGCGACGACGTCGGCGTCGGTGGGGCGTGACCAGTCGATGTCGAAGTTGGTCCGGTAGGCGGCGATCGTCTTGGTTCCGACCGTGTCCGGGGACGCGGCCGCCTCGGCCAGTGCCGCGCGGAACGTATCTGGGAAATCCACTGGGCTGGTGCCGGTCTCGAGCAACTCCTCGGCAAGGCGCTCCAGGCGCAGGATCGACGACGACGGGCTGCCGCTGACCTCGGTCAGCTCGTCGGGGGTGCTGATCAGATCGCCTTTGAAACCGGTGTCGACGATCCAGCGGGCGATGCCGGCGGCGCCCAGCATCTTCGCCGTCAGCTCGTCGGGAGCCAATTCGCAACGGGTCGACCAGTATTCGTCGGCGCCGGCGAGCGGCTCCAGTCCCAGGACCGGTGCACACCAGCGACGGATGGCCAGTCCCAGCGGGGAGTCGAACATCGTCATGAACGCCGGGACGGAATCGGTGGAACCCTCGTTGATCGACGCCTCGAAGGTGGCGCGGTCGACTGGCTTGGTGAACGCACCATGGACGTGGTGGTCGATCAGGCGTACCCCGCGCAGATGGTCGGCGAGCCCGGCGGGCACTTGCGCCTCGACCCCGGCGAACATATCCAGCACTTCACCACCCGGCATATCGGGCGACCTCCTCTGCATCGACTCTGCCCGCGGCGGCGTCGGCGATCGCCTGTCCGACGATCTCCGCGGCCCGGACCGCCTCGGTATCGGTCAGCACCAGCGGCGGGGTGATCTCCAGGACATTACCGCCGACGTAATAGACCACCGCGCCCAACTCCCAAGCGCGGTAGACCACTTGGGCCGCCAGCCGCGGATCTCGCTCGCCGGTGGCGGGATCGACCAGTTCCACACCGATCGCCAGGCCCCGGCCCCGCACGTCGCCGATCCGGTCGGAGCCGGGCGACCCGGCGAGGGCTCTCAGTGCCCTCTCGAGCGTCGTTCCGGCGGCGGCGGCGCGTTCGGCAAGTCGATCGCCGACGATGGTCGCCAGCACCGCCCGGCCCGCGGCGGCGCACACCGGGTTTCCCGCGGTGGTCAGTAGAGCCGCGGCCGGCGGAGCGTCGAGGATGTCGGCCGGGCCCACCGCGGCGGACAGCGGCAGGCCGCCGCCGAGCACCTTGCCGAACGTCACGATGTCGGGCACCACGCCGTCGTGGTCGAACGCGTGTAGGGTGCCGGGCCGGCCCAGGCCCATCTTGACCTCGTCGCAGATCATCGGGACACCGTGGCGCCGGCACAGCGCCTGCAGCTGCGCGAGGAACCCGTCGGGGGGGACGACCAGGCCGCCGTCGGAGAGGATCGGCTCGACGATCAGGCAGGCGATCGAACCGGTGGACAACTGGGCTTCGGCGAGCTGCAGACAGTTCGCGACGTCGGCGGCGGCGTCGCCGCGTGCTGGCCGAAAAGGGTTGGGATAGGGCAGGAAAACCGCATCCGGATCGGCCGGCGAGCCGGCGTCGACGTGCACCCCGGACACGCCCATCGCCAGGCCGACCCCGCCGTGGTAGCTGTGCTCGAATGCCAGCACCGTGCGTCTACCGGTGGCATGCCGGCAGGCGCGCAGCGCCACGTCGTTGGCGTCGGAGCCGGCGTGCCCGAGGTAGACCCGCCGTTCGCCGGTGCCGGGCACCAGGGCGAGCAGGTCCTCGGCCAGCCCCACCGAATCCGGGTGCACCGCCGAGAGGCCTCCTGCGCCAGGGGCATTGCGCACCGCGCGACTGACCGCCTCGACTACGGCGGGGTGACCGTGCCCCAGGCCGCTCGCGGTCCAGGTCGCTGACAGATCCAGCAGCTCCCGACCGTCCGGGGTGATCAGTGTGCAGCCCCGCCCGGACACCACCTCCAACGGGAAGAACCGCAGCTTCTCGATGCCGGCGATCGCCGCTTCGTCGCGAGCGTAGAGCGTGCTCATTCGACAGGGGCGCCGGGATGCATGTGCGGCGCCATGTCCAGTTCCACCGACAGCGACTCTCCCACCCGCTTGGCGATGCGGGAGGCGGCGATGGCGATGATCAACCCGACAGCACACCAGTACAGTCCCAAAAGTGGTGCTGCTGCTATTGTTTCGGAGTCTTTGACGTTGAACCAGAGCACGACGAGGATCACCGCAGCACCTAGCAGCGGCAATAGCAGCCCCAACACCTTGCCGTTGCCACCGTGCACGCGCGCGAATTTCGGTGCGCCGACAAACCACGCGGCAGCGAGCTCGACCAGCAGGTAGCAGACCATCAGGCACACCGAACCCGCCACGGCGAACAGGAAGTAGGTGTTGATCGCGGCGTTGCCCGTGCCCATGTCGGGCCAGCCCGAAGCCCCGCAGATCAAATCCACGACCAGTGCGACGACGACCACCAGCCAGGTAGCCCGGCGCGGACCGCCGGTCTCGGCGTGGATGTGCGCCAGCGCCTTGGGGCCGAAGCCGTCGCGCCCGAACGCGTACAGCATCCGGCCGGACGTGGCCGACGTCGCCAGGTGGCACCCGAACGCGGAGACGATGGCCGTGAAGATGATCACCAGCGAGAACCACTGGCCGATGTAGGTATTACCCAAGTCGCCCAAAGTGTTTCCGGAGTTCTGGAAGGCCGTCAGCCCCGCCTCGTCGGTACCGAAACCGACGACCTCGGCGAACATGACGACGACGAACAACACGCCGGTGAGGATCAGGGTGCCGGCCAGTGCGCGCGGGATGTTGCGCTTCGGGTCGTCGGTCTCCTCCCCCATCGAGGCACACGCCTCGAAGCCGGCCCAGGACAGGAAGGCCGCCACCACGCCGGCCAGGACGGCCGACGCCGACACACCTCCGCCGGAGAACGAGAACACCGAGAAGTCGACACCGGTGGCCGGGGCGCCGCCCTTGGCGAAGATCACCACCACCAACACGATCATCGCCAGGATGCCGACGCCCTCGATCGCCAGCAGGATCTTGGCCAGCAGCTGAATGTCACGGCCGGACAACAGGAACGAGATCACCGCGCCGATCACGACGATCAGCAGCCACGGCACCTGGTAGGGGTTCTCGCTGCCCGGCTGCAGCGCGGCGATGAACGAGTTGACGAACGCCGCGGTCAGGGCCAATGTGCCGATGGAAAACCCCCAGTAGGCACCGAGCATCGCGAAACCGGAGAAGAATCCGGCGCGGGGCCCGATGGTGCCGCCGACCAGTCCGTAGGCCGACCCGGCGTGATTGAGGTGGCGGGTCAGCCGCACGAAGCTGTAGCCGACCAGCGACACCCCGACCAGGCCGATGAGGAAGACCAGCGGGATGGCCTTGCCCACGGTGGCGATCAGGCCCTGGCCGTTGCCGGACATCGCGAGCGTCGGTCCGACCAGCGCCACCGAGAGCGCGAGCGCCACCCAGAACGGCAGGCGGCGGTGCGGAAGCTGGTCGGCCTCCGTCGATGTGGTGGTACTCATCCACTGTCTCCTTTTCTGTGCAGCTTTCGCTGCGCTCCTACCCGCTCAACAACTCCAGGCCAGCCGCAACGTCTGGCAGGTCTGCGCCAACGGTTGCCCGCCGAATGTCTCGATCTCGTAGCGGCGCACGGCGGCGAGACCCTCCACCATCGCCGGCCCCAACAGCTCGGCGGCCACGGCGGAGGACTCCAGCGCTTCGATGACGGTCCGCTGGTCGGTGGGTAGCGGTGCCGGGGCACCGACAGATGTGCGAGGATCGTCGGGCACTTCGTCGGGAAGCTCTGCGTCGGTGTCGATTCCGCGCAGCGCGCTGCCGAGGAACGCCGCCGTCGCAAGATAGGGGTTGGCGGTCGGGTCGACGAGCTTCAGCTCCGCGTTGGCCCCGTGCGGGTTGCCGGGCGTGGCGGCGACGAAGCGCACCGCCGCTTCCCGGTTCTCCAGACCCCAGCACGCGGCGGCCCCCGCCCAGTTGCCCGGCTTGAGCCGTGCCGCGGACAGCGCCGAACCGGCGTAGACACCCAACAGGTCGGGCAGCGTCTGGATCACGCCGGCGATCGCCGCCCCGCCGGACGGCCGGATGCCGTACGGGCCGTCACCGCCGGAGAACAGCGGGCCGTCGGCGTCGGCGAGGGACAGGTGCAGGTGGGCGCCGTTGCCGGCCTCGCCGTCGAACGGGACCGGTGAGAACGAGATCTTCAGGTTGTGGCGGGCGGCGGCACGACCGATGACGATGCGGGCCAGGACCACCGCGTCGGCGGCGGCGACGGGCGGCATCGGGGGTAGGGACACCTCGAGTTGGTCGTGGCCGTATTCGGTGTGGATCTGCTCGAGACACAACCCGGCGCGATCGGCGGCACGGGCGATGTCGACGAGGAAGGCCGACCGGTCCAGCGAGGTCCGCATCCCATAGGGCGACCACAGGTCGGTCGAGGCGTGCGTGCCGTCGGCCGCCAGCATGGTGCATTCCAGTTCCGCACCCACCCGGACGGTGAACCCTTTTGCTGCGGACCGGGTTTCGATGGCTGCGAGCAGCGAGCGCGGGCACAGCGGCGCGGGCTGGCCGTACTGATCGTGCAGGCTGCCCGGCGCCCAGGCCACCCCGTCCTCGACGATCCGCAGGTCGGACGGATCGATACGGATGCGCAGATCCCCCGCGACGCCGATGGCCGGGGTGAAGGCGATGCCGCTGTCCACGCAGAACACACTCCAGGACGGCGACACGCCCATCCCGGACCACACGAAGGCCCCCAGCCGGTTGAGCGGCACGTACTTGCCGCGTGTGACGCCGGCCGGGTCGGTGAGCGACCCGGCGACCAGTTCGACACCGGCCGAGCGCAGTTCTTCGGTACACCGGGCGACGTCGGCGTCGGTTGGGTGCCCGTCCTGGACGCCATCGAGCAGCGGCATGCAACCTCCAGAGAAAACGGCGAGACGATGCGAACCCTATGACACAAATGTTTCAGAATCTTTAAAAATCTTCGTTTACGATTGATTCATAAGATTTCTGATCGGAGGATTCCGGTATGTGCAGGTTGTTGGGGGTGGTCTCGACGTCACCGGTCTCGGTATCCGAGGCGGTGGGCGCCTCGACGGTCAAGGACTTCGTCGCACTGACCGCGGTCCACGGTGACGGGTGGGGCGTTGCGCGTGTCACCGCGCCCGGTCTGTCTCCGGCCGCCGAGGTATCGGCACTGAGCGCCCTGGACGACCCGGCTTTCGGCGCGGCCGTCGCCGACGTCACGGCGGTGGCCAGTCTGGTGCACCTGCGCTGGGCAACCAGCGGCCTGGCAGTGGAGCCGCAGAACTCCCACCCGTTCGTCGCCCACGGAATCGCCATGGCGCACAACGGCTCCATCAAGCCGATGACGCCGCTGAACGATCTGATCGAGCCGGAGATCGCCGCGACGCTGCGCGGCAGCACCGACAGCGAGCGGTATTTCGCACTGATCCGCCAGCACCGGCGCAACTCCCCGACGCTGGCCGAGGCGGTTCGGCGCGCGGTCGCGCAGCTGCGCGAGCTCTACCCGGAGGCCAGCCTCAACGCACTCGTGCTCGGCGAGGATCAACTGATCGCCGTGCACGCCCACGCACGCAGCCGATTGCTCGCCGAGGACATCGCCGAGATCAGTGCCACCGACCTGCCGGCCGAACACTTGGAGGACTACTTCGCCCTGCGGTTCGCCCGGCCCGACGACACCACGGTGGTGGTCGGGTCGACCGGCTTCGGCGAGCTGGAGTGGCAGCCGCTGCCCCCGGAATGTGTCACGGCCGTGTCGCTGACCGACCTGTCGCTGCAGATCCTGCCCGTCGTGGCAGATTGATCCCGTGCCCGAGGAGAACTCCGCCACCGTCGCCGCACGGGCGAACGCCGCACTACCGCGGCTGAGCCGCGCGGAACGGCGGGTGGGGCGGGCACTGCTCGCCGACTATCCGAGCGCCGGACTGGCCAGCGCCGCCCGGTTGGCCGAGCGGGCCGAGGTCAGTCCGCCTACGGTGCTGCGGTTCGCCCAGTCGCTGGGTTTCGACGGGTTCACCGACCTGCAGGTCGCGTTGCGCGCGGAGTTGTCCGCCCAGTCCAACGGACCCATCACCCGCCTGCCGGACGCACCGGCAGCTGGTGGCACGCTGGACCGGCTGTTGCAGCAGGCTCGTGCCCAAAACGACCGCGCCATGGAGACTTTGACCCGGCTGCCGGTCGAGGCGCTGGACGCCGCAGTCGCGCTGCTGGCTGACACCAGCCGCCCGTTGTATCTGCATGGTGGACGGTTCTCCATCTTGCTGGCCGCGCACCTGGCCGCTCACCTGGAGCAGCTGCGGCCCGGTGTCCGGCTGCTGGCCGACCCCACCGGCCGCGACCTGGGCACGATGATCGAGCTGAGCCGGCGCGACGTCGTGGTGTTGTTCGACTACCACCGCTACCAGCGCAGCGCCGCCGAGCTGGCCGCCCGGATCCATCGAGCTGGTGCCAGCATCGTGCTCATCACCGACGAGTTGACCTGCCCCGTGGCACCCGACGCCGAGGTGGTGCTCGCCGCCGCCAGCACCGTGGGCACCGTCTATCAGAGCATGGCCGCCGGATTCCTGTTGACCGAGCTGCTCATCCCGCTGGTGATGGACGCCGTCGGCGAACCGGCGCGCACCCGGATGGCGCTGTGGGAACAGCAGCGCCGCGCCGAGCTGCTGGGCTGAGGCTCACCTGAGGTCGAGACCGGCGGCCGCGGACATTATTGCCGCCGTTGTTCTTTCGAGAAGGGCGGTGTCCAGCTTCCAACACTGCCAGAAGAGCGGGACGTCGAGGTGGACGTCGGCGATCCGCACGAAGCTGCCGTCGGCCAGGGCGGCCCGCGCCGACTGCTGGGGGTACATCCCCCAGCCCAGGCCGGCCCGCACCGCGACGCCGAAACCTTCCGCGGTCGGCACGTAGTGCACCGGTCGGCTGATGGCACGGCGGAACACCTTGCGCACCAACATGTCCTGCAGCGCGTCAGCGCGATTCCAGGCGAGCGACGGCGCTTGGGCCACGGCCTCGGCGGTGAATCCGCTCCGCAGGTAACGCTCCACGTAACCGGCGCAGGCCACCGGTACGTAGCGCATCACCCCGAGCGGGCGGACCCGGCAGCCCGGTACCGGCGCGCGTTCGGTAGTCACCGCCCCCATCACCGCGCCTTCCCGCAGCAGCCGGGCAGAGTGATCCTGGTCCTCGATCCGCAGATCGAACAATACGTCGGGCAGGCCGGCCAGCACGTCGGCGAACCACGTCGCCATCGAATCGGCATTGACCGCGATGGCGATCCGCGGCAGCGGCAGCACCGTCTGCCCGCCGGCCATTTCGGCGACGGCCTCGGCCTCCAGCATCGCCATCTGGGCGGCCAGCCTGAGCAGCGGAATGCCCGCGGCAGTCGGAACGCAGGGCTTCGCGCGGACCAGCAGCACCTGGCCGAGCTGTTTCTCCAGCGCTTTGATCCGCTGGCTGACCGCGGACGGCGTCACATGCAGTTGATCGGCCGCGGCCTCGAAGCTGCCGAGTTCGGCGATCGCGGCGAAGGCTGCCAGCTGGCCCGAATCCAGGCGGGCCTCCCCGGCCCTGTTCAGTAGCAGGGATCCGAGCCGGGGGCGTAGTACGGGACGCCTTGCGGGGTGTAGCACGGCGGCTGACCCGAGGCCGCCTGCGCTGCGGGGGCTGTCACCACCGGCACCGCCGCTGGCACCGCTACCATCGCCATCGCGCTCAACAGCGCTGCTGCCAGCTTCTTCATCGTCCGTACTCCCCTCGTGAAATCCGGCTCACCCGCATTATGGCTGCCTGTGGGTGGCGTCGCCGGTTAATCGAGCGAGGAGTCAGCCGCTGGTAATCACTTCAGCGAGTACCGGATCGGCAGGTGCTTAAGGCCTCCGACGAAGGTGGTGGCCATCAGTTGCGGGTCGCCGGTGAGTTCGATCGACGTGATCCGCGGGACCAGCTCGGTGAAGAAGCTGTGCATCTCCATGCGCGCGAGCGCTGCACCGAGGCAGAAGTGCACCCCGTAGCCGAATGACAGGTGCTTGTTGGGGTCACGGCCCACGTCGAAACGCATCGGATCGTCGAACACGTCCTCGTCGCGGTTGGCCGAAACGTAGGACAGCAGTACCGATTCGCCCTTGGCGATCGGCACGCCGCGGACCTCGGTGTCGGCCTGAGCGGTGCGCATGAACTCCTTGACGGGCACCACGCAGCGGATCATCTCTTCGACGGCGGTGCCCATCAGGCTCATGTCGTTCTGCAACCGCGCCAGCTCACCGGGATTGCGCAGCAGCTCCAGCAGTCCGCCGGCGATGCCGGCGCTGGTGGTGTCGTGTCCGGCGCTGGCCACGATCACGTAGTAGGAGGCGGTGTCCATATCCGACAGCGGCGCACCGTCGATGGTCGCGTTGGCGATCGCCGAAGCCAGGTCCTCGGTGGGTGTTTCGCGGCGAGACGCGGTCAACGCGGCGAAGTAGTTGAAGAAGTCGAGCAACACCGCGAGCATGTCCTCGGTGGTGTTGCCGCGCTGGAATTCGCTGTCCTCGCCGCCGAACATCTCCTGGGTCAGCTTGAGCATGCGGGGGAAGTCCGACTCAGGCAGACCCAGCAGCGACAGGATCACATACAGCGGGTAGTTGACCGCGATCTCCTGGGCGAAGTCCAGCTCCGGGCCGCGTTCGACCATCTGGTCGACGTACATCTTCGCCAGCTCGTCGCACCGGGTTTTCAAGGCGCGCATGGCTTTCGGGCGGAACCAGTCGGCGCCGATCTTGCGTAAGTCGCGATGGTGCGGATCGTCGATGTGGATCAGGGTGCTCAGACCGATCCCCGCTTCGCGGTCGGCAAGCAGCTTCGCGTCGAGCTCCGTCTCCATGAGCAACGGGCGGGGAGCGTTGGTGAACAGGTCATTCTGCCGCTCGATGGCCATCACGTCGGCGTGCTTGGTGA
>NZ_JBSXPP010000026.1:0-41059 GCF_054073305.1 Mycolicibacterium sp. CBM1 | reverse complement strand
GGGACTATCTCGTTAACGGTGTTTCCGGCGGTTTTGATCAGTAGGTTTCGGCTGCCGGGAATCGGTCGGCGAAGGTGATCGCGAACGCATTCAGGGCAGGTTTCCACCGCATCGTCCATCGTGCCCTGCCGGCACCGGTCGGGTCCAGTGATCGGGTGACCAGATACAGGCACTTGAGGGCGGCCTGCTCGGAGGGGAAGTGGCCGCGGGCTTTGATCGCGCGGCGGTAGCGGGCGTTGAGCGACTCGATGGCATTGGTGCTACAGATGACACGGCGGATCTCCACGTCGTAGTCCAGGAATGGGATGAACTCGTCCCAGGCGTTGTCCCACAGGCGGATCACCGCCGGGTAGCGTTGCCCCCATTTCTGGGCCAGATCGTCGAACGCCGTGCGGGCCGCAGTCGCGTTGACTGCGGTGTAGATCGGTTTCACATCACGCTTGATCTCGTCCCAGTACTTGCGGGAGGTGAGCCGAAAGGTGTTGCGCAGCAGATGGATGATGCAGGTCTGCACGATCGCCCGCGGCCATACGTTGCCCACCACCTCCGGCAGTCCCTTGAGCCCGTCGCAGACGACGAAGAAGGTGTCCTTGATGCCGCGGTTGCGCAGATCGGTGAGCACGCTCATCCAGAACTTGGCGCCCTCCCCGCCGGTGCCGGCCCACAATCCGAGGATGTCGCGTTCCCCGGCCAGGGTGACCCCGATGGCCGCGTAGAACGGCCGGTTGGCGACCTGGCCGTCGCGGACCTTGACCACGATCGCGTCGATGAAGATCGCAGCGTAGGTTTCATCCAGGGGCCGCACCGACCAGTCGTTCATCTCCTCGATGACCTTGTCGGTGATGCGACTGATCGTCTCCTTGGACACCGATGCCCCGTAGATCTCGGCGAAGTGCGCTGAAATCTCCCCGGTGGTAAGCCCTTTGGCGTACAAGGACAAGACCACCTCATCGACCCCGGACAGTCGGCGTTGACGTTTCTTGACGATCTGGGGCTCGAACGTCGATGCCCGATCGCGCGGCACGTCGAGTTCGACCGGGCCGGTGGTGTCGGTCAGCACCGTCTTGGTGCGGGTCCCGTTGCGGATGTTGCCCGACCCCGCCTCGGGCGGGTCGTGTTTCTCATACCCGAGGTGCTCGGTCATCTCCTCATTGAGTGCGGTCTCCAGGACCGTCTTGGTCAGCTGTTTGAGCAGCCCGTCGGGCCCGGTCAGCGACAGGCCCTGTTCCTGTGCTAGTCGGACCAGCTCGACCGCAGCCTTCTGCGCTGCGGACTGCTCAGCCGCCTTCTTCTTCGCCACATCTTCCAGTGTCGTCATCACGGCACCTTTCTCGCCGAGCATCGCTCAGCGTGTCAGTGCCGGAAACACCGTTACTTCCACAGTCCCTTGCCGCCGACACCCGCCGCTAGATACTGAATCCGGAGGAGCGAAGCTGTTGCGGGCTGTCGAAGAGTTCGAGCCGAAATTGATCGTTCTCGACACCATCTCGCGGTTCATTGAGGGCAAAGAGGACAGTGCGGATACCTGGCAGAACCTCTACATTCACTCCTTGATCCCGCTGCGGCGTCAGGGCCGTACTGTTCTGCGTCTTGATCACCAGGGCCATGATTCGAGCAAGGGGGCGCGTGGCTCGTCGGGTAAGCGGGACGACGTTGACGTGGCGTGGATCATGAAGCGCACCGGGAACAACATCGTTCTGACGCGGGACAAGAGCCGGGGCTTGAGCCATCCCGAGAAGCTTGTCCTACGGCGCTATGCGGAGCCGACGAAGCACGGCGTCGTCGCGGACAAGGGCAACAAGGTGGCGGAGTGCCTGGATGTGATGGCCGCTCTTGGTATCCCGTTCGGGTGTTCACGGGATGTTGCCGCCGGCACCCTGCGTGACAACAAGTTTGCGTTCAGCAACGAAACCATCAGTCATGCAGTCCGTGTGTGGAATTCGTCAGAGTTTCGGGGGGCGGCCTGAGATGACCGCGATCAAGTCGATTGTTCAGTTGCCGCGCCCACCGTCCGTCCCGTACGCACCCCCTTAAGGGGGCGGGTTGCGGACGGACAGAACAACCACGGACGACGCGACCTTGGTGGCGGTCGTTAACATCGAGTAGAACTGCGGGAACATGGATCAGAGTATGGCGAGCAACTCCGACGCGATGGGCAAGTTGGTCCGAGAGGGGATTCCGGCCACCATTGCCGCTTCGGGCCGCAAACCCGACGTTAAGACGCTCGACGACAACGCATATCGGGCTGCCCTCCTCGACAAACTGGACGAGGAAACCGAAGGACTTCGGCAAGCCGACACACCCACAGCCGTCCTCAGAGAAGCCGCCGATGTCCTAGAGGTTCTGATCAACATCGCTGCGTCGCAAGGACACACACTGGACGACATGCTGCATGCAGCAGCGACCAAACGGTCTGAACTTGGGGGATTCCGCGACAAGGTATGGCTGTCAATAGGCGCAGTCGCCGAGCTTAACACCCTGCTCAACGCACGCTATTACGGCCGGGATGAAGTGCTGCACCGTCCCTGTCCGGTTCCGAAACGGCCCGGAAATTACGGATGGTGGTTCCGGCGAGTACCGGCCCTCATCGACACAACCCAGTGCCAGACACGCGACGGGCTCGTCCTGCTCTACACCGGAATTAGCCCAAGCCGGCCACCATCAAGCGGCAAGCCTCCCAGCAGCCAGAGCCTGTATCACCGCATTCGATACCACTACACCGGGAACGCGGCAGGGTCCACGCTGCGCAAGACGCTCGGTGTACTCCTGGGCGATGAACTCGGCATCGAACTACGACGGGTCGGATCAGGCACAAGACTCACATTTGGCCCAGCGGGCGAGGCCGCCCTAAGCGCATGGATGTCCGCCAACGCGATCGTCTCGTGGGTCGTCCAGCAAGAACCCTGGCTGCTGGAAGAGGAATTGATCGCCAATCTAGACGTGCCGCTCAATATTCACGGGAACGCGCATAACCGTTTCTATCCCACGTTGAAGCGCCTTCGAGCGGACGCCGTAGCGAAGGCCCGGTCCCTTCCAATTGCTTGACCTGCACGCCTCGGACGCTGCACCCGGGCCGCGTTAGCGCGCGACGCAAGGGTGGGGGGTACCCCCTGTGTTCGCCGCAGCTTCTCGCCTCGAACGGCCAGCGTCTTCTCTCTGCAGCCAGTGTTCACAGCCAAGGAGGCGAAGTGACTAGCGCGCTGTCCCGACGACGACCGCGAAGCGAAAGAGAGACTGCGAGGCAGAGGCGGATCGTGGCGCTACGCGCGTCTACCGCTGAATGAAAAGCTGGCCGATGCAGCTCGGTACGAGTCCGATCGTCTGCTGGCTTCATTCGGCGTTAGGCGAGCCGTCCGTGTGAGACAGGTCGCCTTTCTTCTTTCTCCTCGGAGACTTTCTGGGCAACAATTTTCTTGCCCGCTCTCCGCGAAGATGGTCGATAAATTTGGCCGCGTTCTTCTTGGCTTGTTTGAGGACCGACTGTAGAAACTTCTCCAAATCGGCGCGTTGATCTGCACTCAATTTCTCGTGTATATAGTAGTGGTATGCAAGTTTAAACATGAGGTCTGAAACTGCTAGGCTATCGCTGTATTTTGCACCCACTTTTGCAAAGTTGGATGTCCAGCTCTTCGTTTCCACAGCGCAGGTGAGAATGGCTGTCAAGATCGCACTATCACGCTCATTGTCAAGAGCAGTTTCAAAGCATTCTTGCAGGGCTTTGTCGAGTTTCTTCGAAGCCAACGAGTTCACCATCACGTTAGTCGTGAAGACAACAGGCAAGTTCGTCTTCACTTCAGCAATGATGTTCGCTTTCTCCGTCTCACTCTTGTTCAGCGCATCGGCAACTTGATCTGCGAGAGTCACGCCCATTTCAACAAATTTCTGGTCCTGTTCGAGTGAGTAGATCATATCTGCCCACAGGCGCAAGGTCTTGGTAAGGATTTCCACCTTAAGCGTCATGTTTCGAACGAGTTCCGAATCACGAAGGACCATCGAAACAAGCGAAAGTGCTGCCAACGCTTTTGGAATCTGGGGGGCATCCTTAATGCTCCGTGTCGGAAATGGATCGCTACTTCGCGACATGGCGTGGTCGAAAATGTAGGCCAAGTCGCTGTCCAGTTCGTCCTCGTCGTCTTCATCATCGTCGAGGTCGTCCTCGTCACCTTCCGACTCGTCTTCGTCGTCCTTATCGTCATTCTGTGGCCGGCCCTCGTCGTTCGTTGCGCGTTCAATCAGAGCACTCAGGCTGGCAGACACCGTCATTTCTGACTCAATCGCAGGCTTCGGGCCGAAAATTGCGGCTTGCCCGACGCTGCCTTCCGCTTCTTTTAACAGCTCATGGATTTTCGTGAGGACCCATTCATCGCTTCGAACTAGAGAGGTGTAATGGGTAATGATCTTGGAATATACCAAGGGATCTTCGAGAAGACTCTCCTTAAATCCGATATCCTCCTTTGCTTGCTTTGCAGCAAAAAGGTAGAGATAACTTGGCTGCGCGAACCTGACGATCTCCTTGCGGTCGCCTTTTCTGCTCGCGAGGATGTGGCGCTTTTTCAATGATTCGAGCATCGCGGTCGGACTCTCGTCCCATCCGAACTCCTCGAACAACTTCGAAAATAGCTCGACGACCTCGGTCTCGGGAAGAGCGGCCATCCTTTTTCGCGCGTACAAGGAAGCCAGTGCGCTGAGAATCGCCTCTCGATCCCTGGCGTCGATCGACAAGCGCGAGTCCTCGAGTAATTCGCGACCCAACAATAGGTTGACGAATTGGTCGAGCAACGATGCGGACGAAAGCGACTGAATGGTTAGAGTAGTGTGGAGAAAGATATCTAGAAGCAACGTGACATGCCACGCGGTCTTTGGAAGGCCTTCTGCGCCGAGCGTGTCGAAAATTTTCTCCGCCATTGCCTCCGCGCGGGCGTCATCATCGACGGCTAGCCTAGTCAATTTAAAGACATCGCGTCGGGTGAGATGACCAGTATATCGCACTAGTGGATTGAATCCACGCGCCTGAAGAGCGGCTGTCAAGTCGGCTTCTGAGCCTAGAGAGCAGCTCAAAAAGGCGGCTGTGATCCATTCGCTTCTGAGGTCATCAATTAAACGCTCAAATTTCCTGTCGCCAGGGATCGGGACTACATCGTCTATGGCTAGCACGATATTGTTCAACGGTTCCCGTGGCGGAATATCACAGTAATCCGATATACTCCGTCGTATTAGCCTGTCTAGGCTGCGTGTCCACGACATGAGTTCGCCATATTCTAAAAATATGGGGATGGCCGTGTTATCTACTTCGGCGCGCTTCAGCGCGAACCATTCCAGAGCGGTGGTTACTCCGCTTATTTCCTCGCCCACGAGAACAACGACGTCGTGGCTGGACGCATCCTTTTCGGCGTCTGCGCGTATGTCGCTTTCACCTGGCGTGTAGTCGTCAAGCGCGGCGATCACCGTATCGTGAGGCGCTGCTAGCAATACTGGCGGTATCACGAAAGTCGACAGATCGTCACTACGCGTCTTCTGATCAAGTGCTATAACCGACTGGTTCTGAACTTTCTCGATCAAAACCATTTGCGCCGCGGACCTATAGTTGATGGGACTTATTTCATCTTTTTTTTTTCGCGCCAACGTGGCAATCTCTTGAATAAATGTTGGCAAGTCATCGTAGTTGTCGGAGCCAAAGGAAATAACAGAGATCGGAGTGTCTCTGTACTGATCTAGCAGGTTGTCACGGTCAGATTCTCTGCAAATCATGTAATGGGTGATAGTCGAGTCTTGAATGCTTTCGTCGATACGATCTATCATCTTTCCAAGATTGGGGTCTTCCAGCGTTCCGCTTGCGCCAACAAAGAGCAGGGTCTTTCCGCCGGCAAGTAGCCATTGAACTGATTGTGCGCCGTTGTTTTCCAAAATTTTGCCGTAGCTCTGAGAGCCGAATACGACCGTTTTTGGCTCAAGATGGACGCCATGTAAGTGCATTACCGCCCGAAGCTTGCCGGCCAGCGCCCGGTGCATGTTATCGGGATTCTGCCAGGTGATCGCATCTCGATTGGTGACACGCTCAACTAATGTGTCATAGTTTGTGGTCGCAATTGGCGCTGAGAGCTGAGCGATAGCTTCGATGAGTTCGGGCTTTTCCGGACTTATGCTCCCGACTGTCTCCGTGAGCCACCGTGGGAAGTTCCGCTTACCTAACCGGATCGTCACGCTTTCCGCGACGTTGACATAGTCACTCGGGTGCCGTGCGAGCTCTATAGACTTCCGAACGTTCTCCGCCCACTCGGCTTCACGGTTGTCGTAGTCGACCACGGTTTGGATACCGTGTTCGAGCAAACTTCGCCACGATCCGTACGGCGAACTTGGCGCGGTCGCCGCTGTTATTCCCGCTCCACAAACCACAATCAACTCATTGTCGCGAACGGCGGCTACAAGCCCCTCTGGCACCATGCCTGACGTTATAGCTGATGTGGCTCACTAATACACGCGTAACGGCGAGTGAGTCTTGCGCGCCGACGACTTTCAAGCAATCAAGAGGCTCCGAATATGGGCTAGCCTCTGTGGCTTCAGTCGACCAGGTAGCACCACGAAGAGGGCGTGTCAGTCGCCGCATCAATCGGCACCAAGAGCGCGCACCGAGTATTCAAACTGCTCGTCCACTTTTCGGCCGAAACTACATCGCTCACCCGAGCATCCAGCACCCAGTACGCGTCGCCGTCGGAATCCATGATCCGCGCAGCGGAGCGTGCCCACAGCAGTACGGAGGTCGAAGTGCCTTCAAGCTCGACGTTTATGGGGACAGTACTAGCGTGCGACTCGCGCACTGCACGCAGAGTAAAAATGAGATCGTCTACATCCGCCGTCGCAAGCGTGGAGGAGCTAAGATCGAGGTCGGCTTTCTGAACTGTTGCCGTCGAGGCCAGAGCCAATGTCGCCATGAGACACCTCTGTTCGGTCGGGCGATGCGGGGCGCGCCAGCCCAAGCTCGCAGAGCGATGAACTCTACGTCCCGAAGCGTAGCACCCCAAGCTGGTGTTGTTTCCCAGGTTATCCTCTCGGCTTAGTTTTGAAACTTCACCGATATTCCGGCGCGCAGCCAAATGGCACGTGGATGGCACGACTTCTCGACCGTTCGCGAAAAACTAGGTCCGAGCTGGACTAACCTGAGTGCCCCCGGCAGGATTCGAACCTGCGGCCTTCTGCTCCGGAGGCAGACGCTCTATCCCCTGAGCTACGGGGGCGCACGTACCGCTGCGCCATCGGGCTCCGATAGCCTAACGCATCCGGACGACTGCTCGTCCCACGCCATCAGTGGCCGCCTGCCCCCGGGATATGGATTCGGGGTCTGACCACGGCAGACCATAGGATGAACCCTCGTGACACCCGCCGACCTCGCCGAGTTGCTCAAGACCACCGCAGCCGCGGTGCTCACCGCGCATGACCTCGACCCCGCCGCACTGCCGGCGACCGTCACCGTCGAGCGTCCGCGCAATCAGGAGCATGGTGACTATGCGACGAACCTCGCCCTGCAGCTAGGCAAGAAGGTGGGGGCGAACCCCCGCGAGCTGGCGGGTTGGCTGGCCGCCGCACTGACCGAGGCCGACGGAATCTCATCGGCAGAGGTCGCCGGCCCGGGTTTCGTCAACCTGCGGATCGAGGCTTCGGCGCAGGGTGTCATCGTCCGTAATGTGCTCGAGGCCGGATCCGGCTACGGCCGCACGCGTCTGCTCGACGGTCAGAACATCAATCTCGAGTTCGTCTCGGCCAACCCGACCGGACCCATTCACATCGGCGGTACCCGCTGGGCCGCCGTCGGCGACGCACTCGGCCGACTGCTGAGCACCCAAGGCGCCGACGTGGTGCGCGAGTACTACTTCAACGACCACGGCGCCCAGATCGACCGCTTCGTCAACTCGCTGATCGCCGCGGCCAAGGGTGAGCCCACCCCCGAGGACGGCTACGCCGGTGACTACATCGGCGACATCGCCGCCCAGGTGCTGGCAGCGGCGCCCGACGCGCTGAGCCTGTCCGGCGACGAGCAACGCGAGACGTTCCGCTCGATCGGCGTGGACCTGATGTTCGACCACATCAAGGCGTCGCTGCGCGACTTCGGCACGAACTTCGACGTCTTCACCCACGAAGATTCCATGCACACCAGCGGGCGGGTCGAGCAGGCCATCGCCAAGCTGCGTCAGACCGGCAGCATCTACGAGAAGGACGGCGCAACCTGGTTGCGCACAACGGAATTCGGCGATGACAAGGATCGTGTCGTCATCAAGAGTGATGGTCAGCCGGCCTATATCGCCGGCGACCTCGCGTACTACCTCGACAAGCGTGAACGCGGATTCGATCTCTGCATCTACATGCTGGGTGCCGACCACCACGGGTACATCGCGCGCCTGAAGGCCGCCGCCGCCGCACTCGGCGACGACCCTGACACCGTCGAGGTGCTGATCGGTCAGATGGTCAACCTGGTGCGCGACGGCCAGCCGGTGCGGATGAGCAAGCGCGCCGGCACGGTCATCACCCTTGATGATCTGGTCGAGGCCATCGGCGTCGACGCCGCGCGTTACGCGCTGATCCGTTCCTCGGTCGACACCCCGATCGACATCGACCTGCAGCTGTGGTCGTCGGCGTCCAGCGAAAACCCGGTCTACTACGTGCAATACGCGCATGCGCGGCTCTCCGCGCTGGCACGCAACGCGGCCGACCTCGGCCTGTCTGCCGACACGGCACACCTGGAACTACTCACTCATGACAAAGAAGGCACGCTGATCCGCAACCTCGGTGAGTTCTCCCGGGTGCTCGAGTCCGCGGCCGCGCTGCGTGAACCCCATCGGGTCTGTCGCTACCTCGAAGACCTGGCCGGCGACTACCACCGCTTCTACGACTCGTGCCGCGTCCTCCCGATGGGCGATGAGGAACCGACCGACCTGCACCGGGCGCGGCTGGCGCTGTGCGCGGCGACCCGCCAGGTCATCGCCAACGGTCTGAGCATTCTGGGTGTGTCAGCGCCGGAGCGGATGTGAACGTTCATCCGGCCGGTCCCCGCCACGCCGAGGAGATCCACCACGGCGGCGCCCCGCCACGTCCGCAGACCGCGGCTGAGACACTCGCTCTGGCGCCGAATGTGTGGCCGCGCAACCTTGTCCGGGCTCTCGAGGGTCAGGTTGTCGTCGCCGGTGTGCCCGTGACGGACCTCGCCGCCGAATACGGCACACCCCTGTTCGTCATCGACGAGGGCGATTTCCGCAGCCGCTGCCGCGAGATATCTGCCGCCTTCGGTGGAGGCCGCAACGTGCACTACGCCGCCAAGGCGTTCCTGTGTAGCGAGATCGCGCGCTGGGTCGACCAGGAGGGGCTATGCCTGGACGTCGCCAGCGGCGGTGAGCTGGCGGTGGCGCTGCATGCCGGGTTCCCTGCCGAGCGGATCGCCTTCCACGGCAACAATAAATCGGTTCAGGAGCTCACCGCAGCCGTGAAGTCCGCGGTCGGCCATGTCGTGCTGGATTCGATGACCGAGATCGATCGCCTCGATCTCATCGCCGGTGAGGCCGGTGTGGTGCAGGACGTCCTGATCCGGATCACGGTCGGCGTCGAGGCGCACACGCACGAGTTCATCGCGACCGCTCACGAGGACCAGAAGTTCGGACTGTCGCTCGCTAGTGGCGCCGCCATGGCAGCGGTGCGTCGCGTTTTTGCCGCCGATCACCTTCGTCTGGTCGGTCTGCACAGTCACATTGGCTCACAGATCTTCGACGTGGCCGGATTCGAGCTGGCGGCCCGACGGGTGATCGGTCTGCTGCGCGAGGTCGTCACCGAATTCGGGGTGGATAAGACCGCTCAGATCGCAACCGTGGATCTCGGCGGCGGTTTGGGCATCTCGTACCTGCCGCAAGACGATCCGCCGCCCGTCGAGGATCTTGCGGCCAAGCTCACGGCCATCGTGCGCAACGAGTCGGCCGCTGTCGGCCTGCCTGTCCCGCGACTGGCCGTCGAACCCGGCCGGGCGATCGCCGGGCCGGGCACGATCACCCTCTATGAGGTTGGCACCGTCAAGGACGTGGTGGTCGGGGCCGACAGGTCGCGGCGCTACGTGAGTGTCGACGGCGGGATGAGTGACAACATCCGGACGTCGCTCTACGGCGCCGAGTACGACGTCCGGCTGGTGTCACGCGCCAGCGAGGCGCCTTCGGTGCTGGCTCGAATCGTCGGAAAGCACTGCGAGAGCGGCGATATCGTGGTCCGCGACGCGTGGGTTCCAGGAGACGTCGGGCCCGGGGACCTGTTGGCGGTGGCCGCCACCGGGGCCTACTGCTATTCCATGTCGAGCCGCTACAACTTGATCGGCCGCCCTGCCGTGGTGGCCGTGCGCGACGGGCACGCCCGCCTGATTCTGCGCCGGGAGACCGTCGACGATCTGTTGAGTTTGGAAGTGAGGTAGCCAATGAGTACACCCGCGGGTGTCGGCGTAGCGGTCCTGGGACTGGGCAATGTCGGCAGTGAAGTGGTTCGGATCATCGAGGAGAGTGCCCCGGACCTGGCGGCGCGCATCGGTGCGCCGCTGGAGTTGCGCGGTGTCGCGGTCCGGCGGGTCGCCGATGATCGGGGCGTTCCGGCCGGGATGCTCACCGACAACGTCGAAGAGCTGGTCTCCCGTGCCGACGTCGACATCGTCGTCGAGCTGATGGGGCCGGTCGAGCCCGCCCGCAAGGCGATCCTGTCCGCGCTCGAAGGCGGCAAGTCAGTGGTGACCGCGAACAAGGCGCTGCTGGCGCAGTCGACCGGCGAGCTCGCCCAGGCCGCCGAACGGGCGCACGTCGACCTGTATTTCGAGGCGGCCGTCGCCGGCGCCATTCCGGTGATCCGTCCGCTCACTCAGTCGCTGGCCGGCGACACGGTGCTGCGGGTGGCGGGCATCGTCAACGGCACCACCAACTACATTCTGTCCGAAATGGCCTCCACCGGAGCTGATTACGCGTCCGCTCTGGCAGACGCCAGCGCGTTGGGATATGCCGAGGCCGACCCGACCGCCGATGTCGAGGGGTACGACGCGGCGGCCAAGGCCGCGATCCTGGCCTCTATCGCGTTCCACACCAGGGTCACCGCCGACGACGTCTACCGCGAAGGCATCACCAATGTCACCCCGGCGGATTTCGTGGCCGCCAAGGCTCTGGGCTGCAGCATCAAACTGCTGTCCATCTGTGAACGCATCACCGATGCCGATGGCCAGGAACGTGTTTCGGCGCGTGTCTATCCGGCGCTGGTTCCGCTGACCCACCCACTGGCTACGGTCAGCGGCGCGTTCAACGCCGTGGTTGTCGAGGCGGAAGCGGCCGGCCGGCTGATGTTCTACGGGCAGGGTGCCGGTGGAAAGCCGACCGCGTCGGCCGTGATGGGCGACCTCGTCATGGCCGCGCGCAATCGCGTGCAGGGCGGGCGTGGCCCGCGCGAATCCAAGTATGCCCAGCTGCCGATCGCCCCGATGGGAATGATCCCCACCCGCTACTACGTCAGCATGACGGTCAGCGACCGCCCGGGCGTGTTGTCTTCGGTTGCAGCCGAATTCGGCAAGCGGGAGGTCAGCATCGCCGAGGTCCGGCAGGAGGGGATCGTCGACGACGGCGGCCAGCCCTGTGGCGCCCGCATCGTCGTCGTGACCCACCGGGCCACCGACGCCGCATTGTCCGAAACCGTCGCCGCGCTGGCCGACCTGGAAGCGGTCCAGGTCGTCAACAGCGTGCTGCGCTTGGAGGGAACCAGCGAATGAGCGCGACCACAGTGCACACCCCCTGGCCGGGCCTGATCGAGGCCTACCGCGATCGGCTGCCGGTGGCGCCGGAGTGGACGCCGATCACCCTCCTGGAGGGTGGAACCCCGTTGATCAGCGCGCCGCGCCTGTCTGAAAAGACCGGCTGCACAGTGTATTTGAAAGTCGAAGGCCTCAATCCGACCGGCTCCTTCAAGGATCGCGGGATGACGATGGCGGTCACCGATGCCGTCGCCCGCGGCCAAAAGGCCGTGCTGTGCGCCTCCACCGGCAACACCTCAGCCTCGGCGGCCGCCTACGCCGCGCGGGCCGGCATCACCTGCGCGGTGCTTATCCCGCAGGGCAAGATCGCGATGGGCAAGTTGGCGCAGGCGGTCATGCACGGCGCCAAGATCATTCAGATCGACGGCAACTTCGACGACTGTCTCGAACTGGCGCGCAAGCTCACCGCCGACTACCCGGCCATCTCGCTGGTCAACAGTGTCAACCCGGTTCGCATCGAAGGCCAGAAGACCGCGGCTTTCGAGATCGTCGACGCCCTGGGGATTGCGCCCGATGTCCATGCGCTGCCCGTGGGCAACGCCGGAAACATCACTGCCTATTGGAAGGGCTACACCGAGTACCACCGCGACGGACTGACCGACCGGTTGCCACGCATGCTCGGCACGCAGGCCGCAGGTGCGGCACCGCTGGTCTCCGGCGCGCCGGTGAGCCACCCGGAAACCATCGCCACCGCGATCCGCATCGGATCGCCTGCCTCGTGGAGCGGCGCGGTGACCGCTCAAGAAGAGTCCGGCGGACGGTTTCTGGCCGCCACCGACGACGAGATCCTGGCTGCCTACCACCTGGTGGCGGCATCCGAGGGCGTATTCGTCGAACCGGCGTCGGCGGCCAGCATCGCGGGGCTGCTCAAGTCCGTCGAGGATGGCTGGGTGAAGCCCGGCTCGACGGTCGTGTGCACCGTCACCGGTAATGGCCTCAAGGATCCCGACACCGCATTGAAGGGCATGCCGACCGTCAATGCGCTGCCAGTCGATCCGGGTGCCGTCGTGGCCGAGCTGGGCCTGGGCTGAGATCGGACTTGCGGTGACGCTGAACCTGCCCCCCGGACTGACGGCAAGTGCGACCGTCGCGGCTTCCAGCGCGAACTTGGGCCCTGGCTTCGACAGCCTGGGTGTCGCGCTGGCGCTCTACGACGAAGTCCTCGTCGCAACGGCCGACGCCGGATTGCTCATCGAGGTCGAGGGTGAGGGTGCCGGCCAGGTCCCGCTCGGACCCGAGCACCTGGTGGTCCGGGCGTTGCAGCGGGGGCTGGTGGCCGGTGGCGCGCAGGCATCGGGGTTGGCGGTCCGCTGCCACAACGCTATTCCGCACTCGCGTGGGCTCGGTTCCTCTGCGGCAGCGGTCGTGGGTGGCCTTGCCGCAGCGAATGGCCTTCTGGCGCAAGCAGATCTAGAACCGCTCACCGAGGCGCAGCTGATTCAGCTGGCGTCGGAGTTCGAGGGCCACCCGGACAACGCGTCGGCCTCGGTACTCGGTGGGGCCGTCGTGTCCTGGACGGACCCGGCGGACCCGGCGGATCCGGCGGATTCGGGCGCGCCCCGCTATGCCGCGGCCCGGGTCCGGCTTCATCCCGAGATCCACCTGTTTTCGGCCGTTCCGCAGGTGCGATCGTCCACGGCGGAGACACGCGTGCTGCTGCCGGTGCAGGTCAGTCACCAGGCGGCGCGTTTCAACCTCAGCAGGGCGGCGCTGCTGGTCGTCGCGCTCACCGAGCGCCCCGACTTGCTGATGGCGGCCACCGAGGACGCGCTGCACCAGCCGCAGCGTGCACCGGCGATGCCGGTCTCGGCGGAATACCTGCAGATGCTGCGGCGTTGCGGAGTACCGGCGGTTCTCTCCGGAGCCGGTCCGTCCGTGTTGGCGCTCAGCACCAGCCCGGAGCTGCCGGCCGAGGTCGTGGAATTCGGCGCCGCCAACGGGTTCTCCGTGCGTGAAATGGGCGTCGGCGAGGCTGTTCGCTGGCGTTCCGGTGTCGCGGTCCACGGCTGAGTCACCAACGCGCCGGCGGCGAATTCTTGCTTTCCGGCCGTGAAGGGGGCTATCCTCGGTGCCGTCCAGGTAATCGCAGCGTCTTCACCTGCGCCAAGGCTAGGACGACCACCAATTCTTCTCGTGTTCAACTCGTTGACTGACGGTTCGCCTTGTAGTCGCGAATCCCGGCGATCACGTTGACGCAGACGACGGTGAGACTTCGCATTCAGCGAATCGGCTGAATGCCAGAACCCCTTGCCACGACGAAACGGCGAGGGAAGAAAGGAAATCCGTGACCGATACGGACCTCTTCACGGCTGGAGACAGCGCGCCACAGACGGAGGCGCCCGCCGTGACAACTGAACGCCCTTCGGCCGCCGAGGCAAAGCCTGCAGCGACCGCGAGCGCGGCAAGCGGGTCTTTGTCGACGATGGTTCTGCCCGAGCTGCGCGCCCTGGCCAGCCGTGTTGGCGTCAAGGGAACCTCCGGTATGCGCAAGGGTGACCTGATCGCGGCGATCAAGGAACGTCAGAACGGTGGCGGCAGTGACGCGAACGGCGCCGCCGAGAAGCCCACGCAGGCCCCTGCCGAGCCCGCTGCGCAGGCCTCTGCCGAGCCCGCTGCGCAGACCCCTGCCGAGCCTGCCGCGGAGCCCAACGGGACCGCACCGCGTCGTCGGGAGCGCAGGACGGCCACCCGCGGCGCCGGGGCGGCCGGCGCGGAAGCCGCCGACCAGCAGGCGGGGTCGCCGGAGAACCGGTCCGATCAGGACCGTGCTCCCGAGGCAGCCAAGTCCGATGAGAAGCCCGAGCCCCGCCAGGACAAGCGCGAGAACGCTGACCAGGGTCGGGAACCGGCTGAGCAGGGTGGCCGGGGCCAGAATCGCGACAACCAGAATCGCGATAACAACCGCGACAACCAGCAGAACCGCGATAACAACCAGAATCGCGACAACAATCAGGACGACGACGACCGGCAGGGCCGCCGGGGCCGCCGGTTCCGTGATCGTCGGCGTCGCGGAGAACGCACCCCGGGCGAGGGCGGCGGCAACGAGTCCGAGCTGCGTGAAGACGACGTCGTCCAGCCCGTCGCCGGCATTCTCGATGTCCTAGACAACTATGCGTTCGTGCGGACGTCCGGCTACCTGGCCGGCCCGAACGACGTGTACGTCTCGATGAACATGGTTCGCAAGAACGGCCTGCGCCGCGGCGATGCGGTCACCGGCGCCGTGCGAGTGGCCAAAGAGGGCGATCAGAGCAACCAGCGCCAGAAGTTCAATCCTTTGGTGCGCCTCGACAGCGTCAACGGCGGTCCGGTGGACGCGGCCAGAAACCGTCCCGAATTCGGCAAGCTGACCCCGCTCTACCCGAATCAGCGGCTGCGTCTGGAGACGACGTCCGAGAAGCTGACGACGCGCGTCATCGACCTGATCATGCCGATCGGCAAGGGCCAGCGAGCCCTGATCGTGTCGCCGCCCAAGGCCGGCAAGACGACGATCATGCAGGACATCGCCAATGCGATCACCCGCAACAACCCGGAATGCCACCTGATGGTGGTTCTGGTCGACGAGCGACCTGAAGAGGTCACCGACATGCAGCGCTCGGTCAAGGGTGAGGTCATCGCCTCCACCTTCGACCGCCCGCCGTCAGACCACACGCAGGCCGCGGAGCTCGCCATCGAGCGGGCCAAGCGGCTGGTGGAGCAGGGCAAGGACGTGGTGGTGCTGCTCGATTCGATCACGCGCCTGGGACGTGCCTACAACAACGCCTCACCAGCGTCCGGGCGCATCCTGTCCGGTGGTGTCGACTCAACCGCGCTGTACCCGCCGAAGCGATTCCTGGGCGCTGCCCGCAACATCGAGCACGGTGGCTCGCTGACGATCATCGCGACGGCCATGGTGGAGACCGGCTCCACCGGTGACACCGTGATCTTCGAGGAGTTCAAGGGAACCGGTAACGCCGAACTCAAGCTCGATCGCAAGATCGCCGAGCGTCGGGTGTTCCCGGCCGTGGACGTCAACCCGTCCGGCACCCGCAAGGACGAGTTGCTGCTGAGCCCCGACGAGTTCGCGATCGTGCACAAGCTGCGCCGGGTGCTCTCGGGTCTGGACAGCCACCAGGCCATCGACCTGCTGATGAGCCAGCTGCGTAAGACCAAGAACAACTACGAGTTCCTCGTCCAGGTCTCCAAGACAGCGCCCGGCGGCCCCGCCGGCGCGATGGATTCCGACTGACGGCCGCTGCCCTCGATACGCGCCGCAGTCAGCTCGCGCGCAGCGCGTCCATCCGGGGTGCCAGCAGATCATCGAGCGCTGCCCACGGCACGGTGATCGTCGGTAATCCGTGGAAGAACTGGTAGTCCGCGAAGTGGATCTCCACTCCGGCCGGCGTCGGTATCCAGTTTTCGAAGTTCTTCTCCGTCGGCGCATTGCCCGGCTCGTCGGGCATGGGGGTCGGCCCGACGCCTGACACCGTCGGCAGAATCTCCTTGGTCTGTTGGGACAGGCGCTCCAGGCCCGCCTGCTCGTCGGTGAACAGATCGGCGAGGGTGATGGGCTTGGCCGACCGCGAGTCGATCACCACAGTGCTGACGTAGGTGGTCGGGTGAGCGGCCGGCACGTGTACGTAGAGGCCGGTGATCAGTTCCGACACCGACGCCTTCCCGAAGAAGATCTGCGGTTCGGTGTCGAACGTCCAGGTGCCGTCGGGGTCGGCGTCGCGCTTGACTGGGATGAGTTGTCCCAGTGCCGAGGAGTGCACCGAGTTGTTGAAGGCTTCGGAAACTCGAGGATCGCCGCCGGTAATGGTGTCGACAACGAGGTTCCAGCGGCCTCTGCCGTCGGCGGTGGCGTCCCCGGCCGAGGAACGGGTGACCGAGTACGTCGCGCCGTTGGAAGTTCCACTGGCGGGAGCCGCCGTCGACGGTGCGGCGGACGCCGTCGCGGACGTAGCGGCAGCGGTCGGGACCGGGGGCGACGAACTTGCCGGAGTCTGCGCTGAACCACCGCATGCGGTGAGCCCGGCGACCAACATTGCGATCGGGAGCGCCCCCCGGCGGCTGCGTGTGCCCATGTTCGGCATTGTCTCAGGCCCCCGCCCTCAGCGGTAGGGATCGGTGATTTCGCGCAGATCCACCAGTGCGGCCCGCAGCTCCTGATAACGCTTGGCGCCCAAATGCTTTCGCCAACGATGCTCGACCTGTGCCACCTCGGCGGCTGCCGCCCGGCACAACGCCGCACCGGTGTCGCTCAGAACGACCAGGCGGGCCCGGGCATCCGCGGGATCGGGCGTGCGCACGACGTAACCTGCAGCCTGGAGTTGATCGACCAGCGCGCCGGCCGTCTGCTTGGTCACACCGGCCTGCTGGGCGAGGTCGGTCAGGCGAATTCCGTTGGCGTTCATGCGCTGTAGCAGCCGCGCCTGAGCAACGGTGATGTCGCTGCCATCGACTGTGCTCAGCGAGGTCATCACCTGTGCCTCGGCGGCGCGATGCGCGATGAACATCAAGGTGGGGGTACTGGGCGCGTCGTCGGCCATGAGTTGACTTTAGTGCGAGAGCTTGTCTATTTTAGTCAGTGAAACTGACCAAAGGATGGGTTGTGCACGCTGACGAAATCTGGCGCACCATCGATGATCAGCGCGCGGAGCTCGCCGACCTGCTCGAAGCGCTCCCCGCGCGACAGTGGACCGCCGCGTCGTTGTGCGCGGGATGGCAGGTGCGCCATGTCGCCGCGCACCTCGCGCATTCCCACATGAGCCCTGGGCGGATGATGCGCGAAGCGCTGAAGTCCGGTTTTCGGTTCGACCCGATGATCGATCGCCTCGCGACCGGGGACGCCCGGTCACAGCCGGAGATCGTGGCGGCCCTGCGCGCCATGGTTGGATCGCGCAAGCGCATCCTCGGAACCCGGCCCGTCGACCCGCTGACCGACGTGCTGGTGCACGGTCAGGACATCACGATTCCGCTTGGCATCGACCGGCCAGTACCGCTGGCCGCCGCGGTCGCGGCGGCGAATCACCTGTGGCGCATGCGATTTCCCATGCATCCGGCCGCTACGGTCAAGGGCATGCGGCTGGTCGCCACCGACGCTGACTTCGCCGTGGGCCGCGGCGAAGAGGTGCGGGCGCCGATCCGCGACATCCTGCTCATGCTCGCCGGCAGGTGCCGGCCCGGCGCGGTCGAGAGCGATCCGCATCGCCGCGACTGAACCTTAGGGCTGCGGCGCGCTCCGCAATCCGGGCAGGACGTAGCGTCGCATGAAGCGGAGCACGGCGTCGTGATCATCGGGGTTGAAGGTTTCGCCGGGCACCGTACCGAGGCTGATCTGGATTCTCGCCACCCACTCGGCCGCCTCGTCGAGGTCGGTGTCGCTATGGATCTCACCGCGATCACGGGCCGTCTCGATGTAGGACCGCCAGAAGCGACCGAGATCGGGCACCAAACCCTGGACGCCGGCGCCGGCGCACGCCGCGAACTCATCGGGTTCGTCGCGGCGCAATTGCATGACCAGTGCGCCGGGGGAGTCGTAGGCACTGCGGCCCAGCCGCACCCCTACGGCCAGCTGCTCCTCGAAGCTGTCGATCCTCGAGAGAATCTCGTGAGACTCGGTCCAGAACGCGTTGTTCAGACGGACGACCGCGGCGCCCAGTAGCGACGCCTTGTCGGGATAGTGCCGGTAGAGCCAGCCGCGTGACACCCCTGCGGCCTCGGCGACCTCCGACACCGTAGTCGCGCGGATTCCCTTGGCCCGCAGGCAAGCCTCGGCGGCGTCGATCAATCGTTCCCGGACCGACTTCGCCGCGCTCTGGCCATCGGTGTGGACGCTGGCGGTCACCTCGGTCGTCCCTCCTCGTGTCGACCCGACTGTCTCGATGCCGACATCCTTTCAAACATCGGTGGACCGGGTGCTCGTCGGATAGGTAGACAGATTCGTCGTTCTGTTTACACTGCGCTTCTATTGTGACCGAAGCCACCGCCACACGAGCGGGATGACGAAAGGCGGGGGATCCGTGGCAGATACCGTCCAGCAACTGCTTCGCGAGCGCTGCACCGATCCGGCGCCCGCGGTGATGTTCGGCGAGCGGGTCTGGACCTGGCGCGAGCATCTCGACGAGGCCGCCCGGCAGGCGGCGGCGCTGATCGCCCTCGCCGACCGTGACCGGCCGCTGCATGTGGGTGCCCTGCTGGGCAACACTCCGGCGATGCTCACCGCGATGGCGGCGGCAGGCCTGGGCGGCTACGTCCTGTGCGGGGTGAACAACACCCGCCGCGGGGATGCGTTGGCCCGCGACATCGTCAAGGCCGATTGCCAACTCCTGCTGGTCGACACCGCTCACCGGGCCCTGCTCGACGGTCTGGACCTACCTGGTGTCGAGGTTCTCGACATGGACTCCGATGATTGGTCGAAACTCCTCGCCGACGCCGGCGAACTGACACCGCACCGCGAGGTCACGCCCACCGACACGTTCATGCTCATCTTCACCTCGGGTACCAGCGGAGAGCCGAAGGCTGTCCAGGTAGCACACATGATGGTGCCCTTCGCCGGTGTGGCACTCGTCGAGCGGTTCGCCATCACCGCCGCCGACGTCTGTTATCTGTCGATGCCGCTGTTCCACTCCAACGCCCTGATGGCCGGCTGGGCAGTGGCGGTGAGCGCAGGCGCGGCGATGGCCCCGGCGACGTTCTCGGCCTCGGGTCTGCTGGCGGATCTGCGCCGTTACGGCGTCACCTACATGAACTACGTCGGCAAGCCGTTGGCGTATGTGCTGGCCACCCCCGAGCATCCCGACGACCACGACAATCCCCTGCGGGTGGCGTTCGGCAACGAGGCCACCGACCGGGACATCGCCGAATTCGGCCGGCGCTTCGGCTGCACGGTGTGGGATGGCTTCGGATCCACGGAGGGCGCGGTGATCATCACCCGCGAGGACGACTGCCCGCCCGGCTCGGTGGGGCGAGGCTTTCCTGGTGTGGCGATTTATGACCCGGAGACGCTGCAGGAATGCCCGGCAGCGGAGTTCGACGAACACGGGGCACTGGCCAATCCGGACGCGGCGATCGGCGAGATCGTCAACGCCACCGGGGGCGGTCTCTTCGGCGGGTACTACAACGACGCAGCCGCCACCGACGAGCGTCTGCGGCACGGCATGTACTGGTCCGGTGACCTGGGCTACCGCGACGCCGACGGCTGGATCTTCCTGGCCGGTCGGACCGCGGACTGGATGCGGGTCGACGGCGAGAACATGGCTGCCGCCCCCATCGAGCGCATCATTCTGAGGCTGCCGCAGGTCAGTCAGGTCGCGGTGTACGCCGTGCCCGACGAGCACGTCGGCGACCAGGTGATGGCTGCGATCGTGCTCGCCGACGACGCCCAGTTGGCCCCGGCGGCCTTCGCGGCATTCCTCGCCGCGCAGTCCGACCTCTCGCCCAGGGCCTGGCCGCGGTATGTCTGGATCACCGACGCTCTGCCGTCCACCGCGACCAACAAGGTGCTCAAGCGCGAACTCATCGGGTACGGCGCCAACCCAGCAAAAGGTGTGGTCTGGGCGCGTCCGGCGCGGGCTTGGCGCTACGACGTCAGCTGATCGGCGCCCGGCGCACCACCGGGTCAGGAATAGGGTGTGCCAACGAGGCGTTTGGGCAGGTGACGGTCGAGCTGGCATACTAGACCGTCGACCACCTCAGGTACCGGTTCACGCCCGATTAGCAGGGAGAACACTCGGGCGACCCGGCGACCACCGAATGAAGAGGAAAACCATGAAAACTGGGATTCATCCCGCCTACGCCGAGACCACCGTGGTCTGCGGTTGTGGCAACACCTTCACCACGCGCAGCACCAAGGACGGCGGTCACATCGTCGTCGAGGTCTGCTCGCAGTGCCACCCGTTCTACACCGGCAAGCAGAAGATCCTCGACAGCGGCGGTCGCGTGGCCCGCTTCGAGAAGCGCTACGGCAAGCGTAAGACTGCCGAGTCGGCCGACAAATAGCTGCCTCACCGACGCCCGATCTGTCGCGATTTCCAGCGAGAGGCCGGGCGTCGGTCTGCGTTTCGGGCACAGTTGAGGTTCACCGAGGAGGAGTGGGATGACGCAAGCGATGGCGATTGACGCCGTGCTCGCCGAGCATGCCGACCTCGAACGTCAGCTGTCCGACCCCGAGCTGCACAACGACGCGGGCAACGCACGCCGGGTGGGACGCCGGTTTGCCCAACTGGCTCCGATCGTCACGACCTATCGCCGGCTGGAGACGGCCCGCGGGGATCTCGAGGCGGCTCGCGAGCTGGCGGTTGAGGACGCGTCCTTCGCCGCCGAGGTAGCCGACCTGGAGGGTCGGGTGGCCGAGCTCGACGGGCATCTCACCGACTTGTTGTCCCCGCGCGATCCGCACGACGCCGACGACGTGGTGCTCGAGGTGAAGTCGGGGGAGGGTGGCGAGGAGTCGGCGCTCTTCGCCGCCGACCTGGCCCGGATGTACGTCCGCTACGCCGAACGGCACGGCTGGATCGTGACCATGCTCGACGAGACGACCAGTGACCTGGGCGGCTACAAGGACGCCACGCTGTCGATCCGCAGCAGGGGCGATTCCGCTGACGGGGTGTGGGCGAGGCTGAAGTTCGAGGGCGGGGTGCACCGAGTGCAACGCGTGCCGGTCACCGAATCTCAGGGCCGGGTGCACACCTCCGCGGCCGGTGTTCTGGTCTATCCGGAGCCCGAAGAGGTCGAGCAGGTGGCGATCGACGAGTCCGATCTGCGCATCGACGTCTACCGCTCCTCGGGCAAGGGCGGCCAGGGCGTGAATACCACCGACTCCGCCGTGCGCATCACTCACCTGCCCACCGGCATCGTCGTCACCTGCCAGAACGAGCGTTCGCAGTTGCAGAACAAAGCACGTGCGATGCAGGTGTTGGCGGCACGTCTGCAAGCGCTGGCCGAGGAGCAGGCGTCCGCCGACGCCTCGGCCGACCGGGCCAGTCAGATCCGCACCGTCGACCGCAGCGAACGGATTCGCACCTACAACTTCCCGGAGAACCGGATCGCCGATCACCGGATCAACTTCAAGGCGCACAACCTCGACCAGGTGCTCGACGGCGACATGGACGCCCTGCTGGACGCGCTGGCCGAGGCCGACAAGCAGTCACGACTGCAGCAGGCATGACCCGGCGGATGACCGGAGCGGGCGAGGACCGAGCAACGGGCCGGCTGCGCCTGCGGCAGGCCATCGACACGGCCACCGCGGTCCTCGCCGAATCCGGGATCAGCTCGCCGCGTATCGATGCCGAGCTGCTCGCAGCGCATCTGGCCGGCATCGACCGCGGCCGCCTGGTCACCATGGACCCGCCCGGCGGCGACTTCTTCCGCCGGTTCGACGAGGCGGTCGCCGCGCGGTCGAGTCGCATCCCGCTGCAGCACATCACCGGCTCGGCCGCCTTCGGCCCACTGGACCTGCGGGTCGGGCCGGGAGTGTTCATCCCGCGGCCGGAGACCGAAGCGCTGCTGGAATGGGCTCTGGCGCAACGGTTACCGGACCGTGCGGTGATCGTGGACCTGTGCACCGGGTCCGGCGCGCTGGCCATCGCGCTGGCGAGGCGCTGGCCGCAGGCCCGGGTGATCGCGGTCGACGACGACGACACCGCGCTGAGCTACGCGCGGCGCAACGCCGAAGCGACGACGGTCGAACTGGTGCGCGCCGACGTCACTGCCCCCGGCTTGCTTGCCGCGCTGACCGGTACGGTCGACCTCGTGGTATCCAATCCGCCGTACATCCCCACCGGGGCAGTCCTGGAACCTGAAGTCGCCGACCACGACCCGGCGCATGCGCTGTTCGGCGGCGACGACGGCATGGCGCTCATCGCGCCGATCGTCGGACTCGCCGGCGGCTGGCTGCGGCCGGGCGGACTGCTGGCCGTCGAACACGACGACACCACGTCCGAGAGGACCACCGAAACGGTCTCTGCCACAACGCTTTTCGACGAAATCACGCCGCACCGCGATCTGGCCGGTCGGCCGCGGTTCGTCACCGCCCGCAGGATAGGGGGAGGCTCGGCGAGGCCGGCCGAAGTTGGCGCGCCAGCGCCGGCGGAGGACAGGGGAAGCCGGGGCCGACCCAATATGGAGGGAGGCTCGGCGAGGCCGGCCGAAGTTGGCGCGCCAGCGCCGGCGGAGGACAGGGGAAGCCGGGGCCGACCCAATATGGAGGAGCCAGCGTGACCCAAGTGTTCGACTGCGCCGATGCCACCCAGCGCGCCGACGCGATCATCGCGGCGGCGGCTGCCGTTAAGAGCGGCAGGTTGGTGGTCATGCCGACCGACACCGTCTACGGCATCGGGGCCGACGCCTTCGACAGCGCGGCCGTCGCGAGCCTGCTTTCCGCCAAGGGCCGCGGACGCGACATGCCGGTCGGCGTGCTCGTCGGGTCCTGGCACACCATCGAAGGCCTGGTCTACTCGGTGCCGCACAGTGCCCGCGAGTTGATCCGGGCGTTTTGGCCTGGCGCGCTGAGCCTGGTGGTGCAGCAGGCGCCATCGCTGCAATGGGACCTCGGGGACGCCCGAGGAACGGTGATGCTGCGGATGCCGCTGCACCCCGTTGCGATCGAACTGCTGCGCGAGGTCGGCCCGATGGCAGTCTCCAGCGCCAATGTCTCCGGACGGCCTCCGGCGACCACCGCCGAAGAGGCGCAGCGCCAGCTCGGCGATCTGGTGCAGGTATACCTCGACGCCGGTACCTCGCCGGAACAGGCCGCGTCCACCATCGTCGACCTGACCGGTTCGACCCCGCGGATCCTGCGCGAAGGACCTATCAGCGTGGCAGCGATCGCCGACGTGCTGGGCACCGACGCGGCATCGCTGACTACCTGATCGGGACCCTCGGGTTCCCAGGTTCTTGAAGTAGGTTCATGTGGAAATGGTCAGCGGCACTGGAATCCAGCTTCTCGCACTGTCCGACCGTGGCGCCGGTGTTCCGTTGCGTGAGCTGGCCCTCGTTGGTCTGACCGCCGCGATCATCACCTATTTCGCCACCGGGTGGGTCCGGGTGCTGGCCACTCGGTTGGGTGCGGTCGCCTACCCCCGTGAGCGCGACGTCCATATCAAGCCCACCCCGCGCATGGGCGGACTCGCGATGTACCTCGGCGTCGTCGCCGCCGTCTTCGTCGCCTCTCAGCTGCCTGCGCTGACCCGAGGCTTCATCTACTCCTCCGGCATGCCCGCCGTGGTGGTCGCCGGTGGTCTGATCATGCTCATCGGCCTCATCGACGACCGGTGGGGGCTGGACGCGCTGACCAAGTTCGCCGGCCAGATCACGGCGGCCAGCGTGCTGGTCACCATGGGGGTGGCGTGGAGCGTGCTCTACATCCCCATCGGGGGCGTGGGCACCATCGTGCTCGACCAGGTGTCGTCCATCTTGCTGACGCTGGCGCTGACCGTCTCGATCGTCAACGCGATGAACTTCGTCGACGGCCTCGACGGACTGGCGGCGGGTCTGGGCCTGATCACCGCGTCGGCGATCTGCATCTTCTCGGTCGGCCTGCTCCGCGACCACAGCGGCGACGTGCTGTTCTACCCGCCAGCGGTGATCTCGGTGGTGCTCGCCGGCGCGTGTCTGGGCTTCCTGCCGCACAACTTCTATCGCGCCAAGATCTTCATGGGGGACTCCGGGTCCATGCTGATCGGCCTGATGCTGGCAGCGGCGTCCACGACCGCCGCCGGCCCCATTTCGCAGAGCGCCTACGGTGCGCGCGACGTTTTTGCCCTGCTCTCGCCCTTCCTGCTGGTGGTGGCTGTCATGTTCGTACCCGCGCTCGACATGTTGCTGGCTATCGTGCGGCGTACCCGGGCCGGGCAGAGTCCGTTCAGTCCGGACAAGATGCACCTGCATCACCGGCTGCTCCAGATCGGTCACTCCCACCGCCGGGTGGTGCTGCTCATCTATCTGTGGGTCGGCATCGTCGCGCTCGGTGCGGCAAGCACGATCTTCTTCGATCCGCGCTACACCGGAGCGGTCATGCTCGCGGCGATCGTCGTCGCCGTAGTGGTCACGTTGATACCGCTGCTGCGACGTCGAGACGACGATTTCGAGGGAGTTTACGACAGTAAGTAGTAGACGGGTTTAGGGCCGCCTACCATGTGGTACGGTGCTGGCAGAACCCCGAAGAAACCTCGCGGGTTGCCGGCCCGGCCCATCGGAGTCACTCCCGATCGGCGCCGATCTACGACCGACAAAGGGAGCTGCCCCTCGGGTGATTCCAGCGCGTCTGACGCCCTCCGATACGCTCGGCGGGCCACCGCGCAAAGATCACTCGACCGGCTCTCGCGAACGCAAGATTGAGGTGAACCTGTGACGACACCAGCGCAAGATGCGCCGTTGGTGTTTCCGTCCGTTGCCTTTCGGCCCGTTCGGCTGCTCGCTATCTGCTCTGCGCTGACCGCGCTCGTGGTGGTGCTCGCCGCGGTGGCCGGACACATCATGTTCGGCGTGTTCTTCGGCATCGGCCTCGGGCTGGGGCTGCTCAACGCGGTGCTGGTCCAGCGTTCGGTGGAGTCGATCACCGCCGGGGACCACCCGCTCAAGCGCAAGATGGCGCTGAACTCCGCGACGCGGCTGCTGGTCATCACCGCGATCGGCCTGACCATCGCGTTCCTCTTCCGCCCGCAGGGCCTCGGTGTCCTGTTCGGGTTGGCGTTGTTCCAAGTTTTGCTGGTTTTGAGCACAGCGCTGCCCGTGTGGAAGAAGATTCGCACTGGCAGCGAAATCGAACCTGATGGCGAAGCCGCCGGTGCCAACGCGACCGCAGGCACCGCAGTCTCCGATTCCGTAGACGAAGCACCGAAGGATTGAACACCGAAATGAGTGAACGGATCCTCGCCGAGGCCGCGATCGAGGTCGGCCACCACCAGACGGCCACCTGGCTCGGAATGACGGTCAATGTGGACACGATCCTGGCGACGGCGATCGCCGCGATCGTGGTCATCGCGCTGGCGTTCGTGCTGCGCGCCAAGGTCACCTCGACCGGCGTGCCCGGCGGCGTCCAGCTGCTCTGGGAGGCGCTGACCACCCAGATGCGCGGTCAGATCGAGTCCGCGATTGGTATGCGGGTGGCACCGTTCGTGTTGCCGCTGGCGGTGGCACTGTTCATCTTCATTCTCGTCGCCAACTGGATCTCGGTCCTGCCGGTCCAGTACGGCACCGCCGACGGGGCGACGCACGAGTTGCTCAAGCCTCCCGCCGCCGACATCAACTTCGTGCTGGCCCTGGCGCTGTTCGTGTTCCTCTGCTACCACGCTGCCGGTATCTGGCGACGCGGTGTGCTCGGCCATCCGGTGAAGCTGCTCAAGGGTCACGTGGCGTTCCTCGCCCCGATCAACCTGGTCGAGGAGCTCGCCAAGCCGATCTCGTTGTCGCTGCGACTCTTCGGCAACATCTTTGCCGGCGGCATCATGGTGGCGCTGATCGCGCTGTTCCCGCCCTACATCATGTGGGCGCCCAACGCGATCTGGAAGACCTTCGACTTGTTCGTCGGTCTGATCCAGGCGTTCATCTTCGCGCTGCTGACGATCCTGTACTTCAGCCAGTCGATGGAACTGGAAGAGGATCACCACTGATAGACGTGTTCGACCTAAGGACCACCCACTCACCTGGTAGGTGTCCTACCAGCAATCAAGGAGGATAAGCAATGGCAGACCCACAAATCGTCATGGGCGCCCTGATCGGCGGCGGGCTCATCTTGGGCGGCGGCGCTATCGGCGCCGGTATCGGTGACGGCATCGCCGGTAACGCCCTGATTTCCGGCATCGCCCGGCAGCCCGAGGCCCAGGGCCGGCTGTTCACTCCGTTCTTCATCACCGTTGGTCTGGTGGAGGCGGCGTACTTCATCAACCTGGCGTTCATGGCCCTGTTCGTGTTCGCCACGCCTGGCGCTTCCTAGTCCGCATGGGGGAGCACAGCGTCACCCTGTTGGCGGCCGAAGAAGGCGGTACTCAGAACTTCCTCGTCCCCAACGGCACCTTCTTCTTCGTACTGGCCATCTTCTTGATCGTGCTGGGCGTGATCGGCAAGTTCGTCGTGCCGCCGGTTCAGAAGGTGCTCGGTGAACGCGAGAAGATGGTCGCCAAGACCACCGAGGACAACCGTAAGGCCAACGAGTTCGAGGCCGCTGCCGACTCCGATTACCGCAAGGAGATGGCCGCGGCACGCGGCGAGGCTTCTGGCATCCGTGACGAGGCCCGAGCGGAGGGTCGCAAGATCCTCGACGAGCACAAGGGTCGCGCCAGCGAGGAGGCAGCGGCGACGTTGCAGGAGGCGGCCAACGAACTCAAGCTGCAGAGCGATTCCATCGCGACCGAGCTGAGGTCGTCGGTGGATTCCCTATCGGCGACGCTGGCCAGCCGGGTCTTGGGTGTCGAGATCTCCAGCGAGTCGGCGACAACGGCGCCGGGACGGTAGGACATGTCAACCTTCATCGGACAGCTCATCGGCTTCGCGGTCATCGTGGGGATTCTCTGGCGGTACGTCGTGCCGCCGGTGAAGACCTTGATGGCCAACCAGAAGGACGCGGTGCGCACTCAGCTCGACGACAGCGCCAAGGCCGCCAAGCGGCTTGCTGACGCCGACAAGCACCACGCCGCTCGGGTCGAGGAAGCCAAGGCCGAGGCCAAGCACATCGTCGAGGAGGCCCGGACAGATGCCGAGCGCATCGTCGAGCAGCTTCGCGCACAAGCCGACGTCGAGGTGGAGCGGATCAAAGTTCAAGGTGGGCAACAGGTTCAGTTGCTGCGCGCCCAGCTGATCCGGCAACTGCGCCAAGACCTGGGTAGCGAGTCGGTGCGGCGCGCTGGCGAGTTGGTGCGGGCGCACGTGGCTGACATCCAGGCGCAGTCGGCCACCGTCGACAGGTTCCTGGACGAGCTGGATTCGATGGCGCCGGCGGCGTTCGCCCCCGAGACCGGTTCGGATCTCCGGTCGGCCAGCCGCGAGGCGCAGGCCGCCGTGGTCGAGAAGTTCGACGCGTTGTCGTCGGGGTTGTCCACTGACGGCCTGTCCACCCTGTCCGAAGACCTCGTGGCGGTGGCCGGGCTGCTGATCGGTGAGCCGATCCTAGCCCGGCACCTGGCGGAGTCCTCGGGCGAGACCGACGCCAAGAAGCATCTGCTGCACCGGTTGCTCGACGGCAAGGTCGGGGCCAACACCGTGGATCTGCTCGAGACCGCGGTCTCGGTGCGCTGGTCGCACACCCAGGATCTGGTCGACGTCATCGAACACGTGGCCCGGCTCGCCCTGCTGGTTCGCGCCGAGCGTGAGAATCAGGCCGACGAGGTCGAAGAACAGCTCTTCCGCTTCACCCGCATTCTCGACGAGCAGCCCCAGCTGAGCACCCTGCTGGCGGACTACTCCACACCGACCGACGGCCGGGTAGCGCTGCTGCGCAAGCTCCTCTCGGACGGCAGCGGCGCCAACGCGACCGCGACCGCCCTGCTGGTCCAGATGATCAGGCTGGTGCGCGGCGAGCGGGCCGACCAAGCGGCGCTGGCACTGGCCCGGCTTGCGGTCGCCCGCCGTGGCGAGATCGTCGCCCAGGTCAGTGTGGCCGCCGAACTCAGTGCCGCGCAGCGCACGCGGCTGACCGAGGTCCTGACCCGCATCTATCACCACCCCGTCTCGGTGCAGGTGAATGTCGATCCCTCTGTGCTGGGTGGCCTTTCGGTCGCCGTCGGCGACGAGGTGATCGACGGGACGTTGTCGTCACGGCTGGCCGCGGCCGTGACGAAGCTCCCTGATTAGCCGACCGACTAGCCCAGCCGAACAGCTGAAGAACCCCAAGACCCAAAACAAAGGCAGGAAGACGAAAAGCCATGGCAGAGTTGACAATCTCGGCTGACGACATCCAGGGTGCCGTCCAGGAGTACGTCTCGAGCTTCGAGGCGGATTCCGGGCGCGAGGAGATCGGCACCGTCATCGACGCCGGCGACGGCATCGCCCACGTCGAGGGTCTGCCCTCGGTGATGACTCAGGAGCTGCTGGAGTTTCCCGGTGGCGTGCTCGGCGTCGCGCTGAACCTCGACGAGCACAGCGTCGGCGCGGTCATCCTCGGTGAGTTCGAGAAGATCGCCGAGGGTCAGCAGGTCAAGCGCACCAACGAGGTGCTCTCGGTGCCCGTCGGTGACGCCTTCCTCGGCCGCGTGATCAACCCGCTGGGCCAGCCGATCGACGGTCAGGGTGATATCGAGGCGGAGGGTCGTCGCGAGCTCGAACTGCAGGCGCCCTCGGTGGTTCAGCGTCAGGGCGTCGGTGAGCCGCTGCAGACCGGTATCAAGGCCATCGACGCGATGACCCCGATCGGCCGCGGCCAGCGCCAGCTGATCATCGGTGACCGCAAGACCGGCAAGACCGCCGTCTGCGTCGACACCATCCTTAACCAGCGGAGTGCCTGGGAGACCGGTGATCCCAACCAGCAGGTGCGCTGTGTCTACGTCGCGATCGGCCAGAAGGGCACCACGATCGCCTCGGTGAAGCGAGCCCTCGAAGAGGGCGGTGCGATGGAGTACACCACCATCGTCGCGGCCCCGGCGTCCGACGCCGCCGGCTTCAAATGGCTTGCGCCCTACACGGGTTCGGCCATTGGCCAGCACTGGATGTACAACGGCAAGCACGTGCTGATCGTGTTCGACGACCTGTCCAAGCAGGCCGACGCCTACCGCGCCATCTCGCTACTGCTGCGTCGCCCGCCGGGTCGCGAGGCCTTCCCCGGCGACGTCTTCTACCTGCACTCGCGTCTGCTGGAGCGTTGCGCGAAGCTGTCCGACGAGCTGGGCGGCGGTTCGATGACCGGTCTGCCGATCATCGAGACCAAGGCCAACGACATCTCGGCGTTCATTCCGACCAACGTCATCTCGATCACTGACGGTCAGTGCTTCCTGGAGTCCGATCTGTTCAACCAGGGTGTGCGCCCGGCCGTGAACGTCGGCGTGTCGGTGTCCCGCGTCGGTGGTGCCGCGCAGATCAAGGCGATGAAAGAGGTAGCCGGCTCGCTGCGTCTGGACCTGTCGCAGTACCGCGAGCTGGAGGCCTTCGCGGCCTTCGCCTCCGACCTGGACGCCGCTTCGAAGGCTCAGCTCGACCGCGGTGTGCGGCTGGTCGAGCTGCTTAAGCAGGCCCAGTACAGCCCGATGGCGGTCGAGGACCAGGTCGTCGCAATCTTCCTCGGCACGCAGGGGCACCTCGATTCGGTTCCGGCCGAGGATGTTTCGCGCTTTGAGGCCGAGTTCCTAGAGCACGTGAAGGCCAGCCACGGCGACATCCTCACCGGTATCAAGGAGTCCAAGAAGCTCTCCGAGGAAGCCGAAGAGAAGCTCGTTTCGGTCATCAACGACTTCAAGAAGGGCTTCGCCGCCACCGACGGCAGCTCGGTGGTCGTGGGCGGCGAGGAGGCTGAGGCACTGGACCCCGAGGACCTGGAGAAGGAATCCGTCAAGGTCCGTAAGCCGGCGCCAAAAAAGAACTAGTAGAAGAGCTATAAGAGAATGGCAGCCACACTTCGCGAGCTTCGCGGACGTATCAAATCCGCTTCGTCGATCAAGAAGATCACGAAGGCCCAGGAGCTGATCGCCACGTCGCGGATCGCCAAGGCGCAGGCCCGGGTCGATGCGGCCCGGCCCTACGCATCTGAGATCACCAATATGCTCACCGAGCTCGCCGGCGCCAGCGCGCTGGATCACCCGCTGCTCGTCGCGCGGGAGAACCCCAAGCGGGCCGGTGTGTTGGTGGTCTCCTCGGACCGCGGTCTGTGCGGCGGCTACAACGCAAACGTGCTGCGCCGGGCCGAGGAGCTGTTCTCGCTGCTGCGGGAAGAGGGCAAGAACCCGGTGCTCTACGTCGTCGGGCGCAAAGCGTTGGGTTACTACAGTTTCCGCCAGCGGGCGGTCACCGAGTCGTGGACCGGCTTCTCCGAGCGGCCGACCTATGACGACGCCAAGGCGATCGCCGACACCCTGGTGAGTGCCTTCATGTCCGGTGCCGACGACGAGGGAGACGACGCCGGCGCGGATGGGATTCTCGGAGTGGACGAGCTGCACATCGTCTCAACGGAGTTCAAGTCGATGTTGTCGCAGCAGGCAGCGGCGCTGCGCATCGCGCCGATGGTCGTCGAGTACGTCGGCGAGGCCGAAACCGGTCCGCACACGCTGTTCTCGTTCGAGCCCAATGCCGAGGAGCTGTTCGACTCCCTGCTGCCGCGCTACATCGCGACGCGGGTGTACGCGGCGCTGCTCGAGGCGGCGGCGTCGGAGTCGGCGTCTCGTCGTCGCGCCATGAAGTCGGCGACTGACAACGCCGACGACCTGATCAAGGCGCTCACGCTTGCGGCGAACCGCGAACGGCAGGCGCAGATCACCCAGGAAATCAGCGAGATCGTCGGTGGCGCCAACGCGCTGGCCGACGCGCGCTAGCCAATCAACTACATAGTCCAACGCAGCAAGCGAAAGCGAAGAGGAAATGACTGCTACCGCAGAGAAGACGGCCGGGCGCGTTGTCCGCATCACCGGACCGGTGGTGGACGTGGAATTCCCGCGTGGCTCGGTACCCGCCCTGTTCAACGCGCTGCACGCCGATATCGCGTTCGGTGCGCTCGCCAAGACCCTGACCCTGGAAGTTGCCCAGCACCTGGGTGACAACCTGGTCCGCTGCATCTCGATGCAGCCCACCGACGGACTTGTCCGCGGTGTCGAGGTCAGCGACACCGGCGCCTCGATTTCGGTGCCGGTCGGCGACGGCGTCAAGGGCCACGTCTTCAACGCCCTCGGCGACTGCCTCGACGAGCCGGGCTACGGCAAGGACTTCGAGCACTGGTCGATCCACCGCAAGCCGCCGGCCTTCGCCGATCTGGAGCCGCGGACCGAGATGCTCGAGACCGGCCTGAAGGTCGTCGACCTGCTGACCCCGTACGTGCGTGGCGGCAAGATCGCCCTGTTCGGTGGTGCGGGTGTGGGCAAGACGGTGCTCATCCAGGAGATGATCAACCGCATCGCCCGCAACTTCGGCGGTACCTCGGTGTTCGCCGGCGTGGGGGAGCGCACTCGTGAGGGCAACGACCTCTGGGTCGAGCTGGCCGACGCCAACGTGCTCAAGGACACCGCGCTGGTGTTCGGTCAGATGGACGAGCCGCCGGGCACACGTATGCGCGTCGCGCTGTCCGCGCTGACCATGGCGGAGTTCTTCCGCGACGAGCAGGGCCAGGACGTGCTGCTGTTCATCGACAACATCTTCCGGTTCACCCAGGCCGGTTCCGAGGTGTCGACCCTGCTCGGCCGCATGCCGTCCGCGGTGGGTTACCAGCCGACGCTGGCCGATGAGATGGGTGAGCTGCAGGAGCGCATTACCTCGACCCGTGGCCGCTCGATCACCTCGATGCAGGCCGTGTATGTGCCCGCCGACGACTACACCGACCCGGCGCCGGCCACCACGTTCGCGCACCTGGATGCCACCACCGAGCTTTCCCGCGCGGTGTTCTCCAAGGGCATCTTCCCCGCGGTGGACCCGCTGGCGTCGTCCTCGACGATCCTGCACCCGAGCGTCGTCGGTGACGAGCACTACCGGGTCGCCCAGGAAGTCATCCGAATCCTGCAGCGCTACAAGGACCTCCAGGACATCATCGCGATCCTCGGTATCGACGAGCTCTCCGAAGAGGACAAGGTTCTGGTGTACCGGGCTCGTAAGATCGAGCGCTTCCTGAGCCAGAACATGATGGCTGCCGAGCAGTTCACCGGCCAGCCCGGTTCGACCGTGCCGCTCAAGGAGACCGTCGAGGCCTTCGACAAGCTGGCCAAGGGCGAATTCGACCACCTGCCCGAGCAGGCCTTCTTCCTGATCGGCGGCCTGGATGACCTGGCGAAGAAGGCCGAAAGCCTCGGCGCCAAGCTGTGATGAACGCTGACGCGACGCCAAGCCGAAAGGTGATGTGAGATGGCCGAATTGGACGTCGACATCGTCGCCGTCGAGCGCAAGATCTGGTCGGGTAAGGCAACGTTCGTCTTCACCCGCACCACATCGGGCGAGATCGGCATCCTGCCCCGGCACATCCCGCTGGTCGCACAGCTGGTGGACGACGCGATGGTGCGCGTCGAACGGGAGGGCGAGGACGATCTGCGCATCGCAGTCGACGGTGGCTACCTGTCGGTCACGGAGGAGAGCGTGACGATCCTCGCCGAGTCGGCCGAATTCGAGTCCGAGATCGACGCGGACGCTGCCAAGGCTGACGCGGCCTCCGACGATCCGCACACCGCCGCCCGCGGTAGGGCGCGCCTGCGTGCCCTAGGTCAACTCGACTAGCTGCGTGACTTGATGAGCGCGTCGATGATGTTCATGGTCGCGCTCGTCAGCGTGCTGCTGCTCGTCGTCGTCGCGCTGAGCTACCGACTCTGGAAGCTGCGCCAGGGTGGCACCGCGGCGATACTGCGTGACATTCCCGCGGTGGGCGGTCAGGGCTGGCGCCATGGCGTCATTCGCTACCGCGGTGACGAGGCCAGGTTCTACCGGTTGTCGAGTCTGCGCTGGTGGCCGGACCGCCGACTGAGCCGGCGCGGGCTCGAGGTCATCTCCCGGCGAGGTCCGCGCGGCGACGAATTCGACATCATGACCGCGGAGATCGTCGTACTCGAACTGCACGACACCACTGTCGACCGGTGGCGTGGATACGAGATGGCCCTCGATCGGGGTGCGCTGACGGCATTCTTGTCCTGGGTGGAATCTCGCCCGTCACCGCGCTCGCGGCGCCGCGGCGGCTGAGCTACTCCTTTTCGGTCTTGCCTTCGGGCTTGTCGTCCGCGCCGTCTTCCGCGCCGGCGCGCCCGGGTTGCCACAGCACGTCACCCTCTGGGTTGGCCACTCGGGACAGGATGAACAACAGGTCGGACAGTCGGTTGAGGTAACGGGCCGGCAGTGGGCTGACGGTGTCGGGGTAGGCCTTCACTGCCACCCACGCGGAGCGCTCGGCGCGTCGCGTCACGGTACGAGCGACGTGCAGCAGTGCCGACAGAGCGGTGCCGCCCGGCAAGATGAACGACTTCAAGGCCGGCAGCGTCTCGTTGTAGTGATCGCACCACGCCTCGAGCCGGTCGACGTAGGGCGCGGTGATCCGCAGCGGCGGGTATTCGGGGTTGTCGACAACCGGGGTGGATAGATCTGCACCGGCGTCGAACAGGTCGTTCTGGATCTGCAGCAGCACCGCACGCAGCTCGTGGTCGGGCTGCCCGAGCACCATGGCCACGCCGATCGCCGCGTTCGCCTCGTCGCAGTCGGCGTAGGCGACCAGGCGCGGGTCACTCTTGTCGACCCGTGAGAAATCACTCAGTCCCGAGGTGCCGTCGTCGCCGGTACGGGTATAGATGCGGGTCAGATGCACTGCCATAGCGCAAACCGTACCGGCCGAGTGACCCGGCCCAGGCCGTCGGCTCCACTAAGCTGACGGCCGTGGGTGAGCGTTTCGTGGTGACCGGTGGTAACCGGTTGTCAGGCGAGGTGGCGGTAGGGGGCGCCAAGAATAGCGTCTTGAAGTTGATGGCCGCGAGCCTGCTGGCCGAGGGCACCACCACGATCACGAACTGCCCGGATATTCTCGACGTGCCATTGATGGCCGAGGTGCTTCGCGGTCTGGGGGCCAACGTCGAGCTCGACGGCTCGGTAGTGCGGATCACCTCACCCGAGGAGCCGAAGTACGAGGCCGATTTCGCGGCCGTACGTCAGTTCCGCGCGTCGGTCTGCGTGCTCGGCCCGTTGGTCGGTCGGTGCAAGCGCGCACGGGTTGCGTTGCCGGGCGGCGACGCGATCGGGTCGCGGCCGTTGGACATGCACCAGGCCGGACTTCGGCAGCTGGGCGCGGACTGCACCATCGAACACGGTTGCGTGGTGGCGACTGCCGACAAGCTGCGCGGCGCGGAGATCCAGCTGGAGTTCCCTTCGGTAGGGGCGACCGAAAATATCCTGATGGCCGCCGTCCTCGCCGAAGGTGTGACGACCATCCACAATGCCGCCCGGGAACCGGACGTCGTGGATCTGTGCGAGATGCTGAACCAGATGGGCGCCCAGATCGGGGGAGCCGGCACCTCGACGCTCACGGTCACCGGGGTGCCGCGGCTGTATCCCACCGAGCACCGGGTGATCGGTGACCGGATCGTCGCCGCGACGTGGGGCATCGCCGCAGCGATGACCCGCGGTGATATCGCGGTGACGGGGGTGGATCCGTCGCATCTGCAGTTGGTCCTGCACAAGCTGCACGACGCGGGGGCCACCGTCACTCAGCATGACAACGGGTTTCGGGTGGTCCAGTACGAGCGGCCCAAAGCCGGCAACGTCGCCACCCTTCCGTTCCCGGGGTTCCCGACCGATCTCCAACCGATGGCGATCGCGTTGGCGTCCGTCGCCGACGGGACGTCGATGATCACCGAGAACGTATTCGAGGCAAGGTTCCGGTTCGTCGAGGAGATGATCCGGCTCGGGGCCGACGCCCGCACCGACGGGCACCACGCGGTGGTGCGCGGAATCCCGCAGCTGTCCAGTGCGCCGGTCTGGTGCTCGGACATCCGTGCCGGTGCCGGCCTGGTGCTGGCCGGGCTCGTCGCTGACGGAGAAACCGAAGTTCACGACGTGTTTCACATCGATCGCGGCTACCCGCTGTTCGTCGAGAATCTGGCGCGACTTGGAGCTGAGATCGAACGCGTGTAGAGTATGAAATCGGCCAGTCGCGCCGGGCCCGGAAACGGGAAGGCAGCGACAAGTTGACGCCGACAATGAATTCAAGTAAGCTGGCAGGGTTGCCTGCTGGCGGGTGTCAGCCGGGTGTGTTGTTTGAGAACTCAATAGTGTGTTTGGTGGTTTTTGTTTGTTGTTTTTTTTTGCTGCATTCTGATACCCCCGTGTTGGGGTGTGGCTTTTGTGATGCCAGTTTTGGTGTCGTTTTTGTTAGGTCAGATTTTCTCTGATTGTGAATTCGCCTTCTTTGGGAGGGGTTTTTGTTTGGAGAGTTTGATCCTGGCTCAGGACGAACGCTGGCGGCGTGCTTAACACATGCAAGTCGAACGGTAAGGCCTTTCGGGGTACACGAGTGGCGAACGGGTGAGTAACACGTGGGTGATCTGCCCTGCACTTTGGGATAAGCCTGGGAAACTGGGTCTAATACCGAATACACCCTTCTGGCTGCATGGTCTGGGAGGGGAAAGCTTTTGCGGTGTGGGATGGGCCCGCGGCCTATCAGCTTGTTGGTGGGGTGATGGCCTACCAAGGCGACGACGGGTAGCCGGCCTGAGAGGGTGACCGGCCACACTGGGACTGAGATACGGCCCAGACTCCTACGGGAGGCAGCAGTGGGGAATATTGCACAATGGGCGCAAGCCTGATGCAGCGACGCCGCGTGAGGGATGACGGCCTTCGGGTTGTAAACCTCTTTCAATAGGGACGAAGCGCAAGTGACGGTACCTATAGAAGAAGGACCGGCCAACTACGTGCCAGCAGCCGCGGTAATACGTAGGGTCCGAGCGTTGTCCGGAATTACTGGGCGTAAAGAGCTCGTAGGTGGTTTGTCGCGTTGTTCGTGAAAACCAGAGGCTTAACCTCTGGCGTGCGGGCGATACGGGCAGACTGGAGTACTGCAGGGGAGACTGGAATTCCTGGTGTAGCGGTGGAATGCGCAGATATCAGGAGGAACACCGGTGGCGAAGGCGGGTCTCTGGGCAGTAACTGACGCTGAGGAGCGAAAGCGTGGGGAGCGAACAGGATTAGATACCCTGGTAGTCCACGCCGTAAACGGTGGGTACTAGGTGTGGGTTTCCTTCCTTGGGATCCGTGCCGTAGCTAACGCATTAAGTACCCCGCCTGGGGAGTACGGCCGCAAGGCTAAAACTCAAAGGAATTGACGGGGGCCCGCACAAGCGGCGGAGCATGTGGATTAATTCGATGCAACGCGAAGAACCTTACCTGGGTTTGACATGCACAGGACGTCGGCAGAGATGTCGGTTCCCTTGTGGCCTGTGTGCAGGTGGTGCATGGCTGTCGTCAGCTCGTGTCGTGAGATGTTGGGTTAAGTCCCGCAACGAGCGCAACCCTTGTCTCATGTTGCCAGCACGTTATGGTGGGGACTCGTGAGAGACTGCCGGGGTCAACTCGGAGGAAGGTGGGGATGACGTCAAGTCATCATGCCCCTTATGTCCAGGGCTTCACACATGCTACAATGGCCGGTACAAAGGGCTGCGATGCCGTGAGGTGGAGCGAATCCTTTCAAAGCCGGTCTCAGTTCGGATCGGGGTCTGCAACTCGACCCCGTGAAGTCGGAGTCGCTAGTAATCGCAGATCAGCAACGCTGCGGTGAATACGTTCCCGGGCCTTGTACACACCGCCCGTCACGTCATGAAAGTCGGTAACACCCGAAGCCGGTGGCCTAACCCCTTGTGGGAGGGAGCCGTCGAAGGTGGGATCGGCGATTGGGACGAAGTCGTAACAAGGTAGCCGTACCGGAAGGTGCGGCTGGATCACCTCCTTTCTAAGGAGCACCACGAGTATCAGGCCCGCCCACATCGTGTGGGGGTTCGGTGTTCTGGTCGATTCGTTGGATGGCCTTTTGCCTGTAGTGGGTGGGGGTCTGGTGCATGACAAGCAAAGTAGCCGGAGACGGGGAGTTCCCTGTGGGGGCTTTTCTGGTGCTGCCAAACACACTGTTGGGCTTTGAGACAACAAGCCTGTGCCTCGGTTTGCGGGGTGGCCTCGCGGTGGTGGGGTCGGCGTGTTGTTGCCTCACTTTGGTGGTGGGGTGTGGTGTTTGATTTGTGGATAGTGGTTGCGAGCATCTAGCACGCATGCGAGCGTTCCTGGCCGGGGTCTTTGGACTGTGGTGGGGGGTTTGTGTGGGTGTTGATGTGCAATTTCTTTTGATATTGGTTTTGTGTTTGTAAGTGTTTAAGGGCGCATGGTGGATGCCTTGGCACTGGGAGCCGATGAAGGACGTAGGAGGCTGCGATAAGCCTCGGGGAGCTGCCAACCGAGCGTTGATCCGAGGATGTCCGAATGGGGAAACCCGGCACGAGTGATGTCGTGTCACCCAACGCTGAATGTATAGGCGTTGGGGGGGAACGCGGGGAAGTGAAACATCTCAGTACCCGTAGGAAGAGAAAACAAAAGTGATTCCGTTAGTAGTGGCGAGCGAACGCGGAGGATGGCTAAACCGTGCTCATGTGATACCCGGCAGGGGTTGTGGGTGCGGTGTTGTGGGGTGTGTCTTCTCAGATCTGCCGGTCTGGGCGTCAGTGAGAAAAGAATGTGTTAGTCGAAGTGGTCTGGGATGGCCTGCCGTAGTGGGTGAGAGCCCCGTAGACGAAAACGTGTTCTCTGTCGTGACATGTCCCCGAGTAGCAGCGGGCCCGTGAAATCTGCTGTGAATCTGCCGGGACCATCCGGTAAGCCTGAATACTTCCCAGTGACCGATAGCGGATTAGTACCGTGAGGGAATGGTGAAAAGTACCCCGGGAGGGGAGTGAAATAGTACCTGAAACCGTGTGCCTACAATCCGTCAGAGCCCTCGCTTGCGTGGGGTGATGGCGTGCCTTTTGAAGAATGAGCCTGCGAGTCAGGGACATGTCGCGAGGTTAACCCGGGTGGGGTAGCCGTAGCGAAAGCGAGTCTGAATAGGGCGTATCCACACAGGAGTGTGTGGTGTAGTGGTGTGTTCTGGACCCGAAGCGGAGTGATCTACCCATGGCCAGGGTGAAGCGCGGGTAAGACCGCGTGGAGGCCCGAACCCACTTAGGTTGAAGACTGAGGGGATGAGTTGTGGGTAGGGGTGAAAGGCCAATCAAACTCCGTGATAGCTGGTTCTCCCCGAAATGCATTTAGGTGCAGCGTTGCGTGTTTCTTACTGGAGGTAGAGCTACTGGATGGCCGATGGGCCCCACAGGGTTACTGACGTCAGCCAAACTCCGAATGCCGGTAAGTCTAAGAGCGCAGCAGTGAGACGGCGGGGGATAAGCTCCGTTCGTCGAGAGGGAAACAGCCCAGATCGCCGGCTAAGGCCCCTAAGCGTGTGCTAAGTGGAAAAGGATGTGCAGTCGCAGAGACAACCAGGAGGTTGGCTTAGAAGCAGCCACCCTTGAAAGAGTGCGTAATAGCTCACTGGTCAAGTGATTGTGCGCCGATAATGTAGCGGGGCTCAAGCACACCGCCGAAGCCGCGGCAACGACCTTGTGTCGTTGGGTAGGGGAGCGTCCTGCATCCAGTGAAGCCGCCGAGTGATCGAGTGGTGGAGGGTGTGGGAGTGAGAATGCAGGCATGAGTAGCGATAAGGCAAGTGAGAACCTTGCCCGCCGAAAGACCAAGGGTTCCTGGGGCAGGCCAGTCCGCCCAGGGTGAGTCGGGACCTAAGGCGAGGCCGACAGGCGTAGTCGATGGACAACGGGTTGATATTCCCGTACCCGTGTGTGGGCGTCCCTGATGAATCTATTCTGCTAACCGCCCAAATGGTCGGTGAGTGTTCCCTTCGGGGGCCACCGCTGGCTGGCTGCGCGGGACCCGGGTGGGTAGTAGTCAAGCGATGGGGTGACGCAGGTAGGTAGCCGTACCAGTCAGTGGTAATACTGGGGTAAACCTGTAGGACGAGATATAGGCAAATCCGTATCTCATATGTCTGAGAGGTGATGCATAGCCGAGTGAGGCGAATTCGGTGATCCTCTGCTGCCAAGAAAAGCCTCTAGCGAGCACACACATGGCCCGTACCCCAAACCAACACAGGTGGTCAGGTAGAGAATACCAAGGCGTACGAGTGAACTATGGTTAAGGAACTCGGCAAAATACCCCCGTAACTTCGGGAGAAGGGGGACCTCCTACTGTCATCACCCTTGCGGTGGGCAGCGGTGGGGGGTGGCACAAACCAGTGAGAAGCGACTGTTTACTAAAAACACAGGTCCGTGCGAAGTCGCAAGACGATGTATACGGACTGACGCCTGCCCGGTGCTGGAAGGTTAAGAGGACCCGTTAACCCTTGGGTGAAGCGGAGAATTTAAGCCCCAGTAAACGGCGGTGGTAACTATAACCATCCTAAGGTAGCGAAATTCCTTGTCGGGTAAGTTCCGACCTGCACGAATGGCGTAACGACTTCTCAACTGTCTCAACCATAGACTCGGCGAAATTGCACTACGAGTAAAGATGCTCGTTACGCGCGGCAGGACGAAAAGACCCCGGGACCTTCACTATAGCTTGGTATTGGCGTTCGGTTCGGTTTGTGTAGGATAGGTGGGAGACTGTGAAACTCACACGCCAGTGTGGGTGGAGTCGTTGTTGAAATACCACTCTGATCGTATTGGACTTCTAACCTCGGACCGTATATCCGGTCCAGGGACAGTGCCTGGTGGGTAGTTTAACTGGGGCGGTTGCCTCCTAAAATGTAACGGAGGCGCCCAAAGGTTCCCTCAACCTGGACGGCAATCAGGTGTTGAGTGCAAGTGCACAAGGGAGCTTGACTGCGAGACGTACATGTCGAGCAGGGACGAAAGTCGGGACTAGTGATCCGGCACCCCCGAGTGGAAGGGGTGTCGCTCAACGGATAAAAGGTACCCCGGGGATAACAGGCTGATCTTCCCCAAGAGTCCATATCGACGGGATGGTTTGGCACCTCGATGTCGGCTCGTCGCATCCTGGGGCTGGAGCAGGTCCCAAGGGTTGGGCTGTTCGCCCATTAAAGCGGCACGCGAGCTGGGTTTAGAACGTCGTGAGACAGTTCGGTCTCTATCCGCCGCGCGCGTCAGAAGCTTGAGGAAACCTGTCCCTAGTACGAGAGGACCGGGACGGACGAACCTCTGGTACACCAGTTGTCCCACCAGGGGCACCGCTGGATAGCCACGTTCGGACAGGATAACCGCTGAAAGCATCTAAGCGGGAAACCTTCTCCAAGACCAGGCTTCTCACCCTTTTAGAGGGATAAGGCCCCCCGCAGACCACGGGATCGATAGACCAGACCTACACGCACCGCAAGGTGTTCAGGGAACTGGCACTAACCGGCCGAAAACTTACAACAACCAATCAACACCAACGGTTGAAAGAGACGCACACGCCCGCAACCACACCACAACCACACCCCACCACCAAAACACAGATTCACACTCACAAACGAGTGAATAAAGTTACGGCGGCCATAGCGGCAGGGAAACGCCCGGTCCCATCCCGAACCCGGAAGCTAAGCCTACCAGCGCCGATGATACTACCCAACAGGGTGGAAAAGTAGGACACCGCCGAACACAAATT
>NZ_JBSXPP010000025.1:0-48026 GCF_054073305.1 Mycolicibacterium sp. CBM1 | reverse complement strand
GGAGCTGCGGGTGCCGATCGGCGTGACGGCCACCGGTGTCCCGATGTATTTCGACCTCAAGGACGAGGCCGAGGGTGGTATGGGGCCGCACGGCTTGATGATCGGCATGACCGGCTCGGGTAAGTCGCAGATGTTGATGTCGATCCTGCTGTCGCTGTTGACCACTCACTCGGCGGATCGGCTCATCGTCATCTACGTGGATTTCAAGGGGGAGGCCGGCGCCGATATTTTCCGGCATTTCCCGCAGGTCGTCGCGGTTATCTCGAACATGGCCGAGAAGAAGTCATTGGCCGACCGGTTCGCCGACACGCTGCGCGGTGAGGTCGCCCGCCGGGAGAACGTGCTGCGGGACGCCGGTCGCCGCGTGCAGGGCAGCGCCTTCAACTCGGTCACCGAATACGAGGCCGCACGGCCTGCCGCCGAAGCTGCTGGAATCGATCTTCCGCCGCTGCCGACGCTGTTCGTGGTTGCCGACGAGTTCACCCTGATGCTGGCCGAACATCCCGAGTACGCCGACCTGTTCGACTACGTCGCCCGCAAGGGGCGGTCGTTTCGGATCCACATCCTGTTCGCCTCGCAGACCCTCGACATCGGCCGGATCCGCGACATCGACAAGAACACCTCGTATCGCATCGGGCTGAAGGTGGCCAGTCCGGCGGCTTCCCGGCAGATCATCGGCGTCGAAGACGCCTATCACGTCGAATCAGGCAAGGAACACAAGGGCATCGGCTTTCTGGTACCCGCTCCCGGCGCCGCCCCGATCAAGTTCCGCAGCACCTACGTCGACGGCATCTACGACCCACCACGCCCGGTGAAAGCGGATGCCGTGCCGACGGATCCACATCCACGGGTGTTCACGGCGGCAGGCGTCGAGATCGACCAGGATGTTGCCGTCGTCTCCGACCACGCTGCGGCCGTGGTGCCCAGGAAGCTGATCGCGACCATCGGTGATCAATTGGCGGCGTACGGCCCCAGTGCGCCGAGATTGTGGTTGCCGCCGTTGGACGAGCCGATTCGGTTGGCTGATGTCCTTGCCTCCGCGGGCGTCGCGCAGGGAACCTGGCGCTGGCCGCTGGGGGAGATCGACCGTCCCTTCGACATGCGTCGCGACCCGCTTGTGTTCGATGCCACGTCGGCGGCCGGAAACGTGGTGATCCATGGGGGCCAGAAGTCCGGAAAGTCCACCGCCCTGGCGACTTTCATCATGTCGGCGGCTGCCGTGCACTCTCCGGCCGAGGTGGCGTTCTACTGCATCGACTACGGCGGCGGCACGCTGCGGAGTCTCACCGGTCTTGCCCATGTGGGCAGTGTCGCGTCGCCGCTGGAGCCGGAATTGATTCGGCGTACCTTTGGCGAACTCGAGCAGTTGTTGTCCGACCGACGGTTGGCCGGACACAGCGTCATGCACTCGCGGGTATTCCTGGTGATCGATAACCTCTATGCTTTCAGCCGCGACAACACTGACCAGTTCAACATGCGTAACCCGTTGTTGGCCAGGGCTACTGAGATTGCCAATGCTGGTCTGGCCTATGGCATCCATGTCGTGGTCACCACTCCGAGTTGGCTTGAGGTGCCGCTGGCCATGAGGGACGGCCTGGGTCTGCGCTTGGAACTGCGCCTGCCAGATCCACGGGACAGCAATGTCCGGGTCCCGGGTGGACTGCGTCGTCCCGCCGAGACCGTGCCACACGACCAACCCGGCCGCGGTCTGACCATGGCGGCCGAACACTTCCTCGTTGCCGCGCCCGACCTGGACCAGATCCCGCACATCAACGCCCGCTTTCCCGGGAAAGCGGCGCCGCCGGTGCGCCTGCTTCCGGCGGCACTCGCACCGGCAGACGTGGCACCGCTCTACCGCGGACCCGAACGAGTCGTCATCGGCCTGCGCGAGCAGGATCTCACGCCAGTGGTCCTGGACTTTACCAAGCATCCGCTGCTGATGGTGTTGGGCGACAGCCGGTCCGGGAAGACCACGCTTATGCGGCACCTAATCCGCACGCTCCGTGAGTACACGACGCCAGAAGCCCTTGCCTTCACGGTCGTCGACAGACGGTTGCACCTCATCGACGAGCCGCTCTTTGCCGACAACGAGTACACCGTGAATGTCGATCGGGTGATTCCAGCGGTGCTGGGACTCGCTGCGATCATCGAGGCACGCCGCCCTCAGGCCGGGACGCCAAGAGCGGATCTGAAGACGTGGTCCCATGCGGGCCATACGCATTACCTCGTCATCGACGACGCCGACCAGATACCCGACGGTCCAGCGTTGAGCGGACCCTACGCCGGTCAGCGGGCCTGGACCCCATTACTCGGGTTGCTCCCCGAAGCAATCGATCTTGGGCTGCGCGTGGTCGTAACGGCACGCGCCTCCGGCTCGGGCCACGCGCTGATGACCAACCCGCTGTTACGACGGATGAACGACTTGCAGGCCACCACGCTGATGCTGTCGGGAAATCCCCAGGACAGCGCCAAGATCCGCGGTCACCGATTCAGCAGACAGATACCCGGACGCGGGTTGTTGCTCGACGACACCGACACCCCGACGCATCTGCAGATCGTCGATCCGCTCGTCGGATCCCGGGTCGGGGGAGCAGTCTCCGAGGATGGGAATCTGGCATGACACTTCGCGTGGTTCCCGAAGGCTTGGCGGCAATCGGCGGGGCCGTCGAGGCCTTGGCCGCTCGGCTGGCCGCCGCGCAGGCGGCCGCGGCGCCGGCGATCACCGCGGTGCTGCCGCCTGCGGCTGACGCGGTGTCGCTGCAGGCGGCGGCGAATTTCTCGGCTGCAGGAGCTTTGCATGCCGCTGCGGCAGTTCAGGGTGCGGCTGAGTTGTCGCGCGCCGGCGGCGGAGTCGCGCAGTCGGGCAACAGCTATGCCCTAGGTGATGCGCAGGCCGCGGTCGGCTACGGCGGACAGGGGGGCGACTGAGGCGCGGAGTCGTAGGTACCAAACGGCCGTATTCACACGATTGGAGAACAAGGATATGAGTCTTCTCGATGCGCACATTCCGCAGATCGTCGCTTCCGAGTCGGCGTTCGGTGCGAAGACAGCGTTGATGCGCAGCACCATCGCCCAGGCCGAGCAAGAGGCGATGGGTGCGCAGGCGTTTCACATGGGTGAGGCCTCGGCCGCCTTCCAGGCGGCGCACGCGCGCTTTACCGAAGCCGCCGCAAAGGTCAATGCGCTGCTCGACCTGGCGCAGGCCAACCTCGGCGAGGCTGGCGCGACATACGTCGCCCAGGACGCGGCCGCGGCCACGACGTACGGAGGTATGTGATGTCGCAAATCATGTACAGCTACCCGGCGATGCTCGCCCATGCGGCGGACATGGCCGGCTATGCCGGCACATTGCAGGCGGTCGGTGCTGACGTCGCCGCCGAACAGGCCGCGCTGCGGGGGGCTTGGCAGGGCGACACCGGCTTCACCTATCAGGCGTGGCAGGCACAGTGGAATACGGCGATGGAGGATCTGGTCCGCGCCTACCGGACGATGGCGAGCACCCATGAGTCCAACACGCTGGCAATGCAGGCCAGGGACCAGGCCGAAGGCTCCAAGTGGGGCTGAGTCGGAGCGGGTCGACAGCCGATGCCCGCGGCTGACGCGGTCGAGCTGACGATCGACGCGGCCTGGTACGTCGCGGAACGGACCGGCGCGGGCAGCTTTCCCTGGGTGCTGGCCATGACTCCGCCGTACCGTGACGCGCGGGAGCGTGCCGCACTCCTGGCACGTCAGGACGCCGAGCTCGCCGACCTCGGGGTTCTCGTCGGCGGACAGGTCAATCCCGTTGTACAGCAGTGGATCAGCGTGGTCTGCCGCCCGCAACGATGGCTCGACCTGCGCTACGTGAGCACGGCCATGGCTGTCGGGGACATGCTGCGTGGATTCGTTGCCCGCCGAGATGGTCAGACCGTGGTCGCGCTGCGCAATGCCCACCTGGTGACGTTCTCAGCGGTCGATGTCGTTGCGGCCTATGCGCTGACCCCGATGATCACCGTTGGGCTGCCGGGCCAGACGCCGGCATCCTTCGACGAATTCGCTCTGCCGGTTGTTGCCGGGGCCCGGGCCGACACACGGTTGCGGGACGGCGCGGTACTCACCGATGTGATGGACCAGCTGGGCATCCCAGACTCGGCTCGGCCGGTGGTGCGGGCGGTGTTCGAGGGTCCACGACACTATGTCGAGATTGTTGCCGGTCACCATGTCCACGCGCGGCCGGTGACCACCGAAGTGGGGATAGCCGTGGTGGACACCGCTGTTGGGCGGGTGCTGGTCAGTCCGACCAGGGCATACGACGGGCAATGGGTATCGATGTTCATGCCGGGCAGCGACTCAGCGATCACCCGCGCCCTCGCCAATCTCACCGCGTGTCTACCCGACGGGCAGTGGTTCTCGTCCTGTCATCCGGCCCAGGGCTGCACCACCTAGCGAATGTGAAAGAGAACGAGACATGACTGAGCTCTCCGCGACCATCGACAGCGCTGCTGTTCTGCCCATCGTGCGGGTCGCAATCCTGGCCGACAGCCGGGTCGTGGACATGGCCTTGCCGGCGCGTCTGCCGCTGCGCGAGATTTTGCCCGCGGTCTGCCGTTTGCTGCCGCCCGCACCGGTTGCGGACGGCGCAGCGACCCCGGCCGCACCAAGGCCGGTGAGCCTGGCTCTCATCGGCGGCGCTCCCTTCTCCACGGATGCCAGTCTGGAGACTGTCGGTGTAGTGGACGGCGATCTGCTTGCTCTGCAGACGATTCCAGTCGGACCTTCGGCCACCGGGTTGGTCGAGGACGTCGCTGACGCCGCCGTGATCTATTCGGCGGCGAGGCTGCGGCCATGGGGAATCAGGAACATTCGGTTGATCGCGCGCGCCGCCGTCGTCACGGTGATCCTCGCCGCGACGGTGCTGTCGGCTACATACCGGGCAACCACTGGAGGTGTCGCCGGCCTGTACACGGTGGGCGCGCTGGCCGCCGCCACCATCGTGGCCACACTGCTTGCGCGCGCACGGGCCGAGCATGTGGCCACCGAGTTGTCGGTCGTCGCGTTGGCGCCCATCGCGACCGCGCTCGCGTTGGCTGTCTCGAACGACCTGTCGGCACCTTCGGTGATGCTGGCCGCGGCCGGCGTCAGCGCTTGGTCATTGACTTGCATGATCGTCCTCGATCGACTCGTCGCCTTCTTCGCCGGATCGGCAGTGGTGGGCACGGCGATCCTGACCGCCGCTGCGGTGGCGCAGATCTGGCATCTTCCGGTGCGTACCCTCGGCTGCGGGCTGCTGGCCGCGGCGCTGCTGATCGCTGTCCGGTCGCCCCAGCTCGCGGCGGTGACGGCTCGGCTGCCGCTACCGGTCATTCCCGCGCCGGGAGATCCTGCACCGACAGCTCCGGCCATTGATGTGCTTGCAGACTTGCCCCGCCGGGTGAGGACCGCTCAAGCGCATCAGCTTGGATTCCTCGCCGGGGCGGTGGTGCTCTCGGTGGTGGGGTCCTTGGCGGGACTGTCCCCCTTGGACACCGCCGGTGGATGGGTCTGGTACGCAGTGGTCGCCACGGCGGTTGCCGCGGTGTTGCGCGCGCGGATCTGGGACAGCGTGCCCAACAAGACCTGGTTGTTGTTGCAGCCCTTCCTGGTGTCGGTGGCACTGCTCGGGATCTTCATCACAATGCGGCAGTACCTGGCCGCGTCGTGCGTCTTGGCGGTGTTGGCGGCACTGGCCGGCGCGTTCGTCGGCCTGTCGTTGAGCCCGAAGCAGGCGGCACCCCAAAGCTATTCGTTGCCGATCCGCCGCGTAGTCGGGATGCTCGCTGTCGCGGTGGATGCATCGCTGCTGCCGGTGCTGGCTTACGTCGTCGGACTGTTCGGCTGGGTACTTCAGCGATGATTCGTGCCGGTGTCCGAGGACTCGCCGCGGGATGTTCTGTTGTGCTTGTGATGAGTCCGTCGGCGTGGGCGCTGAGCCCACCCTCCGTGGACTCCGCCCAGACGCCGCCGATGGGCACCACCGGACCCATCGTGCCGATGGAGCAACGTGCCGAGTGCGTGACGACCGGCGTCATTCCCGGAACGCAACCGGGTACGGCCACAGCGCACCAACAGATGTTGAATCTGGCTGGGGCGTGGCAGTTCACCCGGGGTGAGGGGCAGATCGTTGCGATCATCGACTCCGGTGTGACACCTGGTCCGCGACTGCCCAACGTCGAACCCGGTGGTGATTACATTGCGACGACCGACGGATTGACTGATTGCGACGGACACGGTACCGCCGTGGCGGGCATCATCGGCGGTCAGCCCGGCGCCGACGCGTTCTCGGGTGTCGCCCCCGCGGCACGTCTGCTATCGATCCGCCAGACTTCGGCGGCGTATGCAGTGCGTCGACCAGATGCGGATCCGGCCGCGGCGAGTGCCGCGACCAATATTGCCACCCTCGCCCGTGCCGTTGTCCGCGCCGCGGACCTCGGCGCCCGCGTCATCAACATCTCGGTCTTCACCTGTCCTCGGGCCGACGGCGCCATCGACCAGCAGATGCTGGGTGCGGCGTTGCGCTATGCGGCCGTCGACCGGGACGCCGTCATCGTCGCCGCTGCCGGCGATGTGGGCAGCACCCAGGGGCCCGGCGGAGTCGACTGTCAGGCGAACCCGGTCAACCCGTCGGCCGACCGCACCGATCCCCGCAACTGGGAGGGTGCCACGTCGATCTCGGTGCCGTCGTGGTGGCAACCCTATGTGCTGTCGGTGGCGTCGCTGACGTCTGCGGGGGAGCCCTCCCCGTTTAGCATGCCCGGACCTTGGTTGGGGATCGCGGCGCCGGGGGAGAACGTCGTCTCCGTCGGCAACTCGCCGTCGGCAGAACTGGTCAACGGGATTCCCGGTGCAGGAGGGCGATGGACTGCGCTGAGCGGCACCGGCTACGCCGCCGCCTACGTCTCGGGGGTTGCCGCGCTCGTGCGCAGCCGCTTCCCGGACATGCCTGCCGCGCAGGTGATTCAACGTCTGCAGGCGGTTGCCCACAATGGGGCGCGCGACCCGTCGAATTTGGTGGGTGCCGGAACCGTGGATCCCGTCGCAGCCCTGACTTGGGAGCTGCCTGGACCGCAGCGCAACCAGATCGGCACCGGTCCGGCCCGAATCGCCGTTCCGTCGAAAGCGCCTGACCCCGACCACAGGCCGCGCACCGTCGCGTTCGCCGGAACAGCCGCGTTGGCTGTCGCCACCGCTCTCACCGGTGCCGCCATTGCTACGCGTAGGAGAAAGGGGCAGTGCCGGTGAGGGTCATCGGACCTGGAAGCGGCCGAATCGCGTTGGTGGTGCTGGCTGTCGTGCCCGCGGTGATGGCTTACCCATGGCGTACGGTTCCCGAACGGTGGGCGCTCGCGGTGGCCGTCATGGCGACGGTTGTGCTGTTCGGCTCGTGGCGCGGCCTGCACCTGACCACCATCGCGCAGCGCCGTCTGGGCCTGCTGCTTTGCGGCCGACGACGCACGAGGGCTATCCACCAGACAGTCGAGCACTGCGACGCCGATGCGCGCACCACCGTTGTCCTCCGGGTACTCGAGGGCAACGGCGATCTGCCCCTCGACCTGATCGCCGGATATCTCGATCGCTACGGTGTGCGTTGCGACGCTATGCGGGTGACCACCCGCGACATTTCGTCGAGACGAACCACCTGGATTGGTCTCACCATGTCGGTGACTGCGAATCTGGTTGCGCTGCAGTCGCGCTCGGTCACGATTCCGCTTCGGAAGACTGCCGAGCTCACCGCCCGCCGGCTTGCGGATCAGCTGCGTGAACGCGGGTGGATGGTCAGCGGTGGCGATCTCGACATTCCGGACCTGCTGGGGCCGCAGGCGCGCGAACACTGGGCCACGGTGGCCGACGGCTCGTCGGGCTACGTCACTGCCTACAGCGTGGTCGGCCGCTCGTTGCCCGAGACCTTGACCTCGCTGTGGGCTGGCGGATTCGACGAAGTGTGGACGGTGATCGAGATCAGTGCACGGGGCGCGGCTGCTGCGTGCGCGATCCGCTCCGCGGATCTCCCAGGGCATGCACCCCCGCTCAGCGGTTTGGCGTCGAGCCGAGGGAACCAGTGGGCCGCGGTGCAGGCTCTCAGTCCGACGTCGACCAAACACCTCGACATCCCGTTGTTCGACGCCGGTGAGCTCGCCGCGATCCGGTGGCACCAGGGCACCGCGGTGCGGACATGATGTCCGGGACCGGGGCGCAGCCGAAGCGGTCGGCACTGGCGAAATGGATTCGGCGGCTTGCCATTCCTATCATTGTCGGGTGGGTCGCGGTAGTCGGTCTGCTGAGTACGGCCGTCCCCCCGCTCGAGGTCGTCGGCGCGATGCGCTCGGTTCAGATGAGCCCGGACTTCGCGCCATCGGTGATGGCGACGAAGCGGGTGGGGCACGTCTTCGCCGAGTACCGTTCCGACAGTTCGGCCATGATCGTGTTAGAAGGTGCGCAGCCTCTCGGCGCCGACGCTCACCGCTATTACGACGCCATCGTCGGCCGGCTCCGATCTGACCGGGAACACGTCGAATACGTGCAGGACTTCTGGGGTGACCCGCTCACCGCCGCGGGTGCTCAGAGCAGCGACGGCAAGGCCGCCTACGTGCAGGTGTATCTGGTGGGTAACCAGGGCGAAACGGCGGCCAACGAATCGATCGAGTCGGTACGGCACCTGGTTCGACAGATCCCTGCTCCAGCAGGGGTGCGCGCCTACGTCACCGGACCAGCGGCGCTGGCCGCGGACGAGCAGGCAGCCGGCGACCGCAGCGCAGTCGTCATCGTCGCCCTCACCTTCGTGGTCATCACCGCGATGTTGCTGCTGGTGTATCGGTCGGTGGCAACCGTGCTGATCGTGCTCGCGATGGTACTGCTGGAGCTGGCCGCGGCCCGCGGCGTCGTGGCGACGCTGGCTTACGTCAACCTGGTCGGCCTGACGACGTTCGTCACGAACCTGTTGGTCACTTTGGCCATTGCCGCCTCCACCGATTACGCGATCTTCTTGGTCGGCCGTTATCAGGAAGCTCGGGCCGACGGCCAGGATCCTGAATCGGCTTACTACACGATGTTCGACGGCACCGCCCACGTCATCCTCGCCTCTGGGTTGACCATCGCCGGTGCGACGCTGTGTCTGCACTTCACGCGCTTGCCGTACTTCCAGACATTGGGTGTCCCGTTGGCGAGCGGAATGTTGGTGGCGGTGCTGGCCGCGCTCACCCTGGGGCCGGCGGTGGTCACGGTGGCCGCCCGTTGGGGTCGCTTGGAACCCAAACTCGCCACCAGAATTCGGGGCTGGCGCAAGGTCGGCGCACTGATCGTCCGTTGGCCAGGACCGGTATTGGTTGCGACCAGCGTCGTAACGCTGGTCGGGCTGCTGTCGCTGGCAGGATATCGAACCAATTACAACGAGAGACGCTATCTTCCGCCTGACCTCCCCTCCGCCGCCGGCTACGCCGCTGCCGAGCGACACTTCTCCAGCGCTCGGCTCAATCCCGAAGTGTTGCTGATCGAGACGGAAACCGACCTGCGCAACCCCGCTGGCTTCCTGTTGATCGACAAGATCGCCAGGAATGTCCTGAACCAGCCCGGGATCAGCCGGGTGCAGACCATCACCCGGCCCGACGGAATGCCGTTGCAATTCAGTACGATTCCAGCGCAGCTGAGCATGCAGGGAAGCGTGCAGGTACTGAACCAGAGCTATCTTCAGGACCGGATGAAAGACGTTCTTGCGCAAGCTGACCTGATACAACGCAGCATCGACGCCTTGATGCGGATGCAGGCGCTGATGACCGAGATGGGCACGACCACGCACGACGTGGTCGGCAAAACCAAAGCCATGGCCGACGATGTCCGGGTGCTGCGGGACAACATCGCCGATTTCGACGATTTTTTCCGGCCGGTCCGCAACTACCTGTACTGGGAGCCGAACTGTTTCAGCATCCCGGCGTGCGCATCGGCGCGGTCGGTGTTCGACGCCCTCGACGGAACCGACGCGTTGACCGGCGACATCGACGCCATACTGCCCGATCTGGGCCGCATGGATACCCTCATGCCCCAGTTCGTTCAGCAGTTCCCTGCTCAGATCGAGACGCTCAAGCGGATGAAGGCGATGCTGCTGACCCTATACGCCACCCAGGACGGGCTGTTGAAGCAAACGGCGGCAATGCAAAGCGATCAAGCGGCAATGGGTCAGGCGTTCAACGCTGCACGTAATGACGATTCGTTCTATCTGCCCCCGGCGGCGTTCGACAACGACGAACTCAAACGTGGGATGACGGTCTTCCTCTCCCCGGACGGTCACGCCGTCCGGTTCATCATCATCCACGAGGGCGACCCGCTCACTCCCGACGGCATCAAGCACATCGACACCATCGAACAAGCGGCCAAGCAGGCGTTGAAGGCGACGCCGTTGGAGGGCTCGGCCATCTCCGTCGGCGGTACCGCTTCGGTGTTCAAGGATATGCAGGAGGGCAACAACGGCGACCTTCTCATCGCTGGAATCGCGGCGTTGGCACTGATTTTCGTGATCATGCTGATCATTACTCGAAGCGCTGTCGCCGCGACGGTGATCGTCGGCACGGTTCTGAGCTCGCTCGGTGCCTCATTCGGCCTGTCCATGTTGATATGGCAGTACCTCATTGGCGTCGAACTGCACTTCATGGTGATGGCAATGTCATTGATCATCCTGCTGGCGGTTGGAGCGGACTACAACCTGTTGCTGGTCGCGCGGTTCAAAGAGGAGATCCACGCGGGCCTGAATACCGGCATCATCCGGGCAATGGGCGGCACCGGTTCGGTGACCACCTCAGCGGGTGTGGTCTTCGCCATTACGATGATGTCGATGGCGGTCAGCGAGCTCAAGGTGGTCGCCCAGATCGGTACGACGATTGCGGTGGGCCTTCTCTTCGACACGCTGGTGATCCGGGCGTTCATGACTCCGTCGATCGCCGCATTGTTGGGTAAGTGGTTCTGGTGGCCGCAGGTGGTGCGATCCCGTCCGGTTCCGGCGCCCTGGCCCGACGTCACCGGCGCACCTGAGGAATCGGTTGTGTCCGTGCCGGAAAAGTCCTAGCCGAACTCGACAAGATTCGTGGGCGCCCGGAAACGCGCAAGAGCGGCAGACCGGTAGACGAATGAGGCTGCGCGCCGCAGCATTGCGCCGCGCGCCGGTGGCATCGGTAGCTCGCGAACCGCGCGGACTCCGGGCAACGCTCGGAGTTGGTCGTAGTCATCGGCGGTGAACCAGAACGGCATGGGCGGCGCGGTGTAGTGCTTACTCACCTTGATACCGCGGCGGATAGAGTACGCGCTGAGGAACTGAGGAACGCTGTCGAAGATCAGCGTTGCACCGGGAAACCGGCTGGCGCACTGTGTGATGAGGTCGAACACCGAGTCACGGTCGAGGTACTGGAACAAGCCCTCCGCGGTGATCAACACCCCATCAGTGTCGTCAACAACGTCCATCCAGGACGGGTCGAAAGCGGACTGAGCGCGATGATGAAGACGGTCTGACGGTGGCAGCAACTGCCGGCGGAGGGCGACTATCGGTGCCAGATCGATCGACACCCAGGTGATTGCGCCGTTGTCGAGGCGCCAGAAACTGGTCTGCAGTCCCTCGGCGAGGGCGACGACGGTAGCACGAGGATGTCCGACCAAGAACTCACGGGAAGCGATGTCGAAGGCAAGGGCTCGCAGTGCGGTGGCTTGATGGGTCCGACCGAAGTGGTGGAAATCGTAGCCAAGACGGTCGCGCAGGGTGATGGCCATTGGATCCGCGATGATCCCGTCGGGCCGCGCCGCTTCGGCTGCGCGCTGATACAGGGTGAGCAAAGCCGTCTTCGATATCCCGTCTAGAAAGCGAGCGTCGATCACTGGCATGGCACACACCGTACTGGTGTCGGCTGGTGCGCATCGGCGAAGAGCGGCAGGAACTTTCCGGCACCGGCATACGACTATCCGTCGAACAAGGTGCGTCGGCCTGAGGAGGTGGAGTGGTGACAGCACCGGTCTGGATGGCCGTTCCGCCAGAGGTGCACTCTGCTCTGCTCAGCGCCGGACCAGGACCGGGGTCGCTGCTGGCTGCCGCCGCACAGTGGCAAGAACTCAGTGTCACCTACAGCGCCGCTGCGGTCGAGCTGACCCAGTTGTTGGCCGACGTACAGACCGCCCATTGGGAGGGGCCGAGCGCCGCGCAATATGCGGCCGCCCACATTCCCTATCTGGCCTGGCTGGAGCAGGCGTCCGTTGCCAGCGCTGCCGGGGCCGCGGCACACAATACGATCGCCGCGGCCTACGGGGTTGCGCTCGGTGCGATGCCCAGCCTGGGCGAACTGGCCGCCAACCACGTTGCCCATGGGATGTTGATCAGCACCAACTTCTTCGGCATCAACGCGATCCCCATCGCGGTCAACGAAGCCGACTACGTTCGTATGTGGGTTCAAGCCGCTGAGGTGATGGCCACCTATCAGGCGGTCGCGGCAGCGGCGGAGTCCGCGATTCCGCTCGCCGAGCCCGCTCCGGCCATCCTCGCACCGGGCGCCGAGGCGGTCGGCGCGGCGCAGAGTGCGTCGAACTGGCTCAGCCAGCTCATCAAAGACATCACCGACTTCATCGCCGATCCGTACAAGTACTTTCTGGCATTCTTCGAAGACCTCGGATTCAGTCCGGCGGCCACGCTGTTCCTCACCGCAGTCGCGGCAGTTGTTTACGAGATCCTCTGGATTCCTTACTACGCTTCCTACGGCCTTCTCCTCCTGCCGTTCTTCCTGCCCGCGTTGAGCGCACTGAGCGCGTTGAGCGCGCTCGCCCTGCTGTTCACCGGCGACCCGCAAACCGACCCGCTTGCGGCTCCCGCGGACGCCGGTGCCGGCGCGAGTGGCGATTCGCCGGTGAGTGCCGGTTTACCGCTGGCCCCGGCAGCGGCGCCGAGCCCGGTCCCCCAGGTTGCCAGCCCGAGCCCGACGACCCCCGTGTCATCCGCGGGGAGTGGGCCGGCACCCGCATTCGCACTGAGCTACGTCATTCCACCGCTGCCCCCACCGCCGGTGGCGACCGGTCCCGAATCCCAAGCCAAGGCCGGCGATTCGATGAACGAGGCGGTCGCTGCCATCGCTGCCGCGCGGGCCGCAGCCGCCGCACGCGGCCGCCGGCGGGGGAGCGCGAAGATCGGTGCCGGGACACACGGATATCGCTACGAGTTTCTCGAGGCGCCTGCCTCGACACCGGCGGCCGCGGTCCCTGAAATGCCACCGATGCCCAGCACCGCGAGTAGCCAGGGTGTTGGGCGCATCGGCTTCGCAGGAGCTGCCACCACGACCGGAGCGACCGCATCGGGGCTGAGACATCTGTCCACCGACGGCGAATCGAGCTCGGTTCCCATGCTTCCCGCCGGTTGGGACTTTGGCGAATCCGAGAGCCAGCGTCGTGAATAGCCCGCTGCGATCGCCGCTGGACAGCCGGTCGCCGGAACTGGCGGTGACCGACAACGAAATGAGAGAGTAGATGACACTCAACGTCAAGGGTGCGGGCCTAGGTGCGCAGATCACCGGGGTCGATCCTGAACGTTTTCGCGACATAACCCGCGACGAGATCCGAGATGTGGTCTACCGCAACAAGCTCGTCGTGCTCAAGGACGTCCACCCGTCCGCCGAGCAGTTCATCGAGCTCGGCCGGATCATTGGCGACATCGTCCCCTACTACGAACCGATGTATCACCACGAGGATTACCCGGAGATCTTCGTATCTTCGACCGAGGAAGGCCGCGGCGTGCCGCGGACCGGCGCGTTCTGGCACATCGACTACATGTTCATGCGCGAACCGTTCGCCTTTTCGATGGTACTTCCGTTGTCGGTGCCGGGGCAGGACAGGGGAACCTACTTCATCGATCTGAACAAGGTCTGGCGGTCATTGCCCGCCGCCAAGCAGGATCCGGTGCGAGGGACGCTCAGTACCCATGATCCACGTCGTCACATCAAGATCCGTCCTTCCGACGTGTACCGGCCGATCGGTGAAGTGTGGGCCGAGATCTCCGAGACCACCCCACCCATCAAGTGGCCCACTGTGATTCGGCATCCAGACACGGGCGACGAGATCCTTTACATCTGTGCGTCGGGCACCACGACGATCGAGGATGCCGACGGCCGCATGCTCGATCCGACGATCCTGCAGGAGCTCATGCTTGCGACCGGCCAACTCGATCCCGACTTCGCGTCGCCGTTCATCCATAGCCAGCATTACGAGGTAGGCGATATTGTGTTGTGGGACAACAGGGCACTCATGCATCGAGCCAAGCACGGCATGGCGTCCGGCACCTTGACGACATACCGGCTGACCATGTTGGACGGCCTTGCGACTCCGGGCTACGCCGTATGAGCACCGCTGACGTGGCCCCGGTTCATGGCATCCGTGCGGCTACCCGCCCCATCCCCGAGGACCTGCTGGTCAGGGTTTTGGAGCCGTACGCGTACAAGGGATGTCGCTATCTTCTCGATGCCGACTACCGGGCCAGCGCAGACTCGGTGTTCGCGGTGGGCAACTTCAGCATTCCCGACTCGTCCTACATCCGTAGCACCGGGCATTTCAACGCCGCGGATATGGTCATCTGTTTCAATCAGATCGCGTACAGCGCGTTCGCGCCGGCGATCCTCAACGAGGAGATCCCAGCCTTGGTCGGCTGGTCGATCGAGGACTATTTCGACTATCAACTTCCCAGCATGCTGATCAAGTCGGCATCATCACGATTCAGGCGTCCGATCAACGCACAGCGGTTCTCCGCCCGCCTGCTTTGCGAAGACTTCGAGGTCGTCGAGCGGAATTGGCGCTACCTGAAGGTGCCGTGCCGCATCGAGTTCTGGGATGACGACGGTGGTGCTGCGTCGGGTGAGATCGAACTGGCCGCCCTCAACATCCCGTGACATACGATCCAGAAAGCGGTTGCCCACCAGTGCGATCCCACCCGCAGACCGTCCTGGACAGGATCCTCGGACAGGCCCAGCGACGGCCGGACGCCGTTGCCCTGCGCCGATGCGACGGAACCGGCACGCTGACCTACCGCGACCTGGCCGCCGAGACGCGACGGTTGGCTGCCGAGCTCGCCGCACAGTCGGTGACGCGGGCCTCGCGGGTGTTCGTGTTGTCGGACAACGGCCCCGAGACCTACCTGTCGGTGCTGGCTTGCGCAGAGCTGGGCGCCATCGCGGTGCTGGTGGACGGACGGCTTCCGTTGGCCACCATGCGGCGATTCGCCCAGATTGCCGATCCCGCGGTGATTCTCGCCACTCCGGGCAGTCCACTCAGCATTGCCGAACTTGCCGGTAGCCTCGGTTCCCTAGCCGTTCTCCGTGTCGCCCCTGGTGCCGGCGAGGCGGACGCTGCGCGGCTGCGCGGCCTGGACATTCGCGGTGGTGTAGCGGATCTTGGCGCCGACGATCCACTGGCGATGATCTTCACCAGTGGAACAACCGGCGAGCCCAAGGCTGTGTTGTTGGCCAACCGTACGTTCTTCGCGGTGCAGGACATCTTGCACGCGGACCGGCTGGACTGGGTCGACTGGGTCGTCGGGGAGACCACGTACTCGCCCCTGCCGGCCACCCATATCGGTGGACTGTGGTGGATCATGACGTGCTTGATGCAGGGTTGCGTGTGTATCACCGGCGGCGAGAACACGGCGTCGCTGCTGAGCATCCTGATGGACAACGACGTGGCGACGACGTGCGTCGTCCCGACTCTGTTGTCACGATTGGTCGCCGACGCGCGGGCCACCGGAGCGACGATGCCGGCGTTGCGTCTTGTCGGGTACGGCGGGTCTCGGGCGATCGCGGCGGATGTGGGCTTCATCGAGGCGGCCGGAGTCAAGACCGCCCAGGTGTACGGTTTGAGCGAGACCGGCTGCACCGCACTGTGTCTGCCCACCGAAGACGGTTCGATCACCAGGATCGAAGCCGGTGCCGTTGGACGTCCCTACCCTGGTGTCGAGGTTCATCTCGACGCCGACGGCAGCGGCCCGCCGCTCGGCTCGGATGCCGCCAGCCCGGCCAGCTCTGGAACACTGTGGATCAAGTCCCCGGCGAATATGTTGGGGTACTGGAACAATGCGGACCATACCCGGCAAGTTCTGGTCGCGGGCTGGGTCAATACCGGTGACATCCTGGAACGCCATGATGACGGCTTCTTCTATATCAGGGGCCGATCCTCGGAGCTGATCATCTCCGGCGGAGTCAACATCGCGCCCGACGATGTCGACCGGATCGCCGAGAGTGTCGAGGGTGTTCAAGAAGCCGCATGCTTCGAGATTCCCGACGCCGAATTCGGGGCGCTGGTCGGTCTGGCTGTGATCCCGTCGACCGCGCTGGACGAGTCGGCGACCGGCACACTCAAGCAGCGGATAGCGGCCGCCTTCAGGCGCGAGGCAGAGTCGGTCGCCAGACCGTCAACGATAGTGATCGTGACCGAGGTCCCCCGCACCCAGTCCGGCAAGGTCATGCGGGCATCCTTGGCTGCGAAGCTCGGGGCGTCGGCCCGTGGCTGAGGCCGTGCGGGACGCGGTCGTCGCGGCCGTCTGTGCGGTGCTGTACGTCGACGCGTCGGACTTCACCGACGGCGACGAGACCGACCTCCGGGACCTCGGCCTGGACTCGATTCGCTTCGTACTGTTGATGAAACATCTGGGTGTGCAGCGTGATTCCGAGATACCACTGCGGCTGGCCGACGTGTTGACGGTCGCGGCGTGGGTCCCCATTCTGCAGGACGTCCGTGACCGGGCCTGACGGGGGTGAGCTCACGGGGATCCCGCTGTCGCGGTCCCAACAGAACATCTACAGCGGGGTCCTGCAGGACGGCGACCCTGCGCTGTACCTGGTTGCCCGCCGCTACCAGTTGCGCCGGCTGCAGGTGGCTGTATTGCGGTCGGCCTTGCACGCCACCATTCTGAAGAACCCGGTGCAGCTATGCGTCCTGCGGCAAACGTCTCGTGACGGTGCTTACCCTGACCTGGTTCCGATGCTGTGCGTCGATGACATCGTCAGTGTTGTTCACGATGCTCAGAGCCGTGTCGACGACGGAGCCGGTCAACTGCAACGCGGGTGGGTGCACAGCATCTACGGTGTCCCACTTGTTCGGTATGTGATTCGAACTGATCGGGACGGGTATGCCTGCGGCCTCGATGCATTTACCCATCACATTCTGCTCGACGGTGGCGCCACGGGGATCATCGAGGCCGACTTGGGTGACTATCTTTCCGCTGGATGCCCCGCAGAAATGCCTTCTGTCGCAGCTGGTGTGGCACAGGTGGCCGCCGCGCATCGGCGTGAGACGAGCAGAGTGCAGGACGCTCATCGGCGGCTCACCGAGACGCTGCGTGGCGAATTGTCCGCCGATGCCCGGCTCTGCTACGGACAGAATTCGGCGGAGACATCTGCGACGGCAACTAGAGCAGTCCGCAGGGATTCTGTGCGACTCGGCGGCGCCGGGTACGCGTCGTTGGTCGATCTGAGTGAGTCCACCGGGATCCCGCTGAACGTTCTGGTCGCAACTGCTGCCGTCGCCGTCGATGCGAGTACCCGGCACAGCACGGCCAGTCTCCTGATCCATGCGACCGACAATCGGTTCGGCGAGCCGGATCTTGACGTCGCGACCTGCCTGGTCAACTCGGTGCCGCAGCCGACATGGTTCCCGCCTTTCGCGTCGGTGCACGACGTGGCCCGGATTCTGGATCGGGGATACGTCCGGGCGATGCGCCGAAAGTGGCTCCGGGAGGAGCACTATCGCCGCATCTACCTGGCGGTCAACCGCACCTCGCATGTGACGGCGTTGACGCTGAACTTTCTGCGCGAACCTTGCGCTGCGTCGCTGCGTCGTCACCTGCGCGAGGCGCCGGTGACCACCGCGATCGGCCCAGTCGAGACGACAACGGTGGCATGCGTCCTCGACGACGAGGAGCAAATCCTCGACGTGACCGTCTGGACGCGAGACGATTTCCCACAGTCCGGTGTCGGGGTAGCGGGACGGATTGCCGCAGTGCTGGAAGCCATGCCGACCACCTGGCACCAGCCGTTGGCTGCGACGGTCGGTGAGTGGTTCGGTATCGAGGACGATGGCACCCGCAGCCGCCCAGAATCGGCCCGGCCCGGCCGATCCCCGTCCCCGTCCCCGATGGCGTCGCAGGCCTGGTTCCTGGACGGCACCGGCGCCGTACGCTCCGACCTGCGGCAGGGGCTTCACGTCGACGAATGGATTGCCTGGCTGGTCCGCACCGCCGTGAAGCCGGGCGATGTGGTGGTTTTCACCGACGACGACACCGACAAGACCGTCGCGCTTCTGGTTGCCTGTCACCTGGCCGGCTGCGGCTACAGTGTTTGCGACACGCCAGACGATTTGCCGGCACGTGCGAACGCGATTGCGGCTCAAGGGGAGGGCGTCTCGGCTCATATTGTCGACATTGCCGGCTGGGTGGCGACCGGTGCTCTTGCCGCCGATGCACAGGAGGTGGTGGCCCGCCGCGTTGACCATGTGGCGGCCGACCCTCAACTGGGCGCCAGGACGGCCTACTTCATGCCGACCTCCGGCTCCACGGGGCAGCCGAAACTGGTTCGGGTCTCGCACGAGTCGCTGTCGGTGTTCAGCCACGCGATCGTCCAGGCGTACGGCTGGACCGCCGAGGACACCGTCCTCCAATGTGCGCCGCTGACTTCGGATATCAGTGTCGAGGAGATCTTCGCCGCGACGCTCTGCGGTGCCCGGATCGTCCGCTCCGCAGCAATGAAAGCCGCTGACCTACAAGGATTGTCCGATGATGTCCGCGCGAGGAGAGTTACCGTCGTCGATCTGCCGACTGCAGTGTGGCATCTGCTGTGCGATGACGAACAGGCCATGGCGACTATCCGGTGCTCCCAGCTGCGGCAGGTTGTCGTCGGGGGTGAGGCGATTCGGTCCGGAGCCGTCGACCGATGGATCGCTTTGACTGTGGGGAAGAATATCTCGCTGATATCCAGCTACGGACCGACCGAGGCGACGGTGGCTTCCACGTACTTGCCGATCGTCTCCGGCGGTAGGGCCCTCGACGTGCATGCGCGGTCGAGGTTGGGCCGGCCGGTGGTCCCGGGTTCGGTGTACTGCGCTTTTGGCGAGGTCGTCATCGTCGGGGAGTCGGTCGCCTCCGGCTACCTCGGTGTCGAGAGTGCCGGCTTCGGCGTGGTGACCAGTGCGGACGGGACACGGCGGCGTGCCTTCGCCACCGCGGATCGGGTGGTTGTCGACGAGGACGGCTTTCCGGTGCTCAAGGGGCGCCGGGACGCCGTGGTCAAGGTCGCGGGCCGGCGGGTCGACACCGCCGAGGTGACGCGGCGCGTGGCCGCGGCGCTCGACGTCACCGATGTGGCCGTCGAGATCAACGACGACAGTCTCGGGGTGTGGTTCGCGACCAGCCGGACTCGCGCCGGCACGGACGACGCGGCAGCGGCTGCGCGGATCAGGACCATAGTGGGCGGCATGGGTGTCCCGTCATTCACCGTCGCTGGGGTTCCGGGCATCCCGCGGCGGACCAACGGCAAGATCGACAGTGCGACATTGCGTTCGCTATCGCCGATCAGCGGGGCTGCCCAAGACCCGGCGGTCGACGAGCGGGCGACCGGCCTCGCCATGATGTGGAGTCGTCGGCTCGGCCGCGACATCACGGCGGACTCGTCTCTGCTCGACGAAGGTGTCGGCTCGCTGGACTTGATCAGGATCCTGCCTCACACCCGCCGATATCTGGCTCGGCACATGACCATTCTGGATCTCATCAGCGCCGACACCGCCACGAATCTCGTCGCCGACATGTGCCGGCCATTCAGCTGGCTGGACGCCACTACCGCCGCCGAGATCGAACAGGACCTGGCGGCAGTGCCCGAGAAACGGTCGCGGACAGCTCGACAGCACGATCGACCCGCGCCTGGCCGCGGGCAACGACCGATCCTGGTCCTGGGTGGGTCGGGAATTCTCGGCACTGGATTCGCCGAGGCGGCAATGGATGTCATCGAGTCGGCGCCGGTGCCGGATGAGTGGGTGTTCGTCACCAGATCGCCGGTGCCCGAACGGGAGCCGTGGTTGTCCCTGCGCCGTCACCCGTCGGTGCGGCTCGAGGTTTGTCCCGGCCGATTGGGTCCGCAGGATTTGGAGCGGCTGCTTGACGACACCGACGCCGCCACGGTGGTGAACTGCATTGGCAACACCAACGTCCTGGTGCCCTACCGTGAGCTTCGGCCCGCCAATGTGGAATTGGTGTCGGTCGCCGCACAGGTCTGTGCCGGGCGAAACGCGAGGCTCGTGCAGTTGTCGACGTTCGTGGTCACCGGTGACGTGACCGCACCGCAGGTCATCGATCCGCGCGAGGCGCCCTACCCGTACGCCGCATCGAAGGCGATGGCCGAGCTGATCGTGGCCCACTCCTCTGAGCTGGACTTCACCATTGCGCGGCTGCCGCGGGTGCTCGGCCAGCCGGAGCAGATGGCGGGCGGCGCCGATATCCTCACTGCCGTTGCCGACGCTTGCCTCGCGTTGTGTGCCCACCCCGCCGTCACGGTGACCGAAGAGGTCACCACCGGACGGGCTGCGGCTCGGGCGATCCTGGATGCGCTCTCCGAGTGCGGTGCGGTGACCAAGCCGGGCCGCGCTCTCACCGTGGTGCACGGACAACCGGTGGCCTACCGGGACTTCCTCGCGCAGTCCGGCGGCGATGAACTCGACGCTGTGGACTGGAAACGACGGCTGGATGCCAGTGTTTGGGCGAGAAGAAACCCACGGCGATGGTCGGCCATCGACGCCTGGTTCACGTTGGGCATGCACTTGGGCTCGCGAACCTACGCCGAGTATCTGGGCGAGTTGTCGAGCATCGACCTCGGTCTCGGTCCGACCGCCGAGCTCAGGACGGAGCCGGTCGCCCTACCCGAATTGATGACCGCCGAGTACGTCTACCGGATGGCAACCCGCCTCCCGACCAGTGAGGAATGGAATTGACCGAGATCACCGCGGACCATGAGCGCCGAATCCAACTCGACGTCACCGGGATGACCTGCCGGATGTGCGCGTCGCACATCGCAAAGCAGCTCAACAAGGTCGACGGAGTGCGCGCTTCGGTGGACTTCGGCACCAAGACCGCCACCATCGACACCCGCGATGACATCGACACTGCCGACCTCTGCGCCGTCGTCCGGAAAGCCGGCTACGGCGCCACCGAACGCACAGCGAGTGCGATCGAGTCCGCCGGCTGCGCCGTCGGCGACAGCCGCAGCCCGCTGCGCCAGTTGATCGAATTCGTCGCCGTGCTCCTTGGCTGGCTGGGCATTCGGCGTGGTCGCACCGGCAGGGGAGACGACGCCGTCAGTTGACCCGTCGCTCCGTCGCGGTCCAGAACTGCTCGCGCAGACCCCGGCGCAGAATCTTGCCGCTCGCGTTGCGCGGGATCATATCGACGAAATGGTAGTTGTCGGGCCGCTTGAACCGGGCGAGCTTGCCGGCCAGATGTTCTCGGAGCTCGTCGACGTCGAGCCGGGCGTCGGCGTTGGCGACCACGAACGCATGAATGCACTCGCCGCGCCGATCGTCGGGACCACCCACCACCGCGCTGTCATGCACCCCGGGGTGTGAGTTGAGGGCCTTCTCGACCTCCGCTGGGTAAACGTTCTCACCCGCGACGATAATCATGTCCTTGACCCGGTCGCGGATCACCAGAAAGCCGTCCTCGTCGATATATCCGGCGTCACCGGTGCGAATCCAGCCGTCCACCACCGTCTGGCTCGTCGCGACCGAATCACGGTGGTACCCGAGCATTTGTGCCGGACTGCGCAGATAGACCTCGCCCGATGTCCCGGCCGGCAGCTCGGTGCCCTGCGCATCGCGGATGCTCGCGCCGACGCCAGGGTAGGGGCGGCCCGCCGCGTGCAATCGGGCCCGACCTGGCCGGTGTTCTTCCGGGGGAAGGCACACAGCGGTGTTTCCGGTCTCGGTCAGTCCGTATATCTGCGCGAAGTCACACCCGAAGGTCGCGATCGAACGGGACAGCAGATCCGGGCCGATCGGAGAGCCGCCGTAGGTGATCTTGCGCACTGTGGCGAAGTCCGACTTCCTCACCCCGGGTTGGGACACCAGCATCAGCAGCATCGCTGGGACGAGGCAGCTGACGGTGACGCCGTGGTCGCGGATCGCCGTCAGGGCCTCCGCCGGGGTGAATCGCGGGATTATCACACTGGTCACGCCGCTGTTGAGCGCCTGTGTGGCCCACCACATTCCGCCGATGTGAAAAGCGGGCAGGGCGACCAGGCTGACGTCGTTCTCATGCCAATCGATCCAGTCGAGCCCGGCGCTGTCCAGAAGTTCCCGCACCGCCACAAAGGTTCGGTGAGCGAGCACGACTCCTTTGGGCCTGCCGGTGGTCCCGCTGGTGTACATCTGCACGATCGGACTGTCCCGATCCACGGTGATGGCGGGCTCGGCACTCCCGTCCGCACGGTCGCGCCAGGACGCGAAGTCTGCCAGGCCGACAACGCTTTCCCCCGCGACATCGGTCCGGTCGGTCACCACGAGGCGGGCTTCGGCATGATCGACGATGTAGTTCATCTCGTCGGCGGTCAACCGCCAATTGACCGGAACCAGCACGGCGCCGATCCGTGCACAGCCGTACAGCAACTCATAGAGCACCGGCGAGTCCTTGGCCACGTGGACCACCCGGTCACCGCGGCCCACACCTGCCGCGGCGAGTGCCTGGGATACCGCTGTCGCGCGTTGGGCCAGTTCAGCGAACGACACCCGGGTCGCCCCGAAGATCAAGGCGCAACGTCCCCCGTCGGTCCGCGCCGTCCGCTCGAGCGTGGAGACGAGGTCGAAATGGGCTCGGGTCACGGGCTATTCGTGGGCAGGTCCACCAACACGATCTCGAGCTCACCGACGGCGCTGCCCACGCCGTCATCGGAGAACTCGATGGTGGTCTGCAGGGCCAACAACGGGCGCGACCGGTTACGGAACTCGACATCGGTGATGGTCAGGTCACCGCGATAGGCCCGAGCATTGATCGGTTGCCGGAACCGAGTGGCAATCTTGCTGATCAGGATCGAGGGCAGCTGTCGTTGCCAGTAGTCGTCCATCGTCCAGCCCGCCAGCTCCGGGATCAGGTCGTCGCGTACCGACGCCGCGAGGGTGTAGTAGAAGAGCTGGTTGTAGGAGATGATGAACTCGACCGCGTTGAAATGCCCCGTCTCCTCGATGTAACAGGATCGGGCGAATCCCATTTCGCCGCTGCCGATCACGACGCCTTCGCACCGCTGTACGGTCGCTCGCTTGAGGTAGACGGTGTCCTTGCTGACATAAGGCGCCATCGTGCGGCTGAGCAGGACGTCGTCGACGTGGCGGTATTCGGCAGGCGGGTGTTGGGTAGATCTGGTCATGCTGCGACCTCCGCTCCGAGTGGGTATTCGTCGGTGACGGTCACGCGGTAGGACTCGCTAGGTTCGTCGTTCGGGTTATGCAGGGCTCGGTGGATCAGTGTCCGGTTGTCCCACAGCACGAGGTCGCCGAGCTCGTAGGACTGGACGAAGATATTGGGGTGCGCATACGACTGGTCGAGTTGCCCTGAGCAATCAAGCAATTCGTCCACCAGGGTGGTCGGCAGCGGGTTGCCGTAGGCATCTTCGATTGCGTAGGTGAATGCCTCGGAGATGTAGAGGATGCGTTCGCCGGTCACCGGGTGAACGAGCACGGTCGGCCACTTCTGCGGTGGGGTGACACGCTCGATGTCCGCCAGAACTTCGCCGATCGGACGGTACACGTCCGAAGGGCGGATCTTGACGTACCGGCGCGCGCTGTGTCGGCAGTAGGTATCGGCGATCGTCTCCTTGAGCCGAGGGGGCAGACGCTGGTAGGCGGTGGCCATATCGATGAACCGAGTGCCGCGTGTCCCGGTGGGTAGCTTCTGCGGGTAGAAGAGCGTGAACGCGAAGGGTTCGGGCATGAATTGGTAATCGGCATGCCAGAACCCGCCGGTCTTCGGCACGCCTATCTGCCCTTCCGGGCGGCTGAGATTCGACGAGACGAAGATCAGTTCGTTTTCCGGGTGGTGATACATCGGCTCGTAGTAAGAGATCGGCGTGCCGAACTGTCGGCCCAGTTCGACGAATGCGGCCGGCTTCAGTTCCTGGGCTTTGAGAATGACGACTTTGTCGGTGTAGATGCGCTGCTTGATAAATCGGATGTCGCTCGGACTGGCTACCGCTGCATCGAAGCCGTGCACCTCGATTCCGCCCTGGTCACAGGATCGTTCGGTGATCTGCATGGCGATTCTCCCTCTGTTTAACGGCGAGATTCAGGCGGCAGGTGCGGGCGGTCACCACCCTCCGACTCATAGGTCGCGCTATTGGTCGTCGTTGGCGGTTGATTAGTTCCCGGCGATTCCGAAGTCGGCTCTTCGCATTACCGGTGCTCATTCCGGACGGCAAAAGCGGACTGCGGGATATGGATTGGGAAGCCCATAGTCAGGCGTCGGTGGGTCTCGTATTCCCGGCCCGGCCGACCTCGACGTCGCGGTCGCGCAGCGGCGCCGATCTGGGCCGTGCGGTAGCGCGGGGGTGAAGGCAGGAGTGCTGGACCGGCGCACTTCGCCGGCCTGGTCGAGCCCGGCGTGGCGGGCCACGAGGGCAGCGGCATAAACCGGGGCCATCGCCGCGGCCCGGTCGCGAGGCAGGCGCAAACGGGGGCGCGTAGCCTCTGCCAGGTGATCAACCTGGCCTACGAGGACAACGGCTCCGGCGATCCGGTGCTGTTCATCGCCGGCACCGGGGGGGCCGGCCGCACCTGGCACATCCATCAGGTCCCGGCCTTCCAGGCCGCCGGCTACCGCTGCATCACGTTCGACAACCGTGGCATCGGCGCGACCGAGAACGCCGGTGGCTTCACCGCCGAGCAGATGGTCGACGATACCGCCGACCTCATCGAGCAGGTGGTCGGCGGTCCGACCCGGCTGGTGGCCATGTCGATGGGCGCCTATATCGCCCAGGAGCTGATGTTGGCCCGGCCCGATCTGGTCAGTCAGGCAGTTCTGATGGGCACCCGCGGGCGGTTGGACCGCACCCGGCGCTCCTTCCGCGCCGCCGACGTCGAACTGACCAAGGCGGAGATCCAGGTGCCACCGGCCTACGCTGCCAAAGTGCGTGTGCTGGAGAACTTCTCACCGAAGACGATCAACGACGAGAAAGCCATCGGGGACTGGATGGAGATGTTCACCGCGTTCCCGATCAAACGCACCCCCGGCCTGCGGGCTCAGCTTGAGGTCTACCCCAAGGAGAACCGGCTGCCCGCCTATCGCTCCATACCGACCGACGTGCTGGTGATCGGGTTCGCCGACGACGTGCTAACCCCGCCCGCGTTGGGCCGGGAGGTAGCCGAGGCACTGCCCTACGGGCGCTATGTGCAGATCGGGCACACCGGGCACCTCGGCTTCCTGGAACGGCCCGACACCGTTAACAGCGCGATGCTGGACTTCTTCGCGGGCTCGCTGGTCTGAGCGCTTTTGGGCGTCAATACGCGGCTGTGACACGCTGTAGTGGTGAACCCATCGACGGCTCAGGCCCGCGTCGTCGTCGACGAACTGATTCGCGGCGGCGTCCGCGATGTCGTGCTGTGCCCCGGCTCACGTAACGCTCCGCTGGCCTTCGCGTTGGCCGACGCCGACCGGGCCGGTCGGCTGCGGTTGCACGTCCGCATCGACGAGCGGACCGCCGGATTCTTGGCCATCGGCCTGGCGGTGGCCGAACGCGCTCCGGTCTGCGTGGCCATGACCTCAGGCACTGCGGTGGCCAACATGGGGCCGGCCGTCGTCGAGGCCAACTATGCCCGGGTGCCGCTGATCGTGCTGTCGGCCAATCGCCCGTACGAGCTGCTCGGCACCGGCGCCAACCAGACCTTCGAACAGCTGGGTTACTTCGGCACCCAGGTGCGTGCGTCGATCAGCCTCGGCTTGGCCGAGAACTCCGCGGAGAAGGTCGACTCACTCAACGCGCAGTGGCGCTCGGCCACCTGCCGGGTGATCGCCGCGGCCACCGGGGCGCGCACCGCCAACGCCGGGCCGGTGCAGTTCGACATCCCGCTGCGCGAGCCGCTGGTACCCGCCGTCGAACACGCGGGCGCCGGGTCCGGGTTCCCACCCGGTCGGCCCGGCGGCAAGCCCTGGACCTACACGCCGCCGGTCACGTTCGACCAACCGTTGGAAATCGACCTGACCCCCGACACGGTGGTCATCGCTGGGCACGGCGCCGGTGTCCACCCCAACCTCGCGGGTCTGCCGACTGTTGCGGAGCCAACCGCCCCGCATGCCTCGAACGCCCTGCACCCGCTGGCCCTGCCACTGCTGCGGCCCCGCCAAGTCATCATGCTGGGCCGCCCGACATTGCACCGGACGGTGTCGGCGCTGCTGGCCGACCCGTCGGTGCCGGTCTACGCCCTGACCACCGGCCCGCGCTGGCCGGATGTGTCCGGCAACTCGCAGGCCACCGGCACCCGAGCCGAGACCCACGGCACCCCGGATCCTGCGTGGCTGCACCGCTGCGCGGAGGTCAATCGGCATGCGCTGACGGCGGTGCGCGAGCAACTGGCGGCTCATCCGCTGACCACCGGGCTGCACGTCGCTGCGGCGGTGTCCGATGCGCTGCGCCCCGGTGACCAGTTGGTGCTCGGCGCGTCCAACCCGGTGCGCGACGTCGCGCTGGTGGGGCTGAACACCGACGGGGTGAAGGTCCGCTCCAATCGCGGCGTGGCCGGCATCGACGGAACGGTGTCGACGGTGATCGGCGCGGCTCTGGCCCATGATCCGGGCCGGACGGTGGCGCTGCTCGGGGATCTGACATTCGTCCACGACAGCTCCGGGTTGCTGATCGGGCCGACCGAGCCGACACCGAAGAACCTCACGATCGTGGTCTCCAACGACAACGGCGGCGGCATCTTCGAGTTGCTGGAGCAAGGCGATCCGCGATTCTCCGACGTGTCGTCGCGGGTCTTCGGCACCCCGCACGACGTCGACGTCGGCGCGCTGTGCCGGGCCTATCACGTCGACGCGGGACAGATCGAGGTCGACGATCTCGTCGCGGTCCTCGACGAGCCGTACGAGGGAATGCGCGTGCTGGAGGTCAAGGCCGACAGGTCCTCGCTGCGGCAGCTGCACGCCGCGATCCGGGCGGCGCTGTGATCGGCAGGCTTCTCGCCCTGCTGCAAGCTCTGCTGCGACCCGCGCTACCCTGGCGCGATCCCGATGCTGTCGACACACCGCGCCGGAAAGTGTTGCGCTGGAGCAAGTGTGCGGTGTGGATCCTCATCGGCCTGGTGACGTTGCAATCCATCCTGCTGGTGGCCGGCGCCTGGCGAAACGACCGCGAGATCGAACGCAACATGGGCGTCGCGCAGGCCGAGGTTCTCTCCGCAGGCCCGCGACGGTCGACCATCGAGTTCGTCACCCCGGACCGGGTCACCTACCGGCCCGAACTGGGAGTGCTCTACCCGTCGGAGCTGGCCGAGGGGATGCGCATCTACGTCGAGTACGACAAGAGCGACCCGGATCTAGTCCGGGTGCAGCACCGTACCGCGGCGCTGGCCATCATCCCGGCCGGCTCGATCGCGGTGGTGGCCTGGCTGGTCGGCGGGCTGGTGCTGGCCGCGCTCGCGATGCTGGAGCGCCGTCTGAATCAGGAGGACATCAACTTGGACAGCCAGTTGTCGTCGTAGATGTCGAGGATCTTGTCGCGCTTGATGTCGTAGACCGTGGGGGTGCCGGTGTTGATCGGGTCGAGTTCGTAGAGGTACTCGAAGTTGGTGTCGGCCATCTCTTTGAGGTTCACCGCGGGCTTGCCCGCCCGGATCGCCTCGACCGCGGTCGCGGCCACCCCGCTGTCGCGGGCCATCGCCGCCATGTCCTCGCCGCCGGGTCCGCGTCCACCCGGATCCTGGTGTCCCCACAGCTTTTGCACGAACGACTGGAACGCCGTGGCCGACGTGCCGGGCCCAGCGGCCAGGAACAGCGCGTTGCTCACCCGGTCGGAGTAGCCGCCGGGCTTGGCGTCGTAGAAGGTCAGTGGCCGATAGGTGATGGTCAGCTGGCCGAAGTCCAGGTAGGTGGCAAGCCGGTCGCCGAAGTCCTTCTGCAGATCCGCGCAGTGGCTGCACTGCGGTTCGGTGTAGATCTCGATGTGCACGGGCGCGTTCGGGTCGCCGGCCACGATCCCGTAGCCGTCCTTGCTCACCGCGGTGCCGGGTCCGTGCGGATCCATCTCTGCCGCACCGGCGATATCCCTGCTGCACCCGGTAATCAGAACCACCACGGTCACCACAAGCGCCGACCAGTACCGCATGCTGGCACCGTACCTGCGGTACCAGTTCCTCACCAGGAGTTCCAGTGGACGAAGCCGGACGGATCGGCACGGGGCGCCGGGCGAAATGACGTGCCCGTCGTGTAGGCGACCGGGGTCAGTGCGGCCTGCACCACCCGGTCGTAGGGAATGCCGAGCAGCTCGGCCATCTCGTGTTCGTAGCTGAGATGACATGTGGTCCAAGCGGTTCCGATGCCGCGTTCCCGGGCCGCGAGCATAAAGCTCCACAGCGCGGGAAGCACCGACCCCCACGCTCCTGCCTGGCCCCGTACGGTCGTCAGCTCCTCGCGCCCGTCCACGCGGACCCCGGCGATCAGTAGGGTCGGCACATCCTGCAGTACAGCGGCGAGGCGGTCGACGCTATCTGCGATCCTGGACCACTCGTCGCCGCTGAGCGGTGTGCGGCTGCCCGCGGTCGGTGCCACGCCGGTCGGGGTAATCAAGCCCCTGCGCCATACGTCGGCGACCTTCGCGCGCAGGACCGGGTCGTCGACGATCACAAAGTCCCAGCGCTGCCGGTTACGCCCGCTGGGAGCCTGGGTGGCGATGCGCACGCACTCGCCGACGATCTCCCGCGGGACCGGCCTGCTGATGTCGAGCCGCCTGCGCACGGCGCGGGTCGTGGTCAGCACGTCGTCGGCGCTCAACCCTAGGTGATGCATGACGGGCACAACACAAAACTGCCTGCGCGCTAATCCCCTGGGGCATCCACACCAGTTTTTCGTGTCGCGTACGCCTTGGCGCAACCTTGCTGACAGGCGCCGCTGTCACGCTCGTGACGTGCGCGTTGCGATTGTCGCCGAATCTTTCCTGCCCAACGTCAACGGGGTCACCAACTCGGTGCTGCGGGTATTGGAGCATCTTCGCCGCACCGGTCATGAAGCGCTGGTCATCGCTCCCGACACCCCACGGGGAGAACCGTCGGCCGACAAGGTCTACGACGGGATCCGGGTGCATCGGGTGCCGTCGCGGATGTTCCCGAAAGTGACCTCGCTGCCGCTGGGGGTCCCGCGGCCGAGGATAGTGGGGGTGCTGCGCGGGTTCGACCCGCACGTCGTGCATCTGGCGTCACCGGCGCTGCTCGGCTACGGCGGCCTGCAGGCCGCGCGCTACCTCGGGGTGCCGACGGTGGCTGTCTTCCAGACCGACGTCGCCGGGTTCGCCGAGAGCTACGGCATGGGTGTGGCATCCCGAGCCGCGTGGGCCTGGACGCGTCATCTGCACTCCCATGCCGACCGTACCCTCGCGCCGTCGACCGCGGCCATGGAAGATCTTGCTGCCCATCGTATTCCGCGGGTCCATCACTGGGCTCGGGGTGTCGACGTTACGGGCTTCGCGCCGTCGGCGCGCGACGGTGAACTGCGGCGGCGCTGGTCGCCGCAGGGTAAGCCGATCGTCGGTTTCGTCGGGCGGCTGGCTCCGGAGAAGCATGTGGAGCGGCTGGCGGTGCTCGAGCGCCGCGACGATCTGCAGCTGGTGGTCGTCGGTGACGGTGTCGACCGCGACAAGCTGCGGGCCCTGTTGCCGTCGGCGGTGTTCACCGGCGCGCTCTATGGTGAGCAGCTGGCCGCCGCCTACGCGAGCATGGACGTCTTCGTCCACCCTGGCGAGCACGAGACGTTCTGCCAGGCGGTGCAGGAAGCGATGGCCTCCGGCCTGCCCGTGGTGGCGCCGAACGCGGGTGGCCCACGCGACCTGGTGGCCCCGTACCGCACCGGATTGTTGCTCGCCGTCGACGAATTCGAGGCGCGCCTGGAACAGTCCGTCGAGCATCTACTCGACGAACGCGCCCGCTACTCGGTGGCTGCCCGGCGCAGCGTGCTCGGCCGTACCTGGCCGGCGATCTGCGAGGAACTACTCGGCCACTACGAAGCGGTTCGCCTCGAGGGTCGGCGGCGCAACCGCGCGGCGTGAGGGTGGAAGTTCACTGAATTCTTGCTGAGAAGCCTTCCCATCCTCTGTGAGCAGGAGCACACTAAAACTCAAGGGGGAGAAGCGGAAACAGCTCGTCTGTCAATTTTCACCACAACACTCCAAGACGGGGGCGTCTGATGAGCGATGCATCGTTTCGCCAAGATCTCCACGACTTTGCCATCGAGTTACGCCGGCTGGCCTACACGATGCCCGCCGGGCACGAGGATCGGCTGATCCACCTCAGTGAACGGATGGCATCGCGTGCGCGCCAACTCTCGAAGGTCGACGCGCACGCGATGTAATTAGCCCTGAGCCTCCACGGCGACCGGTTGCCACTGCTCCCAGTTCGCCAGGCGGCTCTCGTAGTCGGCGCGGGCCGTCTGCAATGGGGACTCGCCGAAGAACACCCGCAGCGGCGGCTGTTCGGCGTCGACGACCTTCATGATCGCTCGCGCCGATGCCGCCGGATCGCCCGGCTTGGCCCACCGCTGCGCGCGGCTCTCAGCGACCTTCTTGTGTAGCTCGGCGTAGTCGGGTAACTCCGAGGACGTCGTGGACGACGAGCCCGCCCAGTCGGTGTCGAAGCCGCCCGGCTCGATCAGCGTCACGTGCACACCGAAGGGGGCGACCTCCTGTGCCAAGGCCTGGGAGAAGCCCTCCAGCGCCCACTTCGAGGCGTGGTAGATGCCGACCAGCGGGAACGCGCTGATCCCGCCGATCGACGACACCTGGATGATGTGTCCGCTGCCTTGTGTCCGCAGGAACGGCAGCGCGGCCTGCGTCACCCACAGGGCGCCGAACAGGTTGGTCTCCAGCTGAGCGCGAGCCTCGGCCTCGGTGAGTTCCTCGATGAAGCCGAAGTGGCCATAGCCGGCGTTGTTGACCACGATGTCGAGCCGGCCGAAGTGGTCGTGGGCCTGCTTGACCGCCGCGAAGTCGGCGGCGCGGTCGGTCACGTCGAGCTGGATCGGCAGGATCGCCGCGCCGTACTTGTCGACCAGATCGGCCAGGCTCTCGGTGTTGCGCGCGGTGGCGGCGACCTTGTCACCGCGCTCGAGAGCCCCGATCGCCCACTCCCGGCCGAATCCGCGCGATGTCCCGGTGATGAACCAGATTTTTTCGGTCATGGCTTAACCCAACGCGTCTCCGTGCCGCCCATTCCCGCTCGGGTAGCGTCGGCACCGTGAGTCGCGCGACGCTGGATAAGGACCCCCGCGATGTGGCGTCGATGTTCGACGCCGTGGCGCGCCGGTACGACGTCACCAACACGGTGCTGTCCCTGGGTCAGGATCGCACCTGGCGGCGGGCCACCCGATCGGCCCTGGACGTCGGACCCGGTGACACGGTGCTGGATCTGGCCGCCGGCACGGCGGTGTCGACGGTCGAGTTGGCCAAGTCGGGCGCGTGGTGTGTGGCCGCGGACTTCTCGGTGGGCATGCTGATGGCCGGCGCCGCGCGCCCGGTGCCCAAGGTGGCTGCCGACGCGACCAAGCTGCCCTTCGGCGATGGCGTATTCGACGCGGTGACCATCAGCTTCGGCCTGCGCAACGTCGTCGACCACACGGCTGGTCTGCGGGAGATGGCGCGCGTGACCCGCCCGGGTGGACGGCTTGTGGTGTGTGAGTTCTCTACCCCGGTGGTTCCGGTGTTCTCGACCGTCTACAAGGAGTACCTGATGCAGGCGCTGCCTCGGGTGGCCCGCGCGGTGTCGAGCAACCCGGAGGCCTACGTCTATCTGGCCGAGTCCATCCGGGCCTGGCCGGACCAGGCCGCGCTGGCGCAGCAGATCCGCGACGCCGGCTGGGGACAGGTGCGCTGGCGCAACCTCACCGGCGGCATCGTCGCCCTGCACGCTGCGGTCAAGCCCTAGCCCGTCGCGGAAATCGCTAGCGGCCCGCGTCGGCCAACACCTGATGGCCGGCGTTGTAGCCCGGGATGAACGTGATGCCCGGTCCGCCGTGGCAGCCCGCACCGCCGAGATAGAGCCCCTCGATCGGGATCGGCTCGTCGATGAAGCCCTTGGGTCCCGGCCGGTTCGGGCCCATCAGCTCCGGCTGCAGCAGACCGTGGCAGAAGTCGCCGTTGGGTGCACCGAACATCGTGTTCATGTGGTATGGCGCGAACGTGATGTCCCGGATCAGGATGTCTTTGAAGTTCGGCGCGAACCGGGTGATCTTGTCGACAACCTGTTGAGCCATCAGCGTTTTCAGATGACCATGCTGCTCGCGCGGCGCCTCGATCGGGAAGGCGTAGGCGTACGCGCTGGCCGCGTGCTTGCCTTCGGGGGCCATCTCCGGATCCCCGACGGTGGGGATCTGTATGGACAGCGCAGGGTTCGCTGGGACGGTACCGAAGCGGCAGTTGTCCCACTGCCGCTGCTGCTCCTCCGGTGAGCCGAACATGCCCACCGACATCTGCATGCCAGGCTCGTTGAGGAAGTCGTAGGGGGCTGCGTACTGGGGCAGCCCGTCGAGGGCGAAATGGATCTGCATGAACGACGCCCGGTGGTCGCGCCCGGCCATCCTGGTCACCAGCGACGACGGAAGATGCTCGGCACCAACGAGATCCAGCAGTGTGGTGTCCGGGGCCAAATTCGACACCACGATCGGAGCAGTGATCACCTCGCCGTCCTTGAGGCGGACCCCGGTGACGCGGCCGTCCTCGACCAGGATCTGTTCGACCTTGGTGCGGTAGCGCATCTCGCCGGCTTCCTCGGTGTAGAGCGCTTTGAGGTGCTCGGCCAGCACGCCGATGCCGCCCTTGAGTTTGGTGGTCATCTGGCCGCCCTCTTCGGGGATGGCCAGGGCAAACGCCAAACACGTTGCGCTGCCTGGGGTATACGGCCCGCGGTAGGTGGAGTTCACCGCTAAGAAGGCCAGCATGCCGCGGATCACGGCATGCTTGTCCTTGTCCGGAAGGAAGCGGTCGATGACGTCCATCGCGGAGCCGAACAGCATCTCGTGGATCGCGCGGCGCTCGTTCTCGTCGGCGGCGCAGGCGTACATTTCGTCGATGGTTTTCGGCAGCGCCAGGGCGTCGAAGCGGCCCAGCGCCTTTCGCGGACCGGTGCTCCAGGCGTATAGGTTGGCCATCGCCATCACGGCGTCCATGCCGTGCTTCTCGTTGAGATGGGTCATCATCGCCATCGGGTCGTTGTGGAAGATCATCGCTTCCTCGCCGTGTTCACCGATGTTGACCGACATGACGTCGTTCTCGATGGTCGGCAGGGTGTCCAGCCCGAGTTCGGAGTTGATCTTCGGTGCGGTGGGGAAGCGCACGGAGCCGGCGATCTCGTACTTGAACCCGTCGATGAGCTCCACGGTGGCCGACATGCCGCCGCTGTAGGTGTTGGCCTCCACGCACAGGGTGCGCAGACCGGCGCGCTGCAGCACCACGGCGGCCGTCAGGCCGTTGTGTCCGGCGCCGACGATGATCGCGTCGTAATCAGTCATGCGCGGGAGCCTAGCCCCAAGCAGGCAATGTTTTGTCAAAATTGTCATTACGGACGGTGTGCGGCCCTGGGCCGTCGTTCAGTGAGCGGCGACGCTGCGAATCGGCGGTCGATCGCAGACGTCAACGCTCACTCAACACGTCAGCTGAACGGTTTGCGCCGATCGAGAATCCGCGACCCTGACCCCGCTGTGCGCCACACCCGTGCCACCCAATCTGCGTCCTCGTCGGTGACCAGATTGCCCATCACTCGGACGGCTACCGCCATCAGGTGCGACGAGCGCATGGCTACCGGTCCGGTCAGCGGTAGAAAGCGGGGCAGCGTCAGCAGCAACCCGAGGCGCCGCGCCACCGAGAAGCCGCGCCCGTAATGGCTCTGCAGCACCGATGGCCAAGCGGTGGTGAGGTCGGCCGCGCCCAGCATCTCCACCGCCAGCCGCCCGGTTTCCAACCCGTAGTCGATGCCCTCGCCGTTGAGTGGGTTCACGCACGCCGCGGCGTCGCCGATCAGCAGCCAGTTCGGCCCCGCCACACCGGATACCGCCCCGCCCATCGGCAGCAGGGCCGAGGCCACCGCCCGGGGAGCGCCCTCGAAGCCCCACTCCTCGCGCTTGAGGTCGGCGTAGTGCTTGATCAGCGGGCGCAGCGCCACGTCAGCGGGTCGCTTGGCGGTGGCCAGCGCTCCGACGCCGATGTTCACCTCGCCGTTGCCGAGCGGGAAGATCCAGCCGTATCCGGGCAGCACCTGCCCCGCTCCGGCTCGATTGCCGGCGGGCGAACGCAGTTCCAGATCCGAGGAGATCCACGGTTCGCCGGAGCGCGGCGAGGCCAGGTACCCCCGTGCCGCGACGCCGTAGACCGTCTCCTGATGCCACTGCCGACCCAGCACCCGGCCGAACGGTGATCGGGCCCCGTCGGCGACGATCAGCCACCGGCACCGCACTTCGGACCCGTCGGCCAGCACCACCGCTTCCACCCGGCTCCGCACATCTCGGGACACGTCAACGGCTTTCACGCCCAGCAGCATCGCGGCACCGGCGTCTTCGGCGACCTTGCGGATCCGGTCGTCGAGTTCGGTGCGGGGAACCGCCGAGCCGGTCCCGGGGAACGATGGGCCGGGCCAGGGCACCTCGATGTCGGCGCCGAAGCCCGACAGCCGCAGTCCCCGGTGGCGGATGTGGCCGGCGAGCCACTCATCGAGCCCGAGGCGCTGCAACTCCAGCACCGCGCGGGGGGTCAGGCCGTCACCGCAGGCCTTGTCCCGGGGAAACTCGGCGGAGTCGACGACCAGCACGTCGTGGCCGCTGCGGGCGGCCCAGGCGGCCGCCGACGAGCCCGCCGGGCCTGCCCCGACGACGACCACATCGCACTGCGCCGAATTCCCGGGTCGGTGCCCTCCTGCCCACCGGTAGTCCATGCCCCCAGTATGTTGGCAGGGTGAGGACTCCGGCGACGGTGGTGGCAGGGGTGGACTTCGGGGACCCGGAGTTCGCCCAGAGTGTCCGCGACGGGGTGGCCCGGGTCGAAGAGCTCATGAGCACCGAACTGCGTGGCGGTGACGAGCTGATGACCGAGGCCGTCGTGCACCTGTTCGAGGCCGGCGGTAAGCGGTTCCGGCCCCTGTTCACGGTGCTCTCGGCGCAGATCGGGCCCGAACCGGACGCCTGGCAGGTCACGGTGGCGGGTGCTGTCATCGAGATGGTGCACCTGGCCACGCTGTACCACGACGACGTCATGGACGAGGCGCAGATGCGCCGCGGTGCGCCCAGCGCGAATGCTCGCTGGGGCAACAACATCGCGATCCTGGCCGGCGACTACCTGTTCGCCACGGCCTCGCGCCTGGTGAGCCGGTTGGGCCCCGAAGCGGTGCTGATCATCGCCGAGACGTTCGCGCAGCTGGTGACCGGCCAGATGCGGGAGACCAAGGGTGCCGCGCAGAACATCGACCCGATCGAGCACTACCTGAAGGTGGTGTACGAGAAGACGGCCTGCCTCATCGCGGCATCGGGCCGGTTCGGTGGCACGTTCTCCGGTGCCACCGACGACCAGATCGAGCGGCTGAGCCGGCTCGGCGGCATCGTCGGTACGGCGTTCCAGATCTCCGACGACATCATCGACATCGACAGTGATCCCGACGAGTCGGGCAAGCTGCCCGGCACCGACCTGCGGGAGGGCGTGCACACGTTGCCGGTGCTGTATGCCCTGGCCGAGACGGGCCCGGACGCCGACCGGCTGCGGGAGTTGCTCGCGGGCCCGGTCGAAGACGACGATGCGCTGGCCGAGGCGCTGGGGCTGCTGCGTAGCGGCGCCGGGCTTGCCAGGGCGAAAGCCACCGTCGAGCGGTACGCCGCCCAGGCCGGTGAAGAGCTGGCAGGACTGCCGGACGTTCCAGGGCGGCGGGCGCTGGCCTCGCTGGTGGATTACACGATCAACCGGCACGGTTGACACGCGGTTTGCGGAACCTGCCGGTTGGTGCCGGGCGTTAATGTCGCGGAGAGTGCGTCGCTCGTAGGAGGAATACTCGATGACCTGGCATCCGACCGCCAACACGTTCAAGACGTTCATGCTGCTCGTCGGAATGTCGACGTTGATCGTGTTCATCGGATCGCTGTTCGGCCGCAACGTGATGTTCCTGGCGCTGATCTTCGCGCTCGGGATGAACGCCTACGTGTACTTCAACTCCGACAAGATGGCGCTGCGTGCCATGCATGCCCAGCCGATCACCGAGGTGCAGGCCCCGCAGATCTATGCCATGGTGCGCGAGCTGGCGACCACCGCACACCAGCCCATGCCGCGGCTCTACATCAGCGACACGGCCAACCCCAATGCGTTCGCCACCGGCCGAAACCCGCGCAACGCCGCGGTGTGCGTGACCACCGGCATCCTGAACCTGCTCAGCGAGCGAGAACTGCGAGCAGTGCTCGGCCACGAGCTGTCCCACGTCTACAACCGCGACATCCTGATCTCGTGCGTGGCCGGCGCGCTGGCGTCGGTGATCACCGCACTGGCCAACATCGCGATGTTCGCGAGCATGTTCGGCGGCAACAACCGTGACGGTGGCGCCAATCCCTTTGCGCTGCTGCTGGTTTCGCTGCTCGGTCCGATCGCCGCGACGCTGATCCGGCTCGCCGTGTCGCGTTCGCGCGAGTATCAAGCCGACGAGTCCGGGGCGGAACTGTCCGGTGACCCGTTGGCGCTGGCGTCGGCGCTGCGCAAGATCAGCGGCGGGGTGGAGCAGGCTCCGCTCCCACCGGAGCCGCAGCTGGCCGACCAGGCCCACCTGATGATCGCCAGCCCGTTCCGCTCGGGGGAGAAGATCGGGAAGTTGTTCTCCACGCACCCGCCGATCCCGGACCGGATCGCCCGGCTGGAGAAGATGGCCGGACGCTGACCCGCTGACCGGGGCTCACATCCCTGCAACGGTTGCCTTGGTGGCGATGACGATCCCGGCCTGAGGCAGCGCGCGCAGCTGGCGTGGGACCCGCATTGCGGTAACGAACCGGGCAGCTTCGACCGAAGGACCGGGAAAGTGCAAACGCGCGCCGTATGCGGCGCTTACGTAGGGTGTGGACATGGCGAGCAGAATCCTGATCGGCCTGCTGAGCGTGGCGGGAGCAGCGGCGATCGGCGTGCCGGGCACGGCCTGGGCCGATCCTTCTCCCGCGCCGGCCCCGGCACCGGTGCTTCCGAACGTGAACGCCTACACCCCGATCAGCCCGGTGGACTACACCACGATGGGCGGAAACTGGTACGCGTTCGCCGGCCCGCCCGGTGTCACATGCGTGATCAACAGGCAGAACACCAGCTATGGCTGCAGCGGCCCGCTGCCCGGCGCCCCGGACGGGGCCAACCTGGTCAGCGGCGGGGCATCCGGCGAACCGGGCTTCTCCAGCACGGGTGGGCCGATCTTCTCCGCTGCCGGCGAGGTCAAGCCGCTGCCGCCGAACACCCGGTTGAACTTCCGGGAGATCACCTGCGGCGTCGACGGTGGCGGGGCGGTGGCCTGCGTCAACACCCACGACCAGGTCGGGTTCGTCGTCGGGCCGACGGCGACGTTCACCTCCGGGCCCAGCCCGATGCTGGACCGGCCGGAGGGCTCTAACCCGCTGTTCCCGTCGTTCCCCGGGTAGTCGGCGGCTGGTTAGAAGCCCGCGCCGTAGACCTCGTGGCCGGGCTTCTCGGCGACCAGGCCACGGTAGGCCTGCTCGACGGTGGACCCGTGGTTGATGACGGCGTCGACTTCGCGGGCGATCGGCATGCTGAGTCCGAACTTCTCGGCGAACTCCATGATCACGCTGGCCGCTTTGACGCCTTCGGCGACCTGGTTCATCGACTCGATGATCTCTTCGATGGTCTTACCGGAGCCGAGCTGTTCGCCGACGTGGCGGTTGCGGCTGCGCTTGGAGGTGCAGGTGACGATCAGGTCGCCCATGCCAGCCAAGCCGGCGAAGGTGTCGCGCTGGCCGCCGATGGCCTCCCCGAGCTTGGACATCTCCCGCACGGCGCGGGCCATCACCATGGCGCGGGTGTTCTCGCCGATGCCCAGTGAGTAGCCCATGCCGACGGCGATGGCGTAGACGTTTTTCAGCGCGCCGGCCATCTCCACGCCGATGACATCGTCGGTGGTGTAGACCCGGAATCGCTTGGTGCGGAACATCTTCGCGAGGTGGGCGGCGAGATGTTGGTCGGGCATGGCCAGAACGGCGGCGGCCGCGTAGCCGTCGGCGACCTCGCGGGCGATGTTGGGGCCGGCCAGAATGCCGGCCGGGTGGCCGGGCAGGACCTCTTCGACGATCTGGCTCATCCGCATGTTGGTGCCCTGCTCGAGGCCCTTGACGAGGCTGACGACCGGCACCCAGGGGCGCAGCTCTTTGCTGAGTTCGATGAGGACGCCCCGGAAGCCGTGGCTGGGGACCCCCATGACGACGACGTCGGCGCAGTTGGCGGCTTCACTGAAATCGGTGGTGGCGCGCAGGGTTTCCGACAGCTCGACATCGTCGCCGAGGTAACGGGAGTTGCGGTGGTTCTCGTTGATGTCCTTGGCGGTTTCCTCCGAACGCACCCATTGCAGGGTCGGCCCGCGGCGGGCGCAGATGGATGCGACGGTGGTGCCCCAGGACCCGCCACCGAGCACGACGACGTTGGGTTCGCGGCGATCAGGTGTCATGGCGTTCAGGGTATTGCCGACACCCCGGTGTTCACATGGAGTTCGTCGAGTTCGGCAACTGCGATGCGACGTCCCGCAGCGCCTGGGCGTTGTCCTGCTCGGTGGTTTGGAAGTGGGTGGCGCTGGTGTGCATGCCCTGGGCGTGATCACCGATCTTGGCGACCAGCTCGGTGGTGCGGGTGTTCCACTTGGCGACGCGGTTGGCCAGGGCCTGGGACGACTTGCCGGCCCAGCCGCCCTGTGCGCCGGAGATGCGGGTGCCGGCGGTGGTGTGGCTGGCGTGCAGATCGTCACCGTGGCCGGTGACCTTGGTTGCCGACTGGCGCAGGGCGTCGAGGTCGACGGAGAGCTTTGCAGGCATGTGTGTCCTCCAGAACGCGATATCACCAGTGATACCGCGTTTCGGAAGAGCTGTCACGTCACCTAGGAGGGACCCGCCGCGGGCCAGCCGGGGTAGGGCGGCAGGGTGGGGTAGTCCGAGCGTGGATGCTTATTCCGCCAGAGGAATGTTCGCCGCTCTTTGGGGTCCGGTGCTCGGTCTCGGCAGGCCTGGGCATCAGCCTCGCGCGTCGGCCACTGGGGAGTGTCCCTCTGGATGTCAACCAAACGTCCGCTGATCTGGGCGCCATTGAAGATGTCGGTCGTCGGTGCGGCCGCCGGGCCACGCTGTGCTGAGGGTGGTTGGCTTGTCATCACGATCTTCATCCAGATCGTGCCGACGCCGTCATCCTCGAAGTTCGAATCATGTCCATAGGAGCCGTCGCCAAGGTCGAACCCGACACCGTAAGCAAAGTCGCATACTACGGCGACTGTCGTTTCGCCTGAGTTGTCCACTCGCAGTATGTGATCCTTGTTGGTGCCCACCAAGGGATACTTCACTGGATAGTTGGTATCAGGCCAGGGGTCGTCGGAAGCTGGCTCACCGCTCGACTGCTTCGCGGGCAGGGCTCGACTGAATCCTGGATACGCAACGTCGAGTGTGCCCATGCTGCTGGCGAGAAAGTACGACTCGATATAGGCCCGCACGACTACCGCCGGACCGGTAGTCAGATCAATACCCGGCTCGGCACTCCACACCATGCGCACGTCACCAGTCAAGCCTTTCCATGGATCTGGCAGTGGAGGTGAAACCGGCGCACCCTTGACGTGTTCGGTGCATGAAGTCAACAGAACCGCAGCTCCGAGTAGGGCGAATACTCGGCGAGCCGCTTGAGACGCCCGATAGGTCACACTCAACTCCAAGGGTGCGGGTTTTTGATGATGTCGTTGTACGTGTCTTTCTCCATTCCGACGGTAGGCACATTATCTGCGCCGACGATCGACGCGAGGGCCTGCCGGATCGCGGTGTTGTATTGGGCTTCACTCAGTACCTGGCCGCGGGCTTGCGCGGCATACTCTGCGTACGTCGAGATATGCGATCCGCCGGTTGCATGATCTTCAATGAATCCAGGGGGCAGGTCGACCGCAACCCCATTCGCATGCAACCCATTGAGAACCGCTCGATCGGCGTCGAATTCCGTCATATTCGGGTACAGAGCGGCTTGTGCTGTTGCGCTCGGTGCGGCACCGATGATGTCGGACTTCAACGCAGAACCAAGCGCCTCGACACCGAGCGCCCCGGCAGGGCCGGCCGGCGTCGCGTCGGCCCCAGCGCTCAAGACGTTGACGGCCATGTCGTAGGCGGCCGATTTGGACGCGTACGCTTCAGCCGCTCGCAGATCGGTGTTGACGCCCTTGGCATCCAGCGCGTTATTGGTGCCGACGTCGACCAACGCCCGCATCGTGTCGGCCTCCTGCATGCGAGTGTTGTCCAGCACGGAACCGGGTAGGCCGTCGGCGATGCCCTTCGCATAGCTGTTCTGGTCACGCAGGATCTCTTCATAAGCCTTGCCGTCGAAGAACTTCGCCGCTTCCGGGTCGGTGTTGAGCACCGAGAACAGTCCTTTGGCTTTGGGCATCAGATCGTTGCCCTGTGAGGCTGCGTCGTCGAGATCTCCGAAGAACTGGCTCAGCGCGTTGTGCTCACCGGCGATGTTGGGCACATACGGTGCCAGGCCGTGCGCGAAGCCTTGGACCAACTTCGGGTTGATCTCACCGAGTGTGTGGTGGCCGGGCATGTCGAGTAAGCCTTTGGCTTGGTCGCCAAGGAAATTCGCATAGGTGTGCGCCGTCGCACCGGCGATCTGAGCCTCTGAACTCGGCGCGTGACCGGTCCAGTCGAACACCTTGGCCACCGCAGCACCGCCATCAGTCCAGTGGTTGTTGGTGGCGTACGAGAGGAACTCGTTGGGCTTCATATCGGCAAGCAGGGGGTTGTGCACGGCGTTCACCAACTCGCTGTCCACAATGTGGTCGGGGCTTCCCGCTTCGAACAGCTGCTGTGACAACGGATTCAGCAGCGCAAAGTTCGGATCGTTCAACATCTGTCCGAACCGCTGTTCGTCCGTCGACACCCGCATCAGATCGGTGGCTCGGCCCATCAGACCCCGGTCGACATCCGTTCCGTGCTGAAAGTGCGAATCCCCGTCGTGCACAATCCCGGCGATCATGCTCAGGTCTTTGCCGTGGTCAAGCCATCCGTCGCTGAAGGTCGTCTGCTTCAAGGCATCTTGGACGCTGGTGGGTAGCTGATCGAAGCCGCCGCGAACGCTGGAGTTCAAATCGGTCTGCGCGCCCGGCTTCAGTTCGGTCTTGGGGAAATTGATTTTAGGATTGCTCATCAGCTGCCACGAGTTACCGACCATGTCCTTTTGGTCACCCAGCCGCTGCTCAGCGGTCTGCAGCGCGTCCACCGACATACCGTGTTCCTGCGCCTGTAGCTGGCTGAGCACGGCGCCCTGCTCGGGGGTCAGCGGAACCCCCGCTTGCTGTGCCTCGGTGATGCTGTCCAGCACACCGTTGACGCGGGCTGCAGCCCCCTTGTCGCCGGCGAGCGCATCGTGGACCACCTTCTCGGCGTCCTCCGGAGCCACCCAGTGATCGGAGAGTTGCTCGTTCACCTCATCGGCCGACTTGTGACCGTCGGCGCCGTCGATGGCGGCGGCCAGATCCGCGTCGGCTTGGTCGGCGCGTTGCAGCAGCCGGTGCACTTCCTCGCAAATCACCTGGTAGTTGTGCTCTTGGATCGCCGCCTCGTCGGGGTCCGAGGACCTTACGTAGGTGACGGTCCCAGCCACGGGGTCGATCGTCATGCCCGCGGCGGACGCCTCCTGCTGGAGGTGTTGCCAGTCGGACTTGATCGACCGGATCTCGGTCTCGGCGGCCTTGGCCGCCTTGGCGACGGCATCGAGTTCGTCGGCGTGCAGGTTGAGGTCACGGCGGATATCGGAGTTGGCCGACACCGCGGCGTCGTGGGCTTTGCCCTCCCACGGGACGGCGTTGATCACCTGGCCGAGGCCGTCGGAAGTCAACCGGGTCGATTCCGAGTGGTCGGTGACTGCGGAGAACACGGCGTGGATCGCGTCGGGATCCCACTTGTCCAGCTCGGCCAACGACATCCCCACGGCGCCCTCCCTCCGTTTGCTGGCCGCCTTGTCAGAATTTAGCGTGCCGTCGCGCCTCCGTCACTTCACCTGCTGAAATAGCTGGTGAGAGCGCACGCCGGAGGATGGCTTGATGCCCATCTTCGGGCGACAACCGACGTTGCCCGCTCACGTGATGGGCAAAGACGAGGCGTTGGTCGCGGATCAGCCCGCGACGCGCGCAGGGGTCGCGATTCGCCCGAACGTCATGTCTTCGTCGACCTTGGCCATGAAGTTGTGGTCGATGGCGTCGGCAAGGTAGTTCTGCCGAACCACCCACGGCCGCTTGGTCCCTGACTTCGGCAAGGCGTGCAGGTTGCGCAGCACATAGCTGGCCTGCAGGTCCCAGGTCGGCTTCTCGGCGATCGGCTCACCCCCGAGATGCGGGTAGGCGTGCGTGTAGCCGTGGGTGTCCATGTACGCGATCAGCTTCGCCGCTGCCCGCGCGGTCATGTCGGCACGCAACGTCCACGACGCATTGGTGTAGCCGATGCACCAGATCAGGTTGGGCACGTCCTCGAGCATGTGGGCCTTGTAGGAGAACCGGTCTTGCGGCTTGATTTCGTTGCCGTTCACCGTGATTCGTACCCCGCCTAGCGCCTGCAGCTGCAGGCCGGTGGCGGTGACGACGATGTCGGCGTCGAGGTGCTGACCCGACTTCAGCGCGATTCCGGTCTCATCGAAGTGGTCGATGTGGTCGGTGACCACCTCGGCGCGGCCGTCCTTGATAGCGTCGAACATGTCGCCGTCGGCGACCAGGCACAGCCGCTGGTCCCACACGTTGTAGCGCGGCTTGAAGTGAACATCCACCGGATAGCCCGCAGGCAGCCGGCTGGCGTTCTGCGCCCGGATCAACCGTCGGGCCAGCCCAGGAGCGGTGCGCGCCAAGAACCAGACCACACTTTCGAATGCCACCGCGAAGTATCGGGCGAAAGCATGGGAGATCCTGCGGGGCAGCACCTTTCGCACCGCTTCGATCAGCGGGTTGACCCGTGAGCCAGCAAGCAGGTAGGTCGGTGAGCGCTGCAGCATCGTCACCTTGGCAGCCTTCTGCGCCAGCGCCGGGATCAGCGAGACCGCGGTGGCACCGCTGCCGATGACGACCATCTTCTTGCCCGTGTAGTCCAAGTCTGCGGGCCAGAACTGCGGGTGCACGACGGTGCCAGTGAACCTTCCGAGCCCGGGGAACTCCGGGGTGTAGCCCTCGTCGTAGTTGTAGTAACCCGAGCCGAAGAACACGAAGCGCCCGCGATAGGTCTTGGCGACACCATCCTCGGTAACGTGCACCGTCCACGTGTCGGTGGTCGAGTCCCAATCGGCGGAGTGCACGTGGGTGTTGAAGCGGATGGCCGGCAGGATGCCGTGCTTGCGGGCCGTGTCCTGCATGTACTCGCGGATGTGGTCGCCGTCGGCCACGCCCTCCTTGCGGACCCACGGCTCCCACGGCCAGGACAGGCTAAAGATGCTGGAGTCCGAGCGCACCCCGGGATAGCGGAACAGGTCCCAGGTGCCCCCGATGCGGTCCCGGCGTTCGAGGATCACGTACCGCGCCCGCGGGTTGCTTTCGTGGATGCGGTAGGCCGCCCCGATCCCGGAAATACCGGCGCCGATGATGACGACGTCGTAGGAGCCGCCGTCCTGCTCGGCGGGCACGGGTGCGGTCTCGGGGGTGGCGGTCATCGCTGTCCTCGCTTCAACGCGGCGGTGGTGATGCTCACCACACTAGGCACTGACCGGTTGGTCGAGCGAGGACTTCGGCTAGGAGCTGCTACCGGTAGTTGACGAACTGCAGGGCGACGTCGAGGTCGGCTCCCTTGAGCAGCGCGATGACGGCCTGCAGGTCGTCGCGCTTCTTGGAACTCACCCGGATCTCGTCACCCTGCACCTGCGACTTGACCCCTTTGGGCCCCTCGTCACGGATCAGCTTGTTGATCTTCTTGGCGTGTTCGGAGTCGATGCCCTGCTTCAAGGTGCCGGAGACGCGGTAGGTCTTGCCGCTGGCCTGGGGTTCTCCGGCGTCGAAGGCCTTCATGGAGATGTCGCGACGGACCAGCTTCTCCTTGAAGACGTCGACTGCGGCCTTGACGCGCTCCTCGGTGGAGCTCACGATCTCGATCACCTCCTCGCCCTTCCAGGCGATGGTGGTGTCGGTGCCGCGGAAGTCGAACCGGGTGCTCAGTTCTTTCGCCGCCTGGTTCAACGCATTGTCGACCTCCTGGCGGTCAACCTTGCTCACGATGTCGAACGATGAATCCGCCATTGGACTCGTGTCCTCCTCGGTTGTGATCGGCCGGTTTGTGTTCGGGGTACATCCTCGTTGTACCCTGCTACTCGCACCAAACGGGAACCCCGGCGGGTGCGACCCCCGGCAGGTTGCCCGAGCGGCCAATGGGAGCGGACTGTAAATCCGTCGGCGAAAGCCTACACAGGTTCGAATCCTGTACCTGCCACGCTGGTCAGGCCCCCTCGTTGAGGGGGCTTGTCTTGTTCCACGGTGGAAATTGTCACGAATTGTCACAAGCCGCAAGGAAGTCTGCGCCAGCGTCGCTTGCTAGGTGTCCCATCCGACCAGCGGATGGCACATCCCAGATATGTGAATCGCCGAGTAGTTGACGAATGAACGTGGGCCGCACGGACGGTGCGTTTTCGATTCTTTCGAATTACCATGGTGGTGTGACTGCGACAGCTGAACACACGATTTTCCCGGCCGATACCGACCGGGATCTAGCTGCGCTACTCGTCGCCCTGGAAGCGGCGTCGCCTCTGGCGATCGAAACGACCGACGGTCAGTCGTTTCCGTTGACGCCTGAGCTGAGAGCAGTGCTGACTCATGCAGTCCATGCACTAGCTGGTGGGCAAGCAGTCACCTTGGAGCCGCAACGCGTCGTGTTGTCGACGCAAGAAGCCGCGGACCTTCTCGGAGTATCTCGACCCACGCTGGTGAAACTGCTCAAAGCCGGCACGATTCCATACACGCAGCCGGGCCGGCATCGCCGGGTGCAGCTCACCGATCTTCTGGCCTATCAGGAGCAGGTCCGTCATCAACGGCGCACCACGCTCGACGCGATGAACGCTGAGGCGGCCGCCGACGACGCGTACGGCCGACTGGGCGAGTTCGGGGAGACGCGCTGACTCGTGTCCCGAATACGGGTGGTCCTCGATGCGTGTGTTCTGGTGCCCTACCAACTCGCCGACCTGCTGCTCCGAATCGCTGACGCCGAGCTGTTTGAACCCTTGTGGTCGGACGATCTCCTGTCCGAAGTCGAGCGAAACATCGTCAAGCTGGGAGTTGAGCCCGGCAGAGCCGCCCGCCGCATCGCGCAGATGGCATCAGCGTTCCCGAACGCGAACGTGGCTGGCTTCGAAGATCTCGTGCCGGCGATGACCAATGATCCGAAAGACCGCCACGTCGCGGCAGCAGCTGTTCGTGGCGGGGCTGCGCTCATTGTCACCGCTAACACCCGTGACTTCCCGCCGGAATCCTTGGCGCACTACGACATCGAAGTCGTCCACCCTGACGATTTCTTGCAAGACCAGTTGGATCTTGAGCCCGCCTCAGTACTGGCGTGCCTCCAGCAGCATCGGCAGGCGTATACCCGTCCACAATTCACCATCACTGAGTACTACCTCGGCCTTGAGCGGACCGTGCCCACGTTCGCACGGGCAGCGATACAGGCTGAGTTACGCCAGGCTGGCCACCAGCCGGGCGATCCACTGCCATTGGAGATGCGCAGCGGAGAGGAAGCCTTTAAAGCGTTCTTCCCAGAGGGCCAACCCACACCTAACGTGCCGCTTGGCGCGGCGTTCATCTGGTGGCAGGCGCTGACGGACACAGCTGAATTTCTCGATGTTTTGCGCGCTCTGACCGTCGATCCCCGCCTATGGGGCGACTACAGCCAAGCCGAAGAGATGCTGCGCGACCATGCCATCATGCAGTTCGTCGAGCGGTGCCCTGGCGACGATGGCATCGCTTACGTCAAGTTCATGCCAGAAGCTGAACACGCCGCGGTTGCATTCGCCGCCATGCCGATTTACGACGCAAGAATTCTGACTCTTGTTCGCGGCCCTGACGGGGTCTGGCGGGCTTGGGGACTCGGCGTGAGTCACTTTCCTTCGGCGGCTGAAGTAAGAGGCCGGTGACGTTCTGCTCCACCCGGCCCTGATGTCGAGGTGATCAGTGCGCCTGAGTGCCGTTCTCGACGACTCTCTCGAAACTCCTTGCCGCCGCTGCGAGCGCTTCCGGCTGCGAATGAACGTATGCCGCCATCGTCAAAGACTTCGAAGCGTGACCCAGCCACGCAGAAATCAGCGCAATCGGGACATCCGGGCCTGCTGAAGGATTCTGTGACAGTTGGTTAGGCGGCCTGGTTGGCCGTCTGGGTCATGATGGCTTCGAATTCGATGGGGGTCAATCGGCCCAAGCGGGCTTGCCTTCGACGGCGGTGGTAGGTGCGTTCTATCCACGTGACGATCGCGATGCGGAGGTCATCGCGGGTGGGCCAGCGTTGGCGGTCGAGGACGTTGCGTTGCAGCAGAGAGAAGAAGCTTTCCATGGCGGCGTTGTCCCCGGCGGAGCCGACCTGTCCCATGGAGCCGAGCATCTGATGGCGCCGTAGCGACCGCTGGAGTTTTCGGGAACGAAATTGGCCGCCCCTGTCGGTGTGCAACGTGCAACCAGCGACTGTGCCGCCGCGGCGGGCTACGGCGGACTCGATCGCGTCAACGGCCAATTGTGAGGTCATCCGCTCAGCGATGGAGTATCCGACAATTCGGTTGGACCACACGTCCTTGACCGCACACATGTAGACCTTGCCCTCAGCGGTCGGGTGCTCGGTGATATCACTGAGCCACAACCGATTTGGTCCCAGCGCAGTGAACTTGCGACGCACCAGATCCTCGTGCGCCGGGGCGCCAGGTAAGCCCTTGCGGCCGCGACGTCTCTTGCCGAACGCACACCACCATTGGTTGATCGAGCAGATCTTCCACACCGTACGTTCACTGACGTTGTGGCCGGCGGCGCGGACCTGATCGAACAACAGCCGGTAACCGAACTCAGGATCCTCGCGGTGGGCGTCGAAGATCGCATTCGCCAAATGCGCCTCGTCGTACTCGGCGTCGGTGACTGGACACGACAGCCAGGCGTAATAGTGCTGGCGGTGAAGCTTCAAGACCCGACACGAGACCGCCACCGGCACCCGGATCGGGGCACCGGCTGCGGCCAGCTCCTTCACGAGCGGGTAGAGCCTTTTCCCGGTAGCGATCCTCGCGCCAGATAGGCCGCCGCCTTGCGCAAGACCTCGTTCTCTTGCTCTAGCAGGCGATTGCGCCGCTTGAGCTCTCGGTTCTCTCGCAGCACATCCGGGGCTGCGACCGACTTCGGGCCTTCATCGGCATCAGCCATACGAAGCCACGAATTCAGCGTGGTCTGGTGAATCCCGAAATCGCGAGCGACCTGCTCCACAGACACCCCAGGGCCACGCTCGCGCGCCACCCGCACCACGTCACGGCGGAACTCCTCGGGGTAGGGCTTAGGCACAACGACATCCTTCCAGCCTGACAGCTCGTCAAGCGATTTCAGATGTCACAGATCCGTTCATCAGCCCC
>NZ_JBSXPP010000024.1:0-58644 GCF_054073305.1 Mycolicibacterium sp. CBM1 | reverse complement strand
TCTCGTCGTCGACGAAGTCGGTTACATCCCGTTCGAACCCGAAGCCGCCAACCTGTTCTTCCAGCTGGTGTCCTCCCGCTACGAACGAGCCAGCCTCATCGTCACCTCCAACAAACCCTTCGGCCGCTGGGGCGAAGTCTTCGGCGACGACGTCGTCGCCGCGGCCATGATCGACCGCCTCGTGCACCACGCCGAAGTCATCGCACTCAAAGGAGACAGCTACCGCATCAAAGACCGAGACCTCGGCCGCGTCCCCACCGTCACGGCCGACGAACAATGAACCCAGCTGGTCAACATTCACTCGCCGACAACTGGTCAGAATTCGGTTGCCGTTGACACCCTTGAGGTGAAGAAGGCGGGGCGCAACCCGGAGTGTCGGTCGGCACGTCCACGGTGAGGAGCAGCGGCCAGGCCTTTCCACAACGAGAACGCGGGGCACGAAGTGCGGTTGGGTACCTACCGGCGGAACTGACTCAACGCCCGTAGCTTGTTCATCACATCCAGCGCGGCGACCTTGTAGGCCTCCGAAAACGTCGGATAGTTGAACACCGCGTCCACCAGGTATTCGACTGTGCCGCCGCAGCCCATCACGGCCTGGCCGATGTGCACCAGTTCGGTGGCCGCGGTGCCGAAGATGTGCACGCCGAGCACCTTGAGGTCCTCGGTGGACACCAGCAGCTTGAGCATGCCGTAGGAGTCGCCGGCGATCTGGCCGCGGGCCAGCTCGCGGTAACGCGACACCCCCACCTCGTAGGGGACCGACTCCCTGGTCAGCTCTACCTCGGTGGCACCGACGTAGGACACCTCGGGGATCGAGTAGATGCCGATCGGCTGCAGCGCGGTCATCCCGGCGGTCGGCTCGCCGAACGCGTGGTAGGCCGCCAGCCGGCCCTGCTCCATCGACGTCGCGGCCAGCGCCGGGAAGCCGATGACGTCGCCGACGGCGTAGATGTGGTCGACTTTGGTCTGGAACGTCTTGTCATCGACGAAGATTCGTCCCCGGTTGTCGGCTTCTAGGCCGGCGTTGGCGAGGTCCAGGTGAGCGGTCTGACCCTGGCGGCCGGCCGAGTACATCACCGTCTCGGCCGGGATCTGCTTGCCGCTGGCCAGCGTGGTGACGGTGCCTGCCGAGCCGACGTCGACAGCGGTCACCTCCTCGCCGAACCGGAACGTGACCGCCAGGTCGCGCAGGTGGAAGCGCAGCGCCTCGACGATCTCGGGATCGCAGAAGTCCAGCATCGAGTCGCGCTTCTCCACGACGGTGACCTTGGTGCCGAGCGCGGCGAACATCGAGGCGTACTCGATGCCGATGACGCCGGCGCCGACGACCACCATCGAACCGGGAATGGTCTTGAGGTCCAAGATCCCGTCGGAGTCGAGCACCCGGTTCTCGTCGAACTCGACGCCGGCGGGGCGGGCCGGAGTGGTGCCGGTGGCGATGATGATGTGTCGGCCGCTGACCGTGATGCGCTCGGCGCGGCTGGGATCTTCGACCTGTAGGGTGTGCTCGTCGAGAAAGCGGCCTCGACCGACATAGAGTTCGACGCCGTTGCGCATCAACTGGTTTCGCACCACGTCGACCTCTTTGCCGATGACGTGCTGGGTGCGGGCGAGCAGGTCGGCGGGGGTGATCTTCTCCTTGACCCGGTAGCTGGCTCCGTAGAGTTCGCGCTGGCTCATCCCGGTCAGGTAGAGCACGGCCTCGCGCAGCGTCTTCGAGGGGATGGTGCCGGTGTTGACACACACCCCGCCGAGCATCTGCCCGCGTTCGATGACGGCGACCGACTTGCCCAGCTTGGCCGCGGCAATGGCGGCCTTCTGTCCGCCCGGCCCCGATCCGATGACGACGAGGTCGTATTCCAAACCCATGAGGGATAGGTGTACGCCGCTTTGCCGAATCGCGCATGCCGACGACGTCAATACGACGTGAACAACGGCGTGAACAACACCCGCGTGGGGCCATCCCCAGATCGGGGTTCATCCACAGCCCGAGCCCGACAGGGGGCCGGATGCGCCGATCGTGACGGTGCCGGTTGACAGCGTCTGGTCATGACCACTCACCGACCCGATCACCGCCTCACCAACCCCGGCGCTCTCATCGCCGCACTGCCGGCCGTCCTGGGATTCGTACCGGAGCGATCCCTGATCCTGGTTGCCCTCGAACACGGACAGCTCGGCGCCGTCATGCGACTGGACCTGTCCCGCGCGCTGAACGGCGAGCTTCACCACCTGGCTGACGTCGCGTCGTCGTCGGGCGCCGAACGCGTGGTGGCAGTGATCGTCGATGCGAAGGGCGCCCAGTGCGCCATGTGCAACGACGACTACCGCGACATCTGCGATGTCCTGACCGAGGCGCTGGCCGAGCACGACATGGAGCTCTACGCCGCACATGTGGTGGACCGGATCGAAGCGGGCGGGACGTGGCACTGCGTCGACGGTTGCGGCGCAGGCGGTGCCGTCGACGATCCGCGGGCCTCCCCGCTGGCGGCGGCAGCCGTGCTGGACGGCCGCCGTCTGTACCGACGTCGGGCCGACCTCAAGGCGGTGGTCGCGCTGAGCGACCCCGACCACAGCGCCGCGCTGGTCACCGTCATCGAGAAGCGCGCGGCGGTGCGCGAGGCCGAGTGGCTCGCCGAGCCCGACGGGTGCGGCCGGCGTGACGTGGAGGCCGCGATCACGCTCAGCGCACGGGTCTGCGACGGCGGAAACCTCGATGACGACGAACTGGCGCGGTTGGCCTGTGCGCTCACCGACGTCGCGGTCCGGGACACGCTCTACGCGTTAGCCGTCGGCGCCGACGCGGGTCGCGCCGAGACGCTGTGGGCCCTGCTGGCCCGCACTCTGCCGGAGCCGTGGCGATCAGAAGCGCTTGTGCTGCTGGCCTTTTCGGCATACGCCCGGGGGGATGGTCCGCTGGCCGGGCTGTCGCTGGAAGCGGCGCTCACCGGTAACCCCGACCACCGAATGGCCGGCATGCTCGATTCTGCGCTGCAGTCCAGGATGCGCCCCGAGCAGATTCGCGAACTGGCCGGTACCGGCTACCGGCTCGCGAAGCAGCTGGGGGTGCGGCTACCGCCGCGGACAACGTTCGGGCGCCGTGCGGTCTGAGCCGCTAGACCTTCTCGACCTTCACGGCGTGCGCCATCTCGTGGGGCAGCTGAACGTTCTCGTGGCCGGCGATGACGATGGTGACGGTGCCATTGAAGTTGTTCTCCACCAAGACACGGGCGTTGGGCACCACACCCGCGTCCTTGAGCTGGCTGATCAGCTCGACGTCGCCCTGCACGTGTTCGGTGAGCTGCCGCACGACCACGGCTACCGGGGCGCCCGCGGGCAATTCGGTAAGCCGCACCAGGTCGTCGTCCGCGCGCTGGCGCATGTCCAGGCCTAACAACGACAGGCCGGGAATCGGGTTGCCGAAGGGGGAGACGGTCGGGTCGTCGAGCACCTGAACCAGTCGGCGCTCGACGTCCTCGCTCATCACGTGCTCCCAACGGCAGGCCTCGGCGTGGACCTCTTCCCATGGCAGCCCGATGACGTCGACCAGCAGGCGCTCGGCCAGCCGGTGCTTGCGCATCACCGATACGGCGAGCGCGCGGCCCTTCTCGGTCAACTCCAGATGCCGATCGCCCGCCACATGCAGCAGACCGTCGCGTTCCATCCGCGCCACGGTTTGGCTGACGGTCGGACCGCTCTGATCGAGCCGCTCGGCGATCCGCGCGCGCAGCGGAACCACGCCCTCTTCCTCGAGGTCGTAGATCGTGCGCAGATACATCTCGGTGGTATCGACCAGGTCGTTCATTAGGACACCCTTCGTCTGGCCCGAGTCTACTTGGAGAGCTGGGAAAACGGTCGGACAACACCAGGGCCGTCAGCGGGCAGGAGTGACGCGCGCAGGGATGTCCGGACAGCAGTGTGCCCGCCGGATGATTCCGACGGGCACACCAGGGGGTTGCTCAGCTGGCGTAGGACCGCAACCGGTCGGCACGCTCACCATTGCGAAGCTTGGCCATCACCTCACGCTCGATCTGACGGACACGCTCACGGGACAGCCCGAACAGCTTGCCGATCTGGTCGAGGGTGCGCGGCTGGCCGTCGTCGAGACCGAACCGCAGGCGGATCACCTGCTGCTCGCGCTCATCGAGGGTGGCCAGCACGTGGCGGATGTCGGTGTGCAGCAACTCGGCGATCACCGCGTTCTCCGCCGACATCGCCTCGGCGTCTTCGATGAAGTCGCCCAGCGGGGCTTCCTCGTCGCTACCGACCGGCATATCCAAGCTCACCGGGTCGCGGCTGTGCTCGAGCAGATCGTTGATCTTCTCGACCGGGATCCCGGACTCTTCGGCCAGTTCCTCGTCGGTGGCCTCACGACCCAGGTTCTGGTGCATCTCGCGCTTGATGCGCGCCAGCTTGTTGACCTGCTCCACCAGGTGGACAGGCAGCCGGATGGTGCGGCTCTGGTCGGCCATCCCGCGGGTGATCGCTTGACGGATCCACCAGGTGGCGTAGGTGGAGAACTTGAAACCCTTGGTGTAGTCGAACTTCTCCATCGCGCGGATCAGGCCGAGGTTGCCTTCCTGGATCAGATCGAGCAGCGGCATGCCGCGACCGGTGTAGCGCTTGGCCAGCGACACCACCAGGCGCAGGTTGGCCTCCAGTAGGTGGCTGCGGGCGGCCTGGCCGTCGCGGACCACGGCGGCCAAATCGCGCTTACGGTTGTCGCTCAATCGCTTCCGGGTCGCCAGCAGGTGCTGGGCGTACAGGCCTGCCTCGATGCGCTTGGCCAGTTCCACCTCGTCCTCGGCAGTGAGCAACGCGGTCTTGCCGATACCGTTCAGATAGACGCGCACCAGATCGGCGGCTGGACTCTGCGCGTCCAGATCGCTGTCGAACCGGCTGGTGGTGGCATTTGCCATGGTGGCCTCCTGATCGGCTGCAACTGTCAATGGGTTCAACGTCCGACTGGACCTATGAGTTCCCACGTGGCCGCCGTCTCACACCCTCTGACGTGCACAAATGTCGCGACGGTCTGAGAATGTGCTGAGAAAGAGGCGCCGGGGCGCTCAGTGGGAACCGGCATCGGCCGGCCCGGCCGCATGTGGTTGCGCCGTCGGCGCCAGACCCGCTTCGATCGCGCGCCGATCGGGCCGGGGGAACAGCTGTGTGCGCCGCGGCACATCGTTGAAGCGCCGCGGCTCCTCGGCCCGACGAGGTGGGCGGTCGTTGGCGATCAGCACGGCGATCCACGGCAGCGGGATGGACCCCGCGATGATCGCCAGCGAGATGAGCCCGTTGTGCCACAGGCCGTAGGCCACCGCGGCCAGAATCAGAGCCGGAACGCGAAAGCTCATGATGGTCAAGTACTTCCGCACACGGCGGCGGTGCTGTTCTTCGTAGGCAGGTGCCGCGGCGGTGATGAGCACGGGCCGACCTTCGTCGTCGAAACCGAGCTCACGCTTCATAGGTTCACTGTTCCACATCGGGCGCCAAATATGCAGGTCGGTTTCTTACATCTGTCTGACCGGGCACAATGTTGGCTATGCAGACCGACACGATCGAGCGGACCGAGACCGACGAACAGGTCGACGACGGCACCGACGGCGACCGGCCCAAATTCTTCCATTACGTCAAGAAGGAGAAGATCGCCGAGAGCGCGGTCATGGGCACCCACGTCGTCGCGCTGTGCGGTGAGGTGTTCCCGGTGACACGCTCCGCCAAGCCCGGTTCGCCGGTGTGCCCCGACTGCAAGCGGATCTACGAGAGCCTCAAGAAGGGCTGACCGGCTCGGCGTCCACCGCGGCGTCGGGTTCGGGCGCGCTCTCGCCGCGGGTGCGGGCTTTGTGTCGCAGCCACGTCCGCACCTGCTCCGCATGGGGTGCGGGGGCCGGCCATTCCTCTTCTATCGCGGCGTTGAGTTCGGCGCCGATCATGACCGCGAAGCCGAGGAAGAACGCGAACAGCAGGAACGCGATGGGTGTGGCGAGTGCTCCATAGGTGTAGCCGGTGCTGGTGATCCAGGTCAGGTAGAACCGGAGGCCCATCGTGGCCACCAGGAACACCGTCGTGGCCAGCAGGGCACCCCCCACCAGGCGATGGGTGGGTAGGGGCTTGGGCAGCGACACCCGATAGAGGATCGTCACCGCCAGTACCAGCCCCAGGACGAGGGCCGGGTAGTAGCCGTACTGCAGGACGTTGTCCCAGCTGTCGGGCAGGTAGCCGGCGATCTTGCGGGGGCCCAGCGCCATGATCGGGGCGACGGCGATGACGAAGACCAGCATCATGACGTAGAGCCCCAGCGCGAAGAAACGCTGCCGAACCGGATGGCGCAGCGGGGTCTGGTCGTGGGCCTCGACCACCGAGTCCACGAAGGCCGAGACGGCCGACGAGCCGGCCCACAGACTGATCACGAAGCCGAGCGAGACAACCTCACCTCGCGCACCTTTGACGATGTCGCGGATCGTTGGCTCGATAATCTCGACCACCACGTTCTTGGAGAAGAAGCTGTTGGCGGTGTTGATCAGCTGACTCTCGATGACCGGCAACGTATCCGGGCCGAACAGGGGAGCGATGTAGGCCAGGCTGCCCAGCATTCCCAGCAGTAGCGGTGGCAGTGACAGCACCGACCAGAACCCGGCTTGGGCGGACTCGGAGAAAATCGAGTCGTCCCAACTCTTCGACAAGGTTCTGCGGGCGATCCGCCACACGTGATGGCGAGACGGTTTGGCGGATTGGTCAGTCATGACCAGTCCAGCATTCCTGACGACAGCTGTCCTGCCCAGCGACGCGGCCGTGAGCTCGGGTTTACGCCTCCGACGGGCTGACTTCCACCACCGCGGCCAGCTCGGCCAGCTTGGCCTGGTGCTCGTTGGCGTGGTGCTGGCAGAACAGCAGTTCACCACCGGAGGGGAGCTTTGCCCGTACCCGCGCCGCGGCACCGCAGCGGTCGCAGCGATCAGCCCTGGTCAATTCGGGACTGGTCAGGGTTGCGTTCATGGGCTCCTCCGTAAGGTGCTCAGCGCTCCGGCGACTCGGCGCCGCCGTCGCGTATCTACTGTCTCAGACGTTTTGCGTTCCGGCCTTGTTCCCCGGGGGTTTAACGTTGTGTCGTGTCTCACGCCTTCCCGTGTTGCGGGTGGTGCAGTGTGGTCGTATGTACCCGAATCCGAAATTCTTACTCCACCTGTGCGGACAGCGGGACTGGGAAGCCGCCAGGGTCGCCGGCGAACTTTGCCCCACGTCGCTGACCGAAGTCGGGTTCGTACACCTGTCCGCGCCGGAACAGGTCCATCTTCCGGCCAATCGTCTCTTCGCCGGCCGCACCGATCTGGTGCTACTTCACATCGACCCGAGCCGGTTGTCCGCGCCCGTGCGTTGGGAACCTGGACTTCCAACGGATCCCGAGTCGATGCTGTTCCCGCATCTGTACGGCCCGTTGCCCGCCGAGGCGGTGATTGCCGTCACCGCCTACCACCCGGGACCGGACGGCCGATTCGGGCCGCTCCAGGCGCCGAGTCAGCCGCTGATGTAGGCATCGGCTTCGATCTCCACCAGCAGGCCGGGTTCGATCAACGCCGCGACCTCGACCATGGTGGCTGCCGGGCGCGCGTCGCCGAAGAACTCCGCGTGCGCCGCGGCCAGGTCGCGCCACCGTGAGATGTCGGTGACATACATCCGGGTCCGCACCACGTCGTTTGCCGTCGCGCCGGCATCATTCAGGGCGGCTACGATGCGCTGCAGGGCATTTCGTGCCTGCGTAGCGATGTCGGCGCCCGCGCCGGTGGTGCCGGAGACCCAGACGTGTGGCCCGATGCGTACCGCGCGTGCGTATCCGACGACGGATTCGAACTCCACTCCAGAGGCGATCGTGACCCGTTGTGACGACATCTCCGCAACGATAGACGGGGTGTCGGCGGAATCCCCGCGTGAACCAAAACTGACGTTTAGGACAATTGTGCACCGCGCGGCGATTAGGTAACAACAATCGTGATCGACGAGGCTGGGAGGGGGTGCCATCGTGAAGCGTCAGGCCAGGGCCGAAGTGACCCGTCAAAAGATCACCGACGCTGCGGTCGAGCTGTTCGCCGACATCGGCTACGGCGAGACCGGGCTCGCCGACATCGTCAAATCCGCCGGCATCACCAAGGGAGCGTTCTACTACCACTTCGCGTCGAAGGAAGTCGTCGCCGAGGCGATCATGAGCGAGAGCAACGCCCGTGTCGTTAAAGCGTACGCCGCCGCAACCCGCGACGCCGGGCGAGAACTTGAGCGGCTCATCGCGGGCACCTTCGCGATCGCCGCGGAGATCCGCTCGGACCGGCTGGTTGGCGTCGGCAACCTTCTGGTTCAGGCTCTGAGCCAGATCAGCAATGCCGGCAGCCGCAGCTACCCCGAATGGAAAGACGCGTTCATCGAGCAGGCGCGCCGCGCGGCGGCCGCCAGCGAATTGCGCGACGACATCGACGCCGACGACGCCGGAGAAGCGATCTTCGTCGCGATGGTGGGCTGCCAGCTGGTCTCCGACGCCATCGGCGACGACCCGTTCAGCAGGCTCGCCCGCGCGTGGCGCGTGCTTCTGCGGGCGGTCGCCGCCCCGCCGGCATTGCCTGCACTCGAAGCGGCTCTCGTCAGCGTGCGGGAGAGCTACCAGAGCGCCGGCTAAACGTGGCTAGTCCAGGTAGTCGCGCAGAACCTGCGAGCGGCTCGGATGGCGCAGCTTGCTCATGGTCTTGGACTCGATCTGGCGGATGCGCTCGCGGGTGACTCCGTACACCTGGCCGATCTCGTCGAGGGTGCGCGGCTGGCCGTCGGTGAGGCCGAACCGCAGCCGCACCACGCCGGCCTCGCGCTCCGAGAGCGTCTCGAGCACCGACTGCAGCTGATCCTGCAGCAGTGTGAACGACACCGCGTCCACGGCCACCACGGCTTCGCTGTCCTCGATGAAGTCGCCGAGCTGGGAGTCGCCCTCATCGCCGATGGTCTGGTCCAGCGAGATCGGCTCACGCGCGTACTGCTGGATCTCCAGCACCTTCTCTGGCGTGATGTCCATCTCTTTGGCCAGCTCTTCGGGTGTGGGCTCGCGGCCCAGATCCTGGAGCAGCTCGCGCTGGATGCGGCCGAGCTTGTTGATGACCTCGACCATGTGCACCGGGATGCGGATCGTGCGAGCCTGGTCGGCCATCGCGCGCGTGATGGCCTGACGGATCCACCAGGTGGCGTAGGTGGAGAACTTGTAACCCTTGGTGTAGTCGAACTTCTCGACCGCGCGGATCAGGCCGAGGTTGCCCTCCTGGATCAGGTCCAGGAACGCCATGCCGCGACCGGTGTAGCGCTTGGCCAGCGACACCACCAGGCGAAGGTTGGCCTCCAGCAGGTGGTTCTTCGCGCGGTCGCCGTCACGGCAGATCCACTGCATGTCGCGGCGCTGCTGCACGGGCAGCTTCTCGCCCTTCTCGGCCAGCTCGGTGAGCTTCTGGGTGGCGTAGAGCCCGGCCTCGATGCGCTTGGCGAGCTCCACCTCCTCTTCGGCGTTGAGCAGCGCGACCTTGCCGATCTGCTTGAGGTAGGCACGAACCGAGTCGGCCGAGGCGGTGAGCTCGGCGTCCTTGCGGGCCTGCCGCAGCGCCTCGGACTCCTCTTCGTCCCACACGAAGTCCCCGGACGCCTTGTCCTTCTCGGACGGCTCGGTGATGTCCTCGTCCTCGGTGGCCTCACCCTCGGCCACCGGCGCGCCTTCGACGGCCGGCTCCTCCTCGGCGGCTTCGTCGGTGTCGTCGACGTCGTCTTCGGCCACGTCCTCGAGGTCGTCGAGTTCGATGTCGGCGACGTCGAGTTCGGCGTCGATCTCGAGATCGTCATCGCCGGCCAGTTCGCCGTCGGCGACCACGACACCGTCGGCGGCCGGGTCCTTCTTGGCGCGGCTGCGACCCGCCGCCGCCTTGGTGGCGCGGGGGGCCTTGGCGGCGCGGGCCTTGACCGGGGCGGCGCCGTCGTCGGTCTCGGCGTCGACGCCGTCAGCGTCGGTGGCGGCCTTGGCGGCGCGTTTGGCCGGTGCGGCCGAGCGGGCTGCCGGCCTCTTCGCGGGAGTCGCGGGAGTCTTGGTGGCGGTGCGCTTCACCGGCTCATCGGTTGCCGGGCTTGCTTTTGTCGCTGCCACGTACACCCTTTCGGTCGTGCTGGCTCCCGGCGGGCGTGAGGGCGCCACCGAAAGCGTCGGCTATGAGGACTGTTGGCGTGCATCTCGTGTACGGATTCTCGCCGCTATCCGGTAGGCGGCCGCCGTTGACCATTGTAACGACTCGTGGAGGTTCCACCGCGCAGAGCAGACAAAATCCCGCGCGTGGCTAACGTGGGCGACTACTGGGCGGCAGCAGCTTGGGCCGCCATCGCCGCACCGACGATGCCGGCCTCGTTCTGCAGTTCCGCGGCGACCATCGGGGTGCGGTTCTTCAGCAGCGGGATCCACTTATCGGCCTTGCGGCTGATCCCACCGCCGGCGATGAACAGGTCGGGCCAGAGCGCGTTCTCGATCGTGACCAGCGCTTTGGTCACTTCCTCACTCCAGCGCTCATAGCTCCAGTCCTTGCGCTCCTTAACCGAGGAGGCGGCACGGTGCTCGGCCTCTTTGCCGTCGACCTCGAGGTGGCCGAACTCGGTGTTCGGCAGCAGCTGACCGTGGTGGATGACCGCCGAACCGATGCCGGTGCCGAAGGTGAGCAACACGACGACGCCGTTCTGGTCGCGCCCCGCTCCATAGCGCTGCTCGGCTAGGCCGGCGGCATCGGCGTCATTGAGCAGGGTGACGTGCTGGCCGTCGAGCGCGGCGGCGATGATCTCGGCACCGTTGGCTCCGATCCAGCCCTTGTCGACGTTGGCCGCGGTCTGCACCACGCCGTTGACGACGACGCCGGGGTACGTCACGCCCAGCGGTCCGGTCCACCCGAAGTGGCGGACCACCTCGGCGACGGTCTCGGCGACGGCGGCCGGTGTGGAGGGCTGTGGGGTGGCGAGCTTGAACCGGTCGCCGATGAGCAGGCCGGTGTCCAGGTCGACGATGCCGCCCTTGATCCCGCTGCCACCGACGTCGACACCGAATCCGCGATTCTGTCCGGGGGTGGATTCGGTGTCGGGCATGGCTGCTCCTCGGCGAGGCGGGCGTGTCGGCGCGAACCAACACTAATGGGTGGCTGCCCCTTTGTACCCGGGTCGGGTTTCTGTGCTGCGATGGGTGGGTGAGCGACAACCGGCCTGAAGAGTTACGGGCAGTAGCCGAGCAGCTGGCCGCCGAGGCGGCAGCGTTCGTGCGTCGCCGGCGCGCCGAGATCTTCGGCGACGCGCCGGAATCGAGCGGCCCGGACTTGGTCAGATCGAAGAGCACCCCAACGGATCCGGTCACCATCGTCGACACCGAAACCGAGCAGCTGCTGCGGGATCGGCTCGCCGGGCTGCGCCCGGGGGAGTCGATCCTCGGCGAGGAGGGCGGCGGTCCGGCCGGCGGGCGCGCCGACGCGGTGCGCTGGGTGGTCGACCCGATCGACGGCACGGTGAACTTCGTCTACGGCATTCCCGCCTATGCGATCTCCGTGGCGGCCCAGATCGGCGGGGTGTCGGTGGCCGGCGCAGTGGCCGACGTGGTCAGCGGCGAGGTGTATTCCGCCGCGGCCGGTCGGGGAGCTGAGGTGCTCAGCCCGCAAGGCGTGCGGCAGCCGCTTCGCTGCAGCGGGGTGCGGGAGCTGTCGATGTCCTTGGTGGGAACGGGATTCGGCTACGCCCCGCAGCGGCGCGCCGAACAGTCGGCGTTACTGGCCCGGATCCTGCCGCTGGTGCGCGATGTGCGCCGGATCGGGTCGGCGGCCCTGGATCTGTGCATGGTCGCCGCCGGGCGGTTGGACGCCCACTACGAACACGGCCTGCACGTGTGGGACTGGGCGGCGGGCGCGTTGATCGCCGCCGAAGCCGGTGCGGTGGTCGTGTTGCCCGGTGGGGACGGCGTCGGCGACGAGGCGGGCCTGCTACTCGCCGCGGCCCCGGGCGTCGGCGCCGAGCTGATCGCGGCGCTGGACCGGTCCGGGGGTTTGCGACCGCTGCCCTGAGTGGCCTAGCAGGTGCCGTTGTGGATCTTGGTCAGCAGCGCGGAGTCGGCCGGTTCGGTGGCGTCCGGGCGCAGACCGGCGAGCACCGCGTCGATGTCGTCGCTGTGCGCCAGCGTGGTGAAGTCGGTACCGATAGCCAGATCCACCGAGTCGTCCTTGCGGTCGTCCTGGAACAGCTCCACACACGGTGCCACCAGCCACACCGATGCCGCACCCGCGCGGCCTGCCGCGCCGAACCGAATCTGGCCCTGGCAGCTCAGCCGGGTATTGGCATAGACCGGATCGTTGGCGGCGGTCGGTTGGGCGAAGCCGAGATCACGCAGCGCGCCGGCGACCTCACCGGCCTGCCCGCCCTGGCCGCTGGCGTTGAGCACCCGGATCTTGGTGTCGGCGAGCTTGGCCGGGGCGACGTCGACCATCGAGGAGCGCGACACCTGTTCGCCGAGCTTCGGGGCCGCCGGGTCGGCGGCGGGCGGCGGGGGGTTGCAGGCCGCAGCTTCGCGCACATCGACCGGCCGGGTCAGTGCGATCGTCCAGACGATCGCGGTGATCACGAATATGACGACGAGGGCGATCATGCCGGGCAGGTAATTGCGCCGGCGGAACGGGCGACCGTGCTTGTCGAAGGCTGTGCCCTCGGTGATTTGAGCGACCACGGGTGCACTCTAGAGCCACCGCGCCGATGCCGGTGGAACACGCGAATCGCCGCAGATCAAGAACTGTGATGTAAATCACAGTTGCGTATTCGCTGATCTGGGCACGAATCATTTGGCGGATGCGTTCGACGCTGATACAAAGCCATGCTGAGGTTACGAGGGGACAACGATGGCTACCGACTATGACGCTCCGCGCCGCACCGAGACCGACGAGGTGTCCGAGGATTCGCTGGAAGAGCTGAAAGCGCGGCGAAACGAGGCGCAATCGGCTGTCGTCGACGTCGACGAGACGGATTCCGCCGAGAACTTTGAGCTCCCCGGTGCCGACCTCTCCGGGGAGGAGTTGTCCGTCCGGGTCATCCCTAAGCAGGCTGACGAGTTCACCTGCTCCAGCTGCTTTCTGGTGCATCACCGCAGCCGGCTGGCCAGCGACAAAAACGGCGTGCTGGTCTGCACCGACTGCGCGGCCTAGCGGCTCAGCTTCGCAGGGCGGACAGCACTCGGTCCGGGTGGCGGGCGCTGACCAGCCAGTACGGGGTGGGGTCGTCGGGGTCGTCGAGGACCACCAGGACCAGCGGGCCGACCCAGCCGCGGTGCATGACGAAGGCGGCCGGATCGAGCTGGCGACCCAACGCCGCCGATTTGGCGGTCCGGGGGATTTCGGCCGAGCGCGACACCACCGACATCGGCAGGTGTGCCTGCCCGGCCCACAGCTCGGCGACGTCACCGTTCTCGGCGCCGCTGACCACGCGTACCTCGGTGCGGCTGAGCCAGAGCAGCACGCCGACCGCGACGGCGCCGAGCAGCAGGTAGGGCAACCACACGGGCAGAGTGCGCACGCCCATCGTGACTTCCTTGGCGATCAGGGCAGCCAGGCCCAGGCCGAGCGGCCACCACCACCACGGCACCCATAGCCGCTCGCGGTACCGCACGGTTTGCGAGGTGACACGCGAACCAGACACGGGGCCAAGGGTAGTCTGTGGCATCGTGCCAACCAGTCTCGCGGTGGTTCGCCTTGACCGCGATCTCCCGATGCCCAGCAGAGCCCACGACGGCGACGCGGGTGTCGACCTGTTCAGTGCCGAGGATCTCGAGCTGCCCCCGGGACACCGCGCGCTGGTGGGGACTGGGATCGCGGTGGCCATTCCGCACGGCATGGTCGGTCTCGTCCATCCGCGATCGGGATTGGCTGCGCGCGTTGGCCTTTCGATCGTCAACAGCCCAGGCACCATCGACGCCGGCTATCGCGGCGAGATCAGGGTGTCGTTGATCAACCTCGACCCCGCCGCGCCGATCTCCATTCGGCGTGGTGACCGCATCGCCCAACTGCTGGTCCAGCGGGTCGAACTTCCTGAGCTGGTCGAGGTGGCCTCGTTCGACGAGGCCGGACTGGCTGACACCACTCGTGGCGAGGGCGGCCACGGATCCTCCGGCGGACATGCGAGTTTGTGATGGCATTCGGTAGACGTAAGAACGACTCGGGTACAGGCGACAACGAGCAGGATGTCGCCGCGTCGCCCGCCGAGCTCGACGAGACCCAGGTCGACGACGGCCCCGACAGCGACCACGGTGACGAGGGCTTTGACGGTGGGCCCTTCGACATCGAGGACTTCGACAACCCCGACGACGCGGCCCAGGCCCGGCTGGATCTGGGCTCGGTGCTGGTGCCGATGCCGCCCGGCGGCCAGGTGCAGGTGGAACTCAACGAGGTCGGCGTGCCCAGCGCGGTGTGGGTCGTCACCGGCAACGGACGGTTCACCATCGCCGCCTACGCGGCGCCGAAGTCCCCGGGCCTATGGCGCGAGGTGGCCAGTGAGCTGGCCGACTCGCTGCGCAAGGACAACGCCCGCGTGTCCATCGAAGACGGCCCGTGGGGCCGCGAGGTGGTGGGTACCGGCGCCGGCGTGGTCCGCTTCATCGGCGTCGACGGCTACCGCTGGATGATCCGCTGCGTGGTCAACGGCGCACCGGAGGCCATGGCCAACCTGGTGGTCGAAGCGCGAGAAGCGTTGGCGGACACCGTCGTGCGCCGCGGTGATACCCCGATGCCGGTGCGCACCCCGCTGCCGGTGCAGCTGCCCGAACCCATGCTCGAACAGTTGCGGCAGGCCGCTGCCCAGCAGGCCCAGATGGTGGCCGCGCAGCAGGCGCTGCAGCAGCAACAACAGGCCCAGGGCGAGCAGCCGACCGAACGTCGCAGCGCGTCCGGCTCGGCCATGCAGCAGCTGCGCAGCACCAGCACCAGCACCGGCGGCTAATCCGGCTGCGTGCCGGCCGCCTCGGTCAGCGCCGCCACACACGCCGCCCCGAGCGCCGACGCGTCGCGTCCCACCTCGTCGAGGGTCACGGTCCGCAGCGCCGCACGCGGCGCGGCCGAGGACCACTGCAGCGCCACCTCCAGCGGATGGATCGGGTCGTCGGAAGCCGCCGCGACACCCATCGGAACCCGCAGCCGTTCCACCTCCTCGACGACCGGTGCGTCGTAGCCGGCCGCCTCGTCCATCGCATCCGGCAGATCGGGCCACTGGGCCAGCCAGCTGCGTGTCAATTCCTCGGCCAGCCACGCCGGGCTCGACGCCCGCATCTGCGCCGTCGTGGCCACCAAGCCCTCGCTGCGCAATTGCGCGGCGGTGTGGCGGGCGGCCAGTGCGGCGGGCGCCGAGTGTGGCGCACCGGTCCACGCGGGCAGCGCGGCCAGCACCGCCACTGACGACGCCGGGTGGGCCAGCGCCCAGGCCAGCGCCACCGCTGCGCCGATGGACACCCCACCGACAGCGATCGGGCCCTGCCGCGCGGCGTCGTCGAGGGCATCGAGGTAACCGGCGACCAGCCGGGCCGGCTGGGGAGCCGGAGTCACCACGGTGGCGCCGAGCGCGTGCAGCGGGCCGGAAAACACTCGGTAGACGTAGTTGTCGTCGGAGCCCGTTCCGGGCAGCACCACGGCGGTGACCCCGCGCAAGTCGATCGGCATACCCAGATCGTGCCCTGTGAGTGATTTGGTGTTCGCCGTGACGGGTATGCCGCGTGGCACCGGGGAACCAACAGGTCTACCGTTGCGTTGGCATTGTGATCCGCTGGAGTATCAGGAGAGGCCATGGCTACGGCCGAAAGTTTTGTCCGTCGTCTCACCCGTCGGTTGACGGAGGACCCTGAGCAGCGCGACGTCGAGGAATTGACCGACGAAGCCGCCAGTACCGGCGCGCAGCGGGCCATCGACTGCCAGCGTGGCCAGGAGGTCACCATGGTGGGAACCCTGCGCAGTGTCGAGATGAACGCCAAAGGCTGCGCCGGCGGTGTGCGCGCCGAACTGTTCGACGGCACCGACAACGTCACACTGGTCTGGTTGGGCCAGCGCCGTATCCCCGGCATCGAGTCCGGACGTGCGCTGCGGGTGCACGGCCGGCTGGGCACCCTGGAGAACGGGGCCAAGGCTATCTACAACCCGCACTACGAGATCCAGACTTGAGCCTGTCCGCCGACAACCCCGCTGACGAGGACGAGACCGCAAGCACCCCGGAGCAGCCCGTTGCCGAGAAGACACCGGCACAGGCCCTGCTGGCTCAGATGGGTGGCATCAGCGGCCTCGTCTATTCGGCCCTGCCCGTCGCGGTGCTGGTGCCGGTCAACACCGCCTTTGGACTGACGGCCGCCATCTCGGCTGCGCTGGGTGTCGCCGCGCTCATCCTGGTGTGGCGCCTGATTCGCCGGGATTCCGTGCAGCCCGCTGTCTCCGGATTCATCGGCGTCGGTATCAGCGCCCTGATCGCCTGGTTCGTCGGTGCGTCGAAGGGCTACTTCCTGCTCGGCATCTGGACGTCGCTGATCTGGGCGGCTGTCTTCGCGGCCTCGGTGCTCATCCGCCGGCCGGTGGTCGGTTACATCTGGAGCTGGGTCAACAGCCACGACCGCGGCTGGCGCAAAAGCCGGCGAGCAGTCCTGGCCTTCGACATCGCCACGATCACCTGGGTCGCGGTGTTCACGTCGCGCTTCGTCGTGCAACGCCACCTCTACGACCTCGACCAGACCGGCTGGCTCGGCGTGGCGCGCATCGCGATGGGCTGGCCGCTGACCGCGGTCGCCGCCCTGGTCACCTACCTGGCCATCCGGGTCGCCCAGCGCGCGGTGCACGCCGCCCGCGCGCACGAAGCCGAGGACGTACCCGCCACCGACATCGCGCCGGCCAGCGACTAGATCCACCGTGGCCGTCCGCGACGGCCGCCTGCTGATCACCGTCGCGATACTGGCGTCGTTGATCGCCTTCCTCGACGGCTCGGTGGTGAAGCTGGCTCTGCCCGCCATCAGCGCCGACCTCGGCGGCGGGCTGCTCACCCAGCAGTGGGTGGTCGACGGCTACCTGCTGACTCTGCTGCTGTGCGCGGCGGCGCCCACCGGTGGTGTCCCGGTCGGTGCTCGCTGCCCGCACCTTCGCAATCGGCAACCTGGCGACCGTCTTCCTCTACGCGGGTATCACGCTGGGCCTGTTGCTGGTGGCGCTGTATCTGCAGGAGCTCGCGGGGCTGTCACCCGCGCAGGCCGGCCTGGCGGCCGTCGAGCCGACGCAGAGCGGCATCGGGTCGGCGATCAACAATGCCGTCGCGCGGGTGTCCGGGTTGATCGCCATCGCGTTGACCGCGAACGGCTTTCGCCGCGGCGTCGCGGTGACGGCGGTGCTACTGGTGATGGCCGGCGCGGTGGCGGCGGCGGGGATCGGCGACGACGGGGGCTGGCTGCCGGATGGCAGCCTCGACCTCGGCTAGGAGGTCGAGGCGGACAGCACCGTCGCGCGTAGTTCGTCCTCGACCTCGGGGGCCGCGACGAACAGCAGCTCGTCACCGCCTTCGAGGGGCTCGTCGGCCTCCGGCACGATCACCCGCTGGCCGCGCAGAATCGTCACCAGCGCGGCGTCGCGGGGTAGCACCAGCTTGCGCACCGGGCGGCCGCCCCACGGGGTGTCGTCGGGCAGGGTGATCTCGACCAGGTTGGCGTGGCCCTGGCGGAATTGCATCAACCGCACCAGGTCGCCGACCGCGACGGCTTCTTCCACCAACGATGCCAGCATCCGCGGGGTGGACACCGCCACGTCGACGCCCCAGGCGTCGTCGAAGAGCCACTCGTTGCGGGGGTCGTTGACGCGGGCCACCACCCGCGAGACCGCGAACTCCGTCTTGGCCAGCAGGGAGAGCACGACGTTGGCCTTGTCGTCACCGGTGGCGGCGACGACGACGTCGAACTCCTCCAGATGGACCGACTCGAGCAGGCTGATCTCGCAGGCGTCGCCGAGCCGCCAATGCGCGGCCGGGATGGCGTCGACGTCGAGATGCTCGGCGTTGCGCTCGATGAGCGTCACCTCGTGTTCGCTTTCCAGCAGCTCGCGGGCGATCGAGCGGCCCACCGCACCGGCACCGGCGATCGCGACCTTCAGCCGTTTGTCGCCCGTCACTCAGTGCCCCTCTCCGACGTCGGGACCGGGAGGCAGCGCGGCGATCGCCAGCGCTTCGGCGGCCCGCCCCGAGACCGCCGCGATGTAGACCTGATCACCGGACTGCACGACGGTTTTCGGCTCGGGCAGGATGCCGGTACCGAATCGGATGACAAACGCCACCCGCGCGCCGGTCGCCTCCTCCAGCGAGGTCAGCCGGTGACCGACCCAGCCCTCGTGCAAAGTGACCTCCGCCACGGCCATGGTGCCCGTCGGGTCCCGCCATCTGGCGGTCTCGGTGTCGCGGACGAGCGCGTTCAGCAGCCGGTCGGTGGTCCACGGCACGGTGGCCACCGTCGGGATACCGAGGCGTTCGTAGACCGCGGCGCGTTTGGCGTCGTAGATGCGGGCGACCACCCGCTGCACCCCGAAGGTTTCGCGGGCCACTCGCGCGGAGATGATGTTCGAGTTGTCGCCGGAGGACACCGCGGCGAAGGCGTCGGCGTACTGGATCCCGGAGCGCAACAGCACTTCCCGGTCGAACCCCATGCCGTGCACCCGTTCGCCGGAGAACTCCGGCGACAACCGGTGGAACGCGGTCGGGTCCCGGTCGATGATCGCCACGTCGTGACCGATCCGGGACAGCGCGTCGGCCAGCGAGGCGCCCACTCGGCCGCATCCCATCACCACTACCCGCAACTGGCGTCCTCTCGGCTACGTCGTGCGTCGGCCAGCATAGAGCCGGGGCCGAAAAGTGGCTGACCGAATCCATACGGACAACGACAGTATGGGGAACGCTACAGCCAAACCGGCATGGGCCTACTCTTGGCACTCGTGTCTAAGCTTTCGACCGCCGCACGTCGGCTGGTCCTGGGGCGCCCCTTCCGCAGCGACAAGCTGAGCCACACGCTGCTGCCCAAGCGGATCGCTCTGCCGGTGTTCGCCTCCGACGCCATGTCCTCGGTGGCCTACGCGCCCGAGGAGATCTTTCTGGTGCTCTCGGTGGCGGGGCTGTCCGCTTACGCGATGGCGCCATGGATCGGGGTGGCGGTCGCGGTGGTGATGCTCGTCGTGGTGGCCTCGTACCGCCAGAACGTGCACGCTTATCCCTCCGGCGGCGGCGACTACGAGGTGGTGACCACCAACCTCGGTCCGACCGCGGGTCTCACGGTCGCCAGCGCCCTGCTGGTCGACTATGTGCTCACCGTCGCGGTGTCGATGGCTTCGGCGATGTCGAACATCGGGTCGGCGATCCCGTTCGTCGACACCCACAAGGTGTGGTTCGCGGTGGCCGCCATCGTGCTGCTTGCGTCGATCAACCTGCGCGGGATTCGGGAATCGGGCACCGCCTTCGCGATTCCCACCTACGCGTTCATGTTCGGCATGTACATCATGCTCGGCTGGGGCCTATTCCAGATCTACGTGCTCGACGTCCCGCTGCGGGCCGAGTCGGCCGGCTTCGAGGTGCACAACGAGCACGGCAAGGTGCTGGGCTTCGCCCTGGTGTTCCTGGTTGCGCGCGCGTTCTCGTCCGGCTGTGCGGCGCTGACCGGTGTCGAGGCGATCAGCAACGGGGTGCCCGCATTCCGTAAGCCCAAGTCGCGCAACGCGGCCACGACGCTGGCCATGCTCGGCCTGATCGCCATCTCGCTGTTTATGGGCATCATTCTGTTGGCCAAGGCAACCGGGGTGAAGGTGGCCGACGATCCCGCCACTCAGCTGGTCGGCGCGCCGCAGAACTACCAGCAAAAAACCCTGGTCGCCCAGCTCGCCGACGCGGTGTTCCACGACTTCCCGATCGGCCTGTTCCTGATCACCGGTGTCACCGCGCTGATCCTGGTGTTGGCGGCCAACACCGCCTTCAACGGGTTCCCGGTGCTGGGTTCGATCCTGGCGCAGGACCGTTACCTGCCCCGCCAGCTACACACCCGCGGTGACCGGCTGGCCTTCTCCAACGGCATCGTGTTCCTCGCGCTGGCCGCGATCGCTTTCGTGGTCGCTTTCCGGGCCGAGGTGACCGCGCTGATCCAGCTCTACATCGTGGGTGTGTTCGTCTCGTTCACGCTCAGCCAGATCGGCATGGTCCGGCACTGGACCCGGCATCTGCGCACCGAGACCGATCCGCGCGCGCGGGGGCACATGATGCGTTCCCGGGTGATCAACACCATCGGCTTCATCGCGACCGGCGCCGTGCTGATCGTCGTGCTGGTCACCAAGTTCGTCGCCGGTGCCTGGATCGCGATCCTGGCCATGACGAGCCTGTTCGTGCTGATGAAGGCGATCCACAAGCACTACGACACCGTCGCGCGGGAACTGGCCGAGCAAGAGGCCGAGCAGGGCGAGGTGGTGCTGCCCAGCCGCAACCACGCCGTGGTCCTGGTATCCAAGCTGCACATGCCCACGCTGCGGGCGTTGTCCTACGCCAGGGCCACCCGGCCCGACGTGCTGGAGGCCATCACCGTCAACGTCGATGACGGCGAGACCCGCCAGCTGGTGCACAAGTGGGAAGACAGTGACATCACCGTACCGCTGAAAGTCGTTGCCTCGCCCTACCGCGAGGTGACTCGGCCGGTGCTGGACTACGTCAAGCGAATCAGCAAGGAAGCACCGCGCACGGTGGTGACCGTGTTCATCCCCGAGTACGTCGTCGGGCACTGGTGGGAACAGGTGCTGCACAACCAGAGCGCGTTGCGGTTGAAGACGCGGCTGCTGTTCATGCCCAACGTGATGGTGACATCCGTTCCGTGGCAACTGAATTCGTCGGAGCAGCGGGTCCAGGAGCTGCAGGAGCAGAATGCGCCCGGCGACGTGCGTCGAGGGTTCGTGGAGTGACGCGACAGTGACACGGGGCGACCTGGCCGAGCTGGTGCTGGAGACCGGTGCCGCAGCCAACGGGGGCAGTTGCGTGGCACGCCACGAGGGCCGGGTGGTGTTCGTCCGGTACGCGCTGCCTGGCGAGCGGGTGCGGGTACGGGTTACCGGTGACCGCGGATCCTATTGGCACGCAGAGACTCTCGAGGTGCTAGAACCCTCGCCCGACCGGCTGGACTCGCTGTGCCCGATCGCCGGTGTGGACGGCGCGGGTTGCTGTGACCTCGCCTTCGTCGAACCGCGTGCCGCGCGAGCGCTCAAAGGGCAGGTTGTCGCGAATCAACTTGCGCGCCTTGGCGATTTCAGCTGGGACGGGGTCGCCGAACCGGTCGGTGACGGCGCCGCGCTGGGCTGGCGCACCCGGGTGCGGCTCGCGGTCGGCGACGACGGGCGCGCCGGGTTCCATCGCTACCACAGTGCCGAACTGGTCACCAACCTTGGCTGTGGGCAGCTGCCCGACGGCATGCTCAACGGGATGACCGAAAAACGTTGGCGCCCTGGCGACCAGGTGCACGTCGTGCTCGGCGACGACGGCACCCGGCACGTCGTGTGCACCAATCAGAAGCAGCGCCGCGGACACGCGGTCGAGGGTGGCTACGACGCGGTGCAACGGGTGGGCGAGCGGGAGTGGAAGGTGCCGGCCACCGGTTTCTGGCAGTCCCACCGCGACGCCGCGGCTACCTACAGCGCATTGGTGGCGGACTGGTGCAACGGTATCGACGGGGCCACGGCCTGGGACCTCTACGGCGGTGCTGGTCTGTTCGCCGCCGTGCTGGCCGAGGCCGTGGGGGAGTCGGGCCGGGTGCTTACGGTGGACACCTCGCGAGCGGCGTCGGTGGCCGCGCGCTCGGCGCTGGCCGACCTGCCGCAGGTCGAGGTGATGACCGACTCGGTGCGACGGGCACTGACCGGCCGCCGCGCCGACGCCGACATCGCAGTGCTCGACCCCCCGCGGTCGGGGGCCGGCCGCGAGGTGATCGACCTGCTCGCCGAGGCCGGGGTGCCCCGCGTCATCCACGTCGGCTGTGAGGCGGCCTCCTTCGCCCGCGACATCGGGCTCTACCGGGCGCGCGGCTACGCCGTCGAGCAACTGCGGGTGTTCGATTCGTTCCCGTTGACCCATCACATCGAGTGCGTCGCCCTGCTCACGAGGTGAGATACGTCACCGCGGGCCGGTCGGGTCGGGTCGGCTAGACTTCTGCCCCTAGGTGCGCCGGGAAGTCTGGTCGGCAGTGAATTGTCTTGTCCCGTCGACGCCCGAGGTGAGCGTGTCCGACCCCAAGCCGTTGCTGCACCGCGCGCTGTTCGCTCGCGGCTCATGGTCGGAGACCTCGCGCATCGCGGGAATCCTGCGCAAGGAGACCGTCGGCGGGGCGCTGCTGCTTGCAGCGGCGGCCGCCGCGTTGATCTGGGCGAATTCGCCGTGGTCGGCGACCTACCACTACTTCACCGAGTTCCACGTCGGCACCGACCGGCTCGGTCTGCACCTGGATCTGAGCCTGGGCGGCTGGGCGGCCGACGGGTTGCTCGCCATCTTCTTCTTCGTCGTCGGGCTGGAACTCAAACGCGAGTTTGTCGCCGGTGACCTGCGTGATCCCGGGCGCGCCGCACTTCCGATCGCCGCCGCGGTCGGCGGCATGGTGGTGCCCGCGCTGATCTTCGTCGCGTTCACCGCCGGTGTTGGCGACGGCGCCACCCGTGGCTGGGCCGTGCCGACGGCCACCGACATCGCGTTCGCGGTGGCCGTCCTCGCCGTCATCTCCACCCACCTGCCGGCCGCGCTGCGCACGTTCCTGCTCACCCTGGCCGTGGTCGACGATCTGCTGGCGATCTCCGTGATCGCGGTGTTCTACACCGACAAGATCAAGATCGTCCCGCTCGCGACGGCCCTCATTCCTCTGGTGGTGTTCGCAATCCTGGTGCAGCGGCGGGTCCGGTCCTGGTGGCTGCTCGTGCCGCTGGCGATGCTCACCTGGGCATTCGTCCACGAATCCGGTGTGCATGCCACCGTCGCGGGTGTGCTGCTCGGATTCACCGTGCCGGTGCTGCGCAGCGCGGCGGCGGGTGGGCCGGATGCGGGGCCCGGGCTGGCCGAACACTTCGAACACCGGATGCGCCCGGTGTCGGCCGGTTTCGCGGTGCCGGTGTTCGCCTTCTTCGCCGCCGGCGTGAGCTTCGGTGGCTATGACGGTTTGGTTACGGCGCTGAGCGACCCGATCGCGATGGGCATCGTCACGGCGCTGGTCGTCGGCAAAACCGTCGGGGTGTTCGGCACCACCTGGGTGCTGGCCGCGGTGACCCGCGCCCGTCTCGACTCGGCATTGCGCTGGATCGACGTGTTCGGCATGGCGATGCTGGCCGGAATCGGTTTCACGGTATCGCTGCTGATCGGCGAATTGGCCTATGAACCTGACTCGCCGCGGCAAGACGTGGTCAAGGTCGCGGTGCTCGCCGGCAGTTTGCTGGCCGCCCTTATCGCGGCGATCGTCCTGCGGATGCGCAACCGCCACTACCGCTCGGTGTGGGAGTTGGAGACCCGCGACCGCGACCATGACGGTGTGCCCGACATCTACGAAGCCCACGAGTCTCATCAGGACTGATCGACGGGGCGATGCGTAGACTGGCCTGATGCTTGAACAGGTTCGCGGCCCCGCCGACCTCCAGCACCTGTCCCAAGCGCAGCTGACCGAACTGGCTGCCGAGATACGCCAGTTCCTGATCCACAAGGTCGCTGCCACGGGTGGCCATCTGGGGCCCAATCTCGGTGTGGTCGAACTGACGCTGGCTCTGCACCGCGTCTTCGACTCACCGCACGACCCGATCATCTTCGACACCGGCCACCAGGCGTACGTGCACAAGATGCTCACCGGTCGCGCCGCGGACTTCGACACGTTACGCACGAAGGACGGCCTCTCGGGTTATCCGTCCCGCGCCGAGAGCGAGCACGACTGGGCCGAATCCAGTCACGCATCGGCGGCGCTGTCCTACGCGGACGGTCTGGCCAAGGCGTTCGAGCTGACCGGTCACCGCAATCGCCACGTCGTGGCTGTGGTCGGCGACGGTGCGCTCACCGGCGGAATGTGCTGGGAGGCACTGAACAATATCGCCGCTTCCCGGCGGCCGGTGGTGATCGTGGTCAACGACAACGGCCGCTCCTACGCCCCGACTATCGGTGGGCTGGCCGACCATCTGGCCGCGCTGCGCCTGCAGCCGGGCTACGAGCGTCTGCTCGAGCGCGGCCGGGTCGCGGTGCGCGGCATGCCGGTCATCGGCGAGGCCTGCTACCAGGCCATGCACAGTGTCAAGGCCGGCATCAAGGACGCGCTGTCGCCGCAGGTGATGTTCACCGACCTCGGTCTGAAGTATGTCGGCCCGATCGACGGCCACGACGAGCACGCCGTGGAGAACGCGCTGCGGCACGCCCGCGGGTTCAACGCCCCGGTGATCGTGCACATGGTCACACGCAAGGGCATGGGCTATGCGCCGGCCGAGAACGACGAGGCCGAGCAGATGCACTCCTGCGGCGTGATCGACCCCGACACCGGGCTGGCCACCAAGTCCGCCGCGCCGGGCTGGACGTCGGTGTTCTCCGACGCGCTGATCACGTATGCGGCCAAACGCCGCGACATCGTGGCGATCACCGCCGCGATGCCCGGCCCGACGGGGTTGTCGGCATTCGGCGAACGGTTCCCCGACCGGCTTTTCGACGTCGGCATTGCCGAGCAGCACGCGATGACGTCGGCGGCGGGCCTGGCAATGGGCGGCCTGCACCCCGTGGTGGCGATCTATTCGACCTTCCTCAACCGCGCCTTCGACCAGATGCTGATGGACGTTGCGCTGCACAAGCTGCCGGTCACGATTGTCCTCGATCGGGCGGGCATTACCGGTAACGACGGTGCCAGCCACAACGGCATGTGGGACCTGTCGATCCTGAACATCGTTCCCGGCATCCGGGTCGCTGCCCCGCGCGACGGCGCACGCTTACGCGAGGAGCTCGGCGAGGCGCTCGAGATCAGCGACGGCCCGACGGCCATTCGATTCCCCAAGGGCGAAGTGGGGCAGGATATTCCGGCGCTGGAGCGATGCTCGGGTGTGGACGTGCTGGCGCGCCCGTCCGACGGTCTGGGCGACGACGTGCTGCTGATCGCGGTGGGATCGTTCGCCGCCATGGCGCTCAAGGTCGCCGAGCGGCTACGCAATCAGGGCATCGGCGTGACGGTCGTGGACCCCCGCTGGGTTATCCCCGTGCCGGATGCGCTTGTCCCACTTGCCAAATCGCACAAGCTCGTGGTCACCATGGAGGACAACGGTGTGCGTGCCGGCGTCGGCTCGTCGGTGTCGGCAGCGCTGCGCGCGGCCGAGATCGACGTGCCGTGCCGCGATGTCGGTGTGCCGCAACAGTTCCTGGATCACGCGTCGCGCGGTGAGGTGCTCGACAGAATCGGCCTCACCGACCAGAACATCGCCCGCCAGGTCACCGGCTGGGTGGCGGCGCTGGGCGCCAGCGACGAGTCGGTCACCGACTCCGCCGACAAGACCTAGTCGTTCGGTTGTGCGTCAGGCGACTTCAGCGCCGCAGCCAGCACCGGCACCACCAGCGAGCGCTGCCATGACCGCGCTCCGCCGTCGCGCAGAAACGCCTCGACCGCCTCGGTGACTTCGGCGCGATCCTGCCAATCCCAGCACAGCCGGCGAACCAGTTCGGGGGAGATCAGGTTTTCGGTCGGTATGTTGACCCGCGCCGACAGCGCGGCGAGCGCGGTACGGGCGGCTTCGAGCCGGGCCGCGGCTTCCGGCTTGCGCTTGGTCCACCGAACGGCGGGCGGAGGCCCGCTCTGGGCTTCCGAGCTCTCGGGCGGTTCTGGGTTGTTGCGGGCCGCTTCCAGCGCATCCAGCCAAACCTGGGCGCTGCGGCGCTGCTTGTGGCCGCCGAAGATCGCCAATTTGGTCAGTTCCTCGACGGTTTTCGGGTCGGCCTGCGCGGCGGCGATGATCGCCGAGTCGGGCAGGATGCGTCCCGGTGCGATGTCCCGGCGACGGGCGATGTGATCACGCGCGGTCCACAGCTCGCGGACCGCGGCCAGTGCCTGCCGGTTGCGCACCTTGTGCAGACCGGAGGTGCGCCGCCACCGGTCACGCCGGGTCGGGGTGGCTTCCGCCTGCCGCAGATACTCGAATTCCTCTGCAGCCCAGTCGGTTTTGTTCTGCTCGGCGAGCACCGCGGCGATCGATTCGCGCAGTTCGATGAGCACCTCGACGTCCAGTGCGGCGTAGTTCAGCCAGGCGTCGGGTAGCGGGCGTTTGGACCAGTCCGCGGCGCCGTGTCCCTTGGCCAGGCCCAGCCCGAGTAGCCGCTGCACCATCGCGGCCAGGTTCACCCGGTCGAAGCCTGCCAGCCGCCCGGCCAGCTCAGTGTCGTAGAGCGACGGCGGGCGCATGCCCACCTCGGCCAGGCACGGCAGATCCTGGTCGGCGGCGTGCAGGATCCATTCGTCGGTGGCCAGTACCTCAGCCACCGGGGCCAGTACGTCGATCGGGCTGCTGCCGTGGTTAACCGGGTCGATCAGCACGGTTCCGGCGCCGGTGCGGCGGATCTGGATCAGGTAGGCCCGGTTGGAGTAACGGAATCCCGACGCGCGCTCGGCGTCGACGGCGAACGGTCCGGTGCCGCCGGCGAGCTGTTCGGCGGCCGCCGAGATCTCCGCGGCGCTGACCGACAGTGGCGGCACACCGTTCGCCGGTGCCAGCAGCGGGGTGGCCTCGGGCGCGTCATCGGTGGGGGTGTCCGGCGCACCCACGGCACCGTCGTCGTCGAGTTCTGACATGGCTATGCGCGCGAGCGGGATCCCAGATCCGTCACTCCGACCGGCGGCAGACCCGCGGCGTGTTCGAGGACCTCGCAGAACGCTTGGACGTGGGTGTCGAGTTGCATCGTGGTGGCCGTCCACGACGCCCGCATCTCGAGCTGGTGTGCCCGCGGCGGCCCGGAGATATCGCCGTAGCGCACCGATGTCGTGGCGGTGACGGTGCCGCCGAGCGCCGTGACGTGCTCGGAGCGCGTCTCCAACGCGTCGATGAGCCAGCTCCACGCCACCTCGGGTAGCAGTGGGTCGACGGCCTCGCTGGAGTCGAGGTCGGCTTGGATGTAGGCGACCAGGCGCATAGTGCCATCCCAGGCCTCTGACCCGTCCGGGTCGTGCAGCAGGATCAGCCGGCCGAACGCGTCACCGTCGGAGCGTTCGGGCACAACCTCGGTCTCGGCATGCTTGACCTCCGCACCCAGCGCATAGCTGTACGGCGCGAGACGCTGAGGTGGGCGGATCGGACCGAGTTCGATCTCCGTGCGCACCTCGGCGGCGTTCATCGCCGCCACCGCCTCGCGGAATTGCGCCGGTTCCGCAGTGGTCACGTGCAGTGACGCTAGCCGCATCGTCCAGGTCCGGTGAGCAGGCGCGCCGATTTCGTGCCAGCAGCCGGTTCCCGGCCTGCGGCTACGTGGCAGCATGGACGCGATGAGTACCCGACGCCAACTGCCCGACGCGCCGTACCTGGCCGCCGCCGCGGGCCGCAAACCCAGCCGGGTGCCGGTCTGGTTCATGCGCCAGGCCGGCCGGTCGCTGCCGGAGTACCGCCAGCTACGGGCCAAGAACACCATGATGCAGGCCTGCTTCGACCCGGCGCTGATCTGCGAGATCACGATGCAACCCGTGCGCAGGCACGCCGTCGACGCCGCGATCCTGTTTTCCGACATCGTCGTCCCACTGCGCGGCGCGGGCATCGAGTTGGACATCGTTCCGGACGTCGGCCCGGTCATCGACCACCCGATCCGCACCGCGGCCGATGTCACGGCGATCAAAAGTCTTGAGCTGCAACGGGTCAGCGCGGTCGCCGACGCGGTGGCACTGCTGGTGGCCGAGCTGGGGGAGGTGCCGCTGATCGGGTTCGCCGGCGCTCCGTTCACCCTGGCCTCCTATCTGGTGGAGGGCGGGCCGAGCAAGCTGCACGAGCGCACCAAGGCCATGATGCTGGGCGAGCCATCCACCTGGCACGCGCTGATGGGGATGCTCACCGATCTGACGATCGCCTTCTTGAAGGTGCAACTCGACGCCGGGGTGGACGCCATCCAGGTGTTCGACTCGTGGGCGGGCACGCTTTCGCTGGCCGACTACCGCACCCACGTGCTGCCGCACAGCACCCGGGTTTTCGCCGCGCTGGCGGACTACGGCGTGCCGATGACGCATTTCGGCGTCGGGACCGCCGAGTTGCTCGGCGCGATGGCGCAGGCGGCCTCCACCGGCCGCGCGCCGGCCGTCGTCGGCGTCGACTGGCGCACCTCGTTGGCCGACGCCGCGACCCGTGTCGGCCCGGGCCTGGCCCTGCAGGGCAACCTGGACCCGGTGGTGCTGCTGGCCGGGTGGCCGGTGGTCGAGAGCGCCGCCCGCGCGGTGGTCGACGACGGGCGCCTGGCCGTCGACTGCGGAGCGGCCGGCCACATCTTCAACCTGGGCCACGGCGTGCTGCCCGGCACCGACCCCGACGTGCTGACCGACCTGGTGGCCCTGGTGCATTCGCTGTGACCGTGGCACGGATCCAGAGCGGGGCGAGCCCGTAATGAGCCGACGGTACTGCGTTGTGGGCGGCGGCATTTCGGGTCTGGTCGCCGCCTACCGACTCCGGATGTTGATCGGTTCGGACGCCGACGTCACCGTCTTCGACCCCGCCGACCGGCTCGGCGGCATCCTGCGCACCGAACGGTTGTGCGGTCAGTCGATGGACGTCGGCGCCGAGGCGTTCGTCGTGCGCCGTCCCGAAGTACCCGCGCTGCTGGGCGAACTCGGGCTCGCCGACCGCCAGATCAGTACCACCGGCGTGCGGCCGACCATCTTCAGCCAGGGCCGCATCCACCCGCTGCCCCCGGGCACCGTCAACGGCATTCCCAGCTCCGCGGCGTCTGTCACCGGACTGGTCGACGACGCCACCATCGCCCAGATGGCCGCTGAGCCCCACCGTCCACTGTCGTGGCGGGCTGGGTCGGATCCAGCGGTCGGCGAGGTGGTCGGCGACCGCTTCGGTGAGCAGGTGGTCGCCCGCTCGGTGGACCCCATGCTCTCCGGGGTCTACGCGGGGTCGGCCGCCACCATCGGCATCCGCTCGGCGGTGCCCACCGTCGCCGCCGCCCTCGACGCGGGCGCTACCAGCCTCACCGAGGCCGTGCGGCGTGCCGTGCCCCCCAACATCAGCGGCCCGGTGTTCGGTGCTATCGACGGCGGCTATCAGGTACTGCTCGACGAACTCGTGACGCGCAGCGCGCTGCGGTGGGCACAGACGTCGGTGAACCGGATCGAGGCCGACGGCGCCGGTTGGCTCGTCGCCGACGACGACGGCGGGCAGTGGCGGGCCGACGGGGTGATCGTGGCGGTACCGGCGCCGCGGCTGGCACAGCTGGTCGGCGACGTCGCGCCGCGGGCCGCCGCAGCGGCCGCGCGGATCCCGGTCGCCTCGGCGGCGGTGCTGGCGATGGCCGTTCCCGGCGGCACTCCGCTGCCGCCGCAGTCCGGTGTGCTGGTCGCCAGTGGAGAACCTCTGCACGCCAAGGCAATAACGCTGTCTACGCGCAAGTGGGGAGCGCGCGGCAACGCCGAACTGCTGCGCATGTCCTTCGGCCGCTTCGGCGATCAGCTGGCCCGGTCCACCTCCGATGCGGACTTGCAGGCCTGGGCGCTGGACGATCTGCGGACGGTGTTCGGCATCGCCGTCGAGCCGGTCGACGTCCTCGTGCACCGCTGGCTGGATGCGATGCCGCAGTACGGGCCTGGGCACGCCACGCTGGCCGCCGAGTTGCGGACAGGTCTGCCACCGACATTGGCCATCGCGGGCAACTACCTCGACGGCATCGGTGTGCCCGCCTGCGTGGGCGTCGCGGGCCGGGCCGCCGAGCGTGTGGTGGCCGCCACCACGCGTCCGTAGCGCCGTCCCGGCGTGGCACGATAGTGCCATGGCCCGACTGGATTACGATGAGCTCAACGCGACGATCCGCTATGTGATGTTCTCGGTGTTCGCCGCCGAGCCTGGCGCCCTGGGCTACGACGAGGAGTCCCGAGCCGCCGTCGTCGACGAGACTGCCACCTTCCTCAAGCAACAGGAAGAGAACGGTGTGGTGGTGCGCGGAATCTACGACGTGGCGGGCCTGCGCGCCGACGCCGACTTCATGATCTGGACCCACGCCGAGCGCATCGAGACGCTGCAGGCCACCTACAGCGACTTCCGCCGGACAACGGTCCTGGGCCGATCGGTGGAACCGGTGTGGAGCAGCGTCGCACTGCACCGGCCCGCGGAGTTCAACAAGAGCCATGTCCCGGCCTTCCTGGCCGGTGAGGAACCGGGTAACTACGTCTGCGTCTACCCGTTCGTGCGGTCCCTGGACTGGTATCTGCTGCCCGACGAGGAGCGGCGCAAGATGCTCGCCGACCACGGGATGGCCGCCCGCGGCTACAAGGATGTGCGCGCTAACACCGTGCCGGCATTTGCTCTGGGTGACTACGAGTGGATCCTGGCGTTCGAGGCCCCCGAGCTGTACCGCATCGTCGACCTGATGCGGGATCTGCGTGCTACCGAGGCCCGCCGTCACGTCCGCGAAGAGGTGCCGTTCTTCACCGGCCCCCGCATCGGCGTCGAGGAATTGATCGCCAAGCTGCCGTGACGGCCGGGTTGTCTGCCCGCAAACTAGTACGCGGTGCGGGTGGAGTTCGCTAAAATCCGGCTGTCGACCATCTCCGTCTAGAGCAGCGGGGGAGGGGCAGACAGATCGGGGGCCGGATGGCCGCGAGGGGACCGACACAGAAGCAGGCGGCGGTCGGCGTCGCAGTTGCGCTCGGGGTGGGTTTAGCCGTGTCGCCACTCGGCCGGCTGACGGGAACGTCTGCGGTCGCTTTCGCCATGAACACCGACACCGCGGTCGTCTTCTGTGCCGCCGCGGCCGCACTCTGCGCCGCGGCAACGGCCAGGGCCAGAATTGGACGGGTCCGGCTGGCCTGGACATCGCTGAGTATCGGGTTGGTCTGCTTCGGTGTCGGAGCCGAGATCTGGCACTACTACACGATTGCCGGCATGGCTCCGTTCCTGTCGGGGGCAGACGCCGCCTGTCTGGTGCTGCCGTTGGCCCTCTGCGGGGCTCTGCTGCTACTCACCCCGGCGCTGAGCCGAATCTCGCGCACTCTGCTGATGCTCCAGAATCAGCGGTTGTTGACGACGGTGGCCGGGCGGGCCCTGCGTGACCCGGTGACCGGGTCGGGCAATCGGTTCCTCAGCGGTGTACTGGCCGGCGACCTGGGCCGGGGTGTTCGCTGGGACACGGAGACTGTCGGTTGTCCGATCCCGCCGTCATACCGGCCGGTCTGACACGGTAGCCACCAGGGGGAGGGGTGCGGGATGTCGAAGACGGCGTTGACGGCAGTGGCCGCCGTGGTGTGTTTCGTGGTGTTCGTGGTGTGGATCCTCAGCGGCGTGACACACGGTGCCGCGTTCACCGCGGTCGACGGCGTCTTGCTGGCGGCCGTCGCGATCGTCGCTGCACTGGCGTCGGCGTGGACCGTGCGGGCCGTTCACGGTCGCGCACGGGCGGCTTGGGCGGCGCTGGCGTTCGGGCTGGCCGCCTATGCCGCCGGCGAAGTGGTGTGGGCCTACCTCGAGGTCGGTGTTGACGAGGGCCCGTTTCCCTCGCTCGCCGACGCGTTCTTTCTAACCTTTCCAGCCGGAGCGTGTGTCGCGCTGCTGCTGTTCCGGAATCGCTCCGTGCGGTCGTCGGACTGGCGCATCCTCCTCGACGGCGTGATCGTTGCGGGTTCGTTGTTTGCCGCGTCGTGGGCGTTGGTGATGAGTGAGTTGTATCGCGCGGGCGCGGCAAGCCGGTTCGAGTTCGTGTTGTTGATGGCCTACCCGGTATGGGACGTCGTATTGGTGACAACGGCCTTGGTGGTGATAGCGAGCGCCGGCCCGGCCCAGCGCCCGACGATGACGCTGGTGACGCTGGGCCTGACCGCCATGGCGTTGGCGGACAGCGGATATGCCTATCTTTCGGCTCGTGGTGAGTACTTCAGCGGGAACATCGTCGACATCGGCTGGGTGGCGGGATTGTTGCTGTTGACGGTGGCCGCGGTCGCCGCGCGTGAGGCCGGGGCCGACGACGGCGCCACCGACGAGCTGCCCGGCTGGGCGTCGGTCTGGGTGCCGTATGCGCCGTTGATGGTCGCCTTGGTCGTGGTGGCGGCCAAACCGCCCGAGGTGGCGTCGAGCCCGATGTTTCCGCTCGGAGTGCTGTTGTTGGTGGCGGTGTTGCTTCGGCAGGCGTTGGCTGTCAGTGAGAACCGCCGGTTGCTGAGCCAGATCGCCGAGCAATCGTCGCTGGATCCGCTGACCGGTCTCGGGAATCGGGCGTTGTTCAACGATCGGCTCACCGAGGCGATGCAGGCACGCGAGGCGGACGGCGGCGCGGTCGCGCTGATCGTGATGGACCTCAATGACTTCAAGCTCGTCAACGACAGCCTCGGGCACCCGGTCGGGGACGAGCTGCTGCACCTGGCGGCCGATCGTGTCGCCGAGTGTGTCCGGGCCGGGGACATCGTCGCCAGACTCGGCGGTGACGAGTTCGCGGTGTTGATCTGCGACGAGGTGGACCACGCCGAACTGGTCGCCCACCGGGTGCTCGAGGTGTTCGACCGGCCGTTCGACGTCGGCGGCCAGGAGTTGCTGATCCGCCCCAGCGTGGGTTTTGCGGTCGCCGCGGCGGACCGCGCGCAGATGTCGGCAGACGAGCTGTTGCGGCGCGCCGATGTCGCGATGTATTCGGCGAAGCGGTCCCGCGGCGCGGCAGTTTGTGCCTACAACGCCGAGATGCGGCTGGCCGACGGCCGGGGCGCCGGGCAGCGGCATCCTGCGGATTCGCCGGCGCCTAGCGGCGCGGCCGTCGTGCGTCTGCTCGGTGAGCTGCGCCAAGCCATCGAGAAGGTCGAACTGACGCTGGTCTACCAGCCGAAATACGACCTACGGTCGGTACGGATCATGGGGGTCGAAGCCCTCGTGCGCTGGCCTCATCCGCAGCGGGGCCTGCTCGGCCCCGACGAGTTCCTGCCGTTGGTGCGCCGCTATGGGCTGATGGGTGTGCTGACCGAATTCGTGGTGAGCAAGGCGCTCGACGACGCGGTCCGCTGGCACGCGCTCGGGTTCGAGATCCCGGTGGCGGTGAACCTCTTCGCGCCCTCGATGGCCAACCCCGATCTGCCGGTGATGCTGTCGCAGGCGCTGTCCACGCGGGGTCTCACCGGTGCGGCGTTGACGGTCGAGATCACCGAGGACCTGTTTCTAGAGAACATGGATCGGACCCGGTTGGTGCTCACCACGATGCGCAGCAACGGCATCCGGATCGCCATCGACGATGTCGGGACCGGCTACTCGGTGTTGTCCTACCTGCGGGATCTGCCGATCGACGAGGTCAAGCTAGACCGGGACTTCATCGCGCCGATCCTGGTTGACCGGCGGGCCGCGACCGTCGTACGGGCAGTGCTGAACCTGGCCGCCGAACTCGGTCTGGACACCGTCGCCGAGGGCATCGAAGACGCCGAGACCGCAGTCTGGCTTCGCGACCACGGCTGCCGGGTCGGCCAGGGCTATCACTTCAGCCCTCCGCTGCCGATCAAGGACTTGCTCGACGTGCTCGGCCGAGACCACGACTTCGGTGGTCGGCGCTATGAATCCGGCATTTCGGCGCCCCCCGAGGCGATGCGCGTGACGCCGACGTGACAGGCCGACACCTACACTTGCCTATCTGTCAATAACGTGGTGGCGTCCGGGAGGTCTCCTTCAGTGCTGAAGACAGCACGCGTCGGCGCCATCGCCGCAGCGGTCTTCGCGGTGTACTCGCTCTGGTTGCTCTCCGGGTGGTCCCAGGGACGCCCGTTGGTGATCGTCGCTGACGTGTTCTTCGTCGTCTTGACCGTTACCGCCACACTGCTCGCCGCTCGCGCGACCCGTTCGATGAGCGGGCAGCTACGCAAGGCGTGGTTGTCGATCACGGTGGGCCTGCTGGGCTGGGCAGTCGGGGAGATCATCTGGGCGTACTACGAGATCAGGCAGCGCGAGCTGCCGTTTCCGTCCCTCGCCGATGTCGCCTACCTGGTCTTTCCGGTGGGCGCCTGTGTGGGGCTTCTGTTGTTCCCCGCGGCTCACAGCATCCAGTCGCGACTGCGGTTGCTCCTCGACGGGGTGATCGTTGCCGGCTCTCTGTTCCTGGTCAGCTGGGTGACGATTATGCGCCCCCTCGCCGAGGAGGGGGCGAACAGTCGCCTCGCATTCGTGATCTCGCTGACCTATCCGATCTCCGACATCGTCATCGTCACGATCGCCGCGGTGGTGTTGGTCAGGTCCAGTGGAGCGCACCGCCTGTCACTGACTCTGCTGACCGTCGGGCTGGCGTGTGTCGCCGTATCGGACAGTGTGTTCGCCTACCTGGAGGCCAAGAACAAGTACGCCTCCGGCGGCGTGATCGACCTCGGCTGGGCGGCCGGCCTGCTGTGCATCACCGTCGCCGCCGTCGCCGAGTCTAAAACCCGTTTCGTGCAACGAGATTCGGTCGCGCTGCCCGGATGGGCCTCGGTCTGGCTGCCGTACGCACCGCTGCTGGTGGCGGGCATCATCGGGGCCGCCCAACCCGTGCCTCTGCTGCAAACCCACCCCGTGTTGATCGCCGCCGGTCTACTGGTGGTGGCCGTGCTGGCCCGCCAATTCCTGGCGGTCAGCGAGAACCGGCGACTGCTCGCCGCGGTAGCCGTTCAGGCGCTGCACGATCCGCTGACCGGGCTGGCCAACCGTGCATTATTCAACGAGCGTCTCGACCATGCCATGCAGCTGCGTGAGCGGGAGGATCTGTCGGTCGGTGTGGTGGCGGTGGACCTCAACGACTTCAAGCTGGTCAACGACAATCTCGGACATCCGGTCGGTGACGACCTGTTGGTGGGAGTCGCCTCGCGGTTGATGAACTGCGTGCGCGTCGGTGACACGCTGGCCCGTCTGGGTGGTGACGAGTTCGCCATCGTCGTCGAGGGGGGTGTGGATGCCGCCGAGGTGGTCGGCCTGCGTGTCGTCGAAGCGTTCGAGGAACCGTTCGTGCTGCGGGGCCACGAGCTGTTGATACGGGCCAGCGTCGGGGTCGCCGCGGCCGAGCCCGACGAGCCCACTCTGGAGGCCGAGGAGCTGCTGACTCGCGCCGACGCCGCGATGTATGTGGCCAAGCGGTCGCGGGTCAGCGGCATGCGGAGTTACGACCCCGACATCCATGTCGCCGACATGGCCGACCAGGACCTGGCCGGCAAGCCGGCCGACGGTGTCCGCGACGACGGTGTGACCGCCATCCAGCGGCTCGGCAAGCTCCGCAAGGCCATCGAGCGATCCGAGCTCATCCTGGTTTATCAGCCCCAGGTCGACTTGCGTACCGGCGCGGTGATCGGGGTCGAAGCGCTGCTGCGCTGGCCGCAGGGCGACGACGGCGTGTTGGCCCCCAAGGAGTTCCTGTTTCTGGTGCGCCGGCACGGCCTGATGAGGTCGGTGACTCGGCTGGTGCTCGACAAGGCGCTCGACGACGCGCTGTCCTGGCGCCGGGCCGGAGTCGACTTACCGGTTGCGGTGAACGTGTTCGCCCCGTCGATGACCGCCGGCGATCTGCCCGCGATCATCGGTCGTGCGCTGGCCGAGCGCGGCCTGGAACCCTCGGCACTGAGCGTGGAGATCACCGAGGACATCTTCCTGGATGGGGCGCACCGGACCCGCGCGGTGCTCAGCCAGTTGCGCAGCAGTGGCATTCGGATCGCTATCGACGATTTCGGCAGTGGGTATTCCACGCTGTCCTATCTGCGTGACCTGCCGATCGACGAGGTGAAGCTCGATCGCGAGTTCATCGCGCCGATCGTGGCAGATCCCCGTGCGGCGGCGGTGCTGCGAGCGGTGGTGGACCTGGCTCACGTCCTGGGGTTGACCATCGTCGCCGAGGGCGTCGAGGACGCCGAGACTGCCGCGCTGGTGCGTGAATTCGGGTGCGACGTGGGCCAGGGCTTCTACTACAGCGTGCCGCTAACGCCCGACGAGTTGGTGGATCTGGTCGGGCCGGCGGCGAGCGCTTCGCCGCCGTCGGCGTGACGGCGGTCACGGGCGGAAGAGTTTAGCTCAGCACGAAACTTTGCTACGCTACGGCGGTTCGTCCGTCTGGGTACGACGCTGGGGGACTGGGTGCAAACGCTGCTCGGCAACGCCCGTGCGGTCCGCTACGTGACCCTTTCCGGGCTGATGCTGCTGGTGGCTGCAGTGGCACTGAGTCATTCGCCGAGTTTCGCGACGATCGCGACCTTCAAGATCACCCTGACGATCGTGGCCGCGGCGGTCGCACTTCTCACGGTGCGGACGGCGGTCCTGGCGCAGGGGCGGATTCGGGCCGCTTGGCTGGCGTTGGCCGTCGGGCTGGCCGCGTTCGCCACAGGGGCCGGGGTGCGCGGCGCTTACGCCGTCGTCGGTGCTGAGCCGGCGTTTCCGGTGGTCCCCGATCTGGTGCGGCTGATCCTGCCCGCCTCCGCATGTGTCGCTTTGCTGCTGTTGCCGATCGGCGCGGCAGGCACGTCGTGGATCCGGCTGCTGCTCGACGCCGTGGTGGTCGCTGGTTCCGTCGTCATCGTGGTCTGGACCGGCGTCCTCGAAAATTTCTATCCCGCCCGCCTCGCCGACTGGGGCACCTTGGTGGCGTCGGTGGCCTATCCCACGCTGGATTCGTTGCTGCTGACGATTGTCGTGCTGGTGTTCCTACGTGCACTTCCGATGCAGCGCCTGCCGATCGGTCTGATGGCCCTTGCCGGCTTCTGTATCGTCATCACCAACGATGTCACCTTCTATTACATTGCGGCAGGACAATATTCGAGCCATCGTGTTGTCGCTGTCGGTTGGCTGGCCGGTCTGCTGATCTTCGGTGCCGTCGCGGTGGTCGGGCGGCCCTGGCCGCACCGCAACATCGCCGTCGTGACGCCACCCGGGCCGGCGTCGGTGTTCCTGCCGTTCGTCCCGGTAGCGGCGGCCGCCGTCGTGGCGACGTTCAACCTGCCCCCGCCCGATGAGCTGCGGGTGCCGCTAACCGTCGCCGGTGGGCTGGTGGTCGTCGCCTTCCTCGCTCGGCAGCTGATCATCGTCGGCGAGAACCGTAGGCTGTTCGCGGCTGTCGCCGAGCAGGCGCTGCGCGACCCGCTGACCGGTCTGGACAACCGCGCGGTCTTCCACGACAGGGTTAGCCATGCCATGCAGATGCGCCAGCGAGACGGCGTCTCGGTGGGGGTCATGGCACTCGATCTCGATGGCTTCAAGCTGGTCAACGACACCTTTGGCCACGACGTGGGCGACAAGCTGCTCCAGCACGTCGGTGAGCGGATGCTGAAAACCGTCCGCACCGGCGATACGGTCGCCCGCGTCGGTGGCGACGAGTATGCCGTGCTCATCGAGGGCCGCGATGATCATTCCCAGGTAGTCGCCCAACGGGTGGCCGAATCCTTTGCCGAGCCGTTCCAGGTCGGCGGCCACGAGCTGATGATCCGGCCCAGCGCGGGACTTGCGGTGGCCGATGCCGAAGATCTCGAGGTCAGCACCGCCGAGTTGCTCAAGCGCGCCGACATCGCCCTTGACGCGGCGAAGAAGTCCCGGGTGGCCGGAGTGCACACGTTCACCGCGGAGATGGAGGCGGACTTCTTCGCCGACGGCGTGTTGAATCCGCCGCCGCTGACCACGGCGGGCGGGCGCGGCTCGTCGCTTCGTCTCCTGGGAGAGCTCCGTCAAGCGGTCGACCAGCGGAACCTGACGCTGCTGTATCAGCCGACGGTCGATCTGCGGACGCTCGAGATCGTCGCGGCGGAGGCATTGGTGCGCTGGCCGCACCCCACCCGCGGAGTGCTGGGCCCGATGGAGTTCATGCCGTTGGTGCGTCGCCACGGATTGATGGGGGCCGTCACCGACCAGGTGGTGAACCAGGCTCTCGACGACGCGAAGGTCTGGCACGACGCCGGATTCACCGTGCCGGTGGCGGTCAACGTCTCCGCGCCGTCGCTGGCTACCGCACGGTTGGCGACGACGGTCTCTTCGGCGCTGATGGCTCGCGGACTCACCGCGGCGGCGATGTCCGTCGAGATCACCGAGGACGTGTTCCTGGAAGGGCTCGAGCAGACCACCCGGGTGCTACACGAGCTGCGCGCGGCCGGAATCCGGATCGCCATCGACGATTTCGGCTCCGGCTACTCGGCGCTGTCCTACCTACGTGACCTACCCATCGACCAGGTCAAGCTGGACCGCCGGTTCGTGGCACCCGTCACCGGGGATACTCGGGCGGCTGTGGTGGTGCGCGCCGTGGTCAACATGGCACACGAGCTGGGGCTGAGCACGGTGGCGGAGGGCATCGAGCGCGTCGACACGCTCGAGCGCCTGCGCGAGTACGGGTGTGACGTGGGGCAGGGCTACTACTTCAGCGTCCCCGTCGAACTCGACCGGCTCCTGGCGATGCTCGCTAATCCTCCGTGGGGACCAGCTTCAGCGAGATCGAGTTGATGCAGTAGCGCTGGTCGGTCGGCGTCGGGTAGCCCTCGCCGCTGAACACGTGGCCGAGGTGACTGTGGCAGTGCGCGCACAACACCTCCACCCGGTGCATACCCAGCGACTCGTCCGGCTTGAGGATCACCGCGTCGGAGTGCGACGGGTCGAAGAACGACGGCCAGCCGCAGTGCGACTCGAATTTCTCTGTGCTGCGGAATAATTCGGTGCCGCACGCTCGGCAGACGTAGACACCTTCGGCCTTGGTGTCGGTGTATTCGCCGGTGAAGGGCCGCTCGGTGCCCGCCTGCCGCAGCACGGCGAATTCCTGCGGGGTCAGCCGCTGGCGCCACTCGTCGTCGGTCAGTTCCAGCTTCGGAGCGGGAATCGAACTCATGCGTTCACGTTACCGTGCGCGCGTCAGCCACTGGGAACGGCAGCGGGTCCGGGTTCGGCCCGCAGCCAGGCCGGGTCGATGCCTTCGTCCAGCGTGCCTGCCGCCTTGGCGTCGGAGTACCGGAAGTACAGCACGCAGAACACCACGATCAGCATCAGCGACCAGCCGTAGGTGATCTTCATGTACTCCAGGAAGCGGCCGGTCGTCGGCCAGCGCCACATCAGCCAGCGGTCCATGGTCAAGAACCCGTAGGTGGCCAGCCAGGCCGGCCAGTTGCGCACCACCGAATTCGGCAGCACCACCGTCATCAGGAACGGGAACAGCATCATCGAGTAGTAGCCCTGGGCCAGTGACAGCACCAGCCAGGAGGCGATGAGCAGCACGCCCGACGACGTCAGCATCCAGAACAGTGGATCGCGTTCGCGGTAGTAGCGGTGGAGCAGCCACAGACTGGCCACCGCCAGTGCCAGGAACAGCACCCGCAGCACCACGATCAGCCACATCGGCAGGCCGTAGTACACGCCGTTGCCCAGCACCGAGCTGTTGAAGTAGTCGCGCGTCGAGAAGATGTAGGGCAGGGTGCGCCGCACGAAATTCATCGGGTCGGCCACCAGCGGCCACGCCGCGACATTGAACACCAGCGGCACCACGAAGGCGGCCACGAGCACCCGCCACTGCCGGTTGAGCAGCGGCAGCAGGAGCAGCACGGCGAGCACCGGCTTGACCACCAGCGACAAGCCGATCACCACACCCGCCAGCCACTGATGGCTGACCTTGCCGTCGAGCAGCCAGCGGAAGAACAACACCTCGCACAGCAGGATGCAGCCGTTGACGTTGGTGAACACCAGCGTGTTGGTCACCGATTCGGTGCAGAACATCGCCAGCAGCAGCGCGGGCAGCGCCACCGAGGTCAGCGGGAACTTGAACAGCCGTACCAACAGGCAGGCCGCGATGATCATCGCCAGCGTGTTGAAGAACACGAACCAGTTGTGCGAGGCGAACACCGGCAGGTAGCCGAACGGTGCCATCAGCAGGGTGCCGCCCGGTGGGTACAGGTAGTGCGGGTCGACGTAGTCGAAGTGCTCGTTGTAGATGTCCAGGCCGCGTCGGAAGTTCGACACCGCCCGGTATACCGGGCCGAAGTCGTCGGTGATGTAGCCGTTGGACGACAGCACATAGCTGCGGTGGATGATCGACATGATGGCCAACGGCCACAATGCCGAGCGCAGAACGGCAGCCGCGCCGGGGGGACTTGTCCGTGGGCCGAACGCGCTGCGCAGGCCGGCCTGGAGTGATTCAGCTAGCGCCACGTCCGCACCGTACACCGGCTCGCTGCGTCGAACGGTCAGGCGGGGCAGTAGGTGTCGGTAGGCGGCATGTTGCCGCTGTCGAGGTAACCCATCATCGGCGGCAGTGTGCACGCCGAATAGATGCTGGCTCCGTGGCCAACGCCCTGCCACATCACCCGCTTGCTGGCCGAACCGGCGTTGATGATGGTGGCCGCTGAGGTCGGCACCCCCTGGTTGCCGACGATCGGGTCGTTCTGCACCCCCAGCAGAAGCACATTGACGTGCAAGTCCTTGGGGTCCTTGGGGGCCGCGCCGCTGGGCCAGTTGAGACACTTCACCAGATCCAGCGCGCCGACGGCACCGAACTGCGGGTACAGCTTGCCCCAGGCGACGACGAGTTCTCGGACCCGGTCGGGGGTCGGCCGGTTCAGCGCGTCGCTGCAGGAGTTGATGAACTGGCCGTCGCTGTCGCGGCTGGCCTCGGCCTGATTAATCAGGCTGTTGAGCTGGTTGGTGTCGCCGTTGCGCGCGGCGGCCAGCGTGTTGGCCAGACTCACGGTGCTGCCGATGCGGTCCCCGCTGGGGAAGCCGAGCGCGGTGACGATGGCATTGGTCAGCACCGCTACCGAGACCCCGCCGGGGCCGCGGCCCGCGCGCGCGGCGCTGAGCAGCGCGTCGACGGCACCCTTCGGGTCGGGGCCGAGCGCACAGTTCGCGGCGATGCACTGGGTCGCGAACGCATCGAGGGCGGCCTGCTGACCCTTGACCCGCTCCTCGGCCGCCGCCTCGGCGCTCACCCCGGGCGGGATCGGCGAGTCGAGCACCAGGCGGGCCACTTTGTCGGGGTGTGAACCGGCGTAGGCCATGGCGATCTGGGCGCCGTTGCCGACGCCGATCAGCGCCAGCGCCGGTACATCCCAGGTGCTGCGCAGCCGCTCGAGGTCCTCGGCGGCCCGCGCGTTGTCGTAGGCCGAGTCACCCGGCGCGATGGTGTCGGTGCAACTGGTGGTCGCGGTCATGGTGATCGCACCGAGGTTGGCCACCGGGTCGTCGCCGGACTCGAACTGAGCCTGGTCGCGCATCTCCTGGCGGTCGAAGGCATCCCGGCAGTCCACCGGGCTCGACATGCCCATGCCGCGGCGGTCCACCGAAACGATGGGATGGCTCTTGAGCACGTCGGCACCCGACCGGGACAGCCAGATCGGTAGCTGCATCGACGACGGAATGTCGGTACCGGTGGTGAACACCACTGGGCCCGCGTCGGGCGGGGTCTGCACCGAGCGGGCGCGCACCACACCGATACTCACCGTCCCGGTGGCACCGGCGATCGGGTCCAGGTCGGCGTCGTAGTCGGCGCACTCCAGGATCACCCCGGGTGCGGGTGGGGCGCCGGCGTCGCCGAACACCCGCGAGGTGCAGTCCCGCCACGGCAGGTCGTTCTTGGGAGCGGCGATTGCGGGCGGCCCGCCGGCAGCCTTGGTCGTGGTCGGACCACCACCGGGATTGTGCGCCGAATTGCTGGCGAACTGGGGGTTGGCGGCCAGCCATGGGGCACATCCGGTGAGCAGGGTCGTCAACGCCACGGTGCCGAGGCTGACTACAGCCTGGGAGGCCCAGACCCGACGATCGCGCATGCCCACCACAGTAGCGACCCCGGTGGCCGGTTCCGCTCAGTCGGCGCGCGTGTAGCGCGTGTACAGATAGCCCTGGTCGTCGGAGATCACGTGCCGGCGCCGCATCCGGGCGAGCACGTGGCCGTCGCCGGTGGCGATGCGTGGCGCGGCGCCGCCGACGAGCATCGGCGCGGTGGTCAGGCACAGTTCGTCGAGCAATTCGTGCTCGACGAACGTGCCAGTCAACGAGGGGCCACCTTCGCAGAGCACCCGGGTGAGTCCGCGTTCGGCGAGTGCGGCCAGGGCGGCGTCGGGGTCGACGTCGGCCGGGTCGGCACCCGAGCAGGCGATCACCTCGGCGGTGTTGCCGACAAGCGCCTGCGCGGCGGGCGCGGCGGCCGTGCTGGTCAGTACCAGCGGAGCCACCTCGGTGCGGGTCAACACTGGCATATCGCCGTCGAGGTGACCGGAGCGGGTGAGCAGCGCGATCGGCGGCACCTCGGCTTGGCCGCGTTGTTGGCGGCGGCTGCGTTGCGCGAGCGTCATCTGCGCGCCGGAGTAGTTCTCCGCACGTGCGGTGCCCGCGCCGACGACGACGACGTCGGTCAGCTCGCGCAGTACCCGGAACAGCCGCCGGTCGCCGGGGCCGCCGAGCCCGCCCGACGTGCCGTCGGTGGCAGCCCCGCCGTCGAGGCTGGCGATGGCGTTGCCGCGCACCCAGCACCGGCTGATGTCGCCCGGGTAGGCGTAGAGGTCGTAGAGGCGATCATCGTCGAGGGGGCCTTGCGGGCCCACCGCGTCGTGCGTCGCCAGCAGTGTGAAGTGCGTCGCATCCGGGTCGTCGCCGCTCGGGTCGGGCATGTCAACGATTGGAGCACGTCGATACAGTTCGTGCATGGACCGCCCCGTCGCAGCCCCCGTCGGCGCCGTAGGCCACCTCGTCGACCGGCATCCGACGGTCTCCCCGGAACGGCTGGTCGCCCAGCTGGTTCCGCCCCCCACCTTCGCCGGGGTCAGCTTCGACACCTACCGGCCAGACCCAGCCGAGCCCACACAGGCTGCTGCCGTCGACGCCTGCCGGGCATTCTGCGACGAGGCGCTGCGCCGGCGCGCCGGCAAGAAGAAGTTGTTCGGCAAGCGGGAGACCCTGCCAGGGGTGGGTATCTATCTCGACGGCGGATTCGGCGTCGGCAAGACCCACCTGCTGGCGTCGGCGTACCGGCAGATGCCGGACTCTGCAGACCACCCGAGGGCCTTCGCGGCGTTCGGTGAGCTGACCCAGCTGGCCGGCGTTTTCGGTTTCGTCGAGTGCATCGACCTGCTGGCCGATTACACGGTGGTGTGCATCGACGAATTCGAACTCGACGACCCGGGCAACACCACGCTCATCTCGCGGCTGCTTTCCCAACTGGTCGAGCGGGGGGTGTCGATCGCCGCGACATCGAACACGCTGCCCGAGCAGCTCGGTGAAGGCCGCTTCGCGGCCCAGGATTTTCTGCGCGAAATCAACACACTGGCAAGTATTTTCACGACGGTGCGCATCGAGGGCCCGGACTATCGGCATCGCGGTCTGCCGCCGGCGCCACAGCCGCGGTCCGACGAGCAGGTCACCGCGGAGGCGGCCGCCGTGGCCGGTGCCACCCTCGACGACTTCGATGCGCTGTGCGCGCACCTGGCGACCATGCATCCGTCGCGCTACCTGACGCTCATCGAAGGGGTGCGGGCGGTTTACCTCACCGGTGTGCACCCCCTCGATGACCAGAACGTCGCCCTGCGGCTCGTCGCGCTGACCGACCGGCTCTACGACGCCGGCATCCCCGTGGTGGCTTCCGGCGCCAAGCTCGACACCGTCTTCTCCGAGGAGATGCTCGCCGGTGGATACCGCAAGAAGTACCTGCGGGCCACCTCACGGCTGCTGGCGCTGACCAACCCCGGCGGGTTGTGACGGCCGTCAGTGTTCGCCGGTGGCCTCGCGGACCTTCGCCAATTCGCTCAGACCGCTGACCCGGAGTACCCGCATCAGTAGCGGATTGGCGATGATCTCTAGTGAATCTGCATGGGGGACAAGGGCATTGATCGCAGCGCTGTCGAGGTAGTCGACGGCACTGAGGTCGACGATCACGGTCGCGGTGGTGTCGGTCACCGCCGCGCCGATCGCCTCGGCGAATGCGGCGGCGTTGCTGGCGTCGATTTCGCCGGCCGCGGAGACCACCAGCTGACCGTCGGCGCCCGGCCCGGTCTGTACGGACAGCGGTGTACTCATCGGCGGATCCTCGTCGACAGCCGGACGGTGGTGCCCGTGGAGTCGGGGACGATCGACACATCCTCCATCAACGCCTGCATGATCTGGATCCCGCGGCCGCGATGGGTATAGCCGGTCTCTTTCGGCTTCCATGAACCGGCATCGGTGATGGTCAGGTGCAGCAGGTCCACTTCAGAACTCGCACGCAAGGTGATGCTCCCGCCGTCGATCTGGCGGTACCCGTGCTCGATGGAGTTGGTGACGGCTTCGCCCGCGGCGACCAGCACGTCCTGAGCCTGTTCGTGGTCGATTCCCGCGGCGTTCAACCATTCTCGTAGTGCGGCGCGTGCCGGGGCGAGGTGCAGAGCGTCGGCCGGGATCGTCACTTCCAGCGGCGCGGGATGGCGATAGAGAAGAAGGGCGACATCGTCCTGGTATCCGCCTGGCGGCGCAAGCACCGACATGATCTGGTCGGCCAGCGGATCCAAGTCACGGACCCCGTCGTCGCGAATGAGCTTGGCGGCCCGCTCGATTCCGTCGTCGAGTGACAATCTTCGCCGCTCCACCAGCCCGTCGGTGTAGAGCAGCAGCGTGGCCTGCGCCGGAATGGTCGCCTGAGCCTGCGGTCGTTCCCAGTCCACGTGGATGCCCAGGGCGATGGAGTGCCCGTCCTCGAGCAGGCGCGTGGTGCCGTCCGCGAGGACCAGGATCGGAGGTGGATGTCCGGCGCTGGAGTACGTGAGTTCGCCGGTCTCGGGTTCGAGCACCGCGCAGAAGGCAGTCGTGGACTGGGCGCCGGGCAGCCGGGTGGCGAAGCGGTCCAGGCCGGTCAGGGTCGCGGCCGGGCTGGACCTTTCGAGCAGCAGTGCGCGGCATGCGCTGCGCAACTGGCCCATGACGGTCGCGGCAGCCAGGTCGTGGCCGACGCAGTCACCGACCACCAGGGCGATGCGACCATCGTCGAGTGAGACGACGTCATACCAGTCACCGCCGACCTGAAGTGGGTGCGACGCGGGCTGGTAGCGGACTGCGAATCCGGTGGGCAGATCGGCCGGGCCCAGGATCGAATGTTGCAGTGCCAGCGCTGTTTCGCGCTGCTGGTCGAGTTGGTGGACGCGTTGCAGGCCTTGTCCGAGGCGGCCGGCCAGCACGGTCAGAAGGGTTTGGTCCTCACCGGTGAAGGGGCGTTGTTCGGGCAGGTCCAGCCAGAGCACCAGGATGCCGCGCGGATGCTGCAACGCGATGCCGGCCGACCCCGGGATGTCGGTGTCGGCGGTCAGCAGCTCACCGCTGGCCCCCAGCGCGGTGATGTGGTCACGGGTTTGGGGCGGCACGTCCGCCCACTGCACCGGGGTGGGGGCACCGATCAGCTCGGGCGTTGATGTGCCCGAGCCGGACGAGCGCGCGGTGGGGAAGGTCGCGGCGAGCACGCACCGCGCCGACCACTGCCGCCGCAGCTGGTCCATCGCGTCGCGCAGCGCGTCTTCGACGGTATCGGCCTGCGCCAGTTGCTGATTGAGCACGGCGAGCGCGCTCTGGCGCTGTACGGTGAAGTGCTCGGCGGTGACGTCGCGGAACGTTCCCACCATGACATTGCGCCCGGTTTCCGGGTCCTTCGCGTGAGCGATGTTGGTGGTGATCCAGACCCGGTGCCCGTCGCAGTGGGTAACCGGCACCGTGTAGCTGCCGTGCGGGTTGTCGGGCAGGGGGGCGAACGCGGCGACCACCTGCCGATGCGCTTCGGGCTCGGTCTCGGAATCGGGCCACCAAGGGTGCTCGGGATCGTAGGGCAGGCCTTCGGGGCCGTAGCCGAGGATGTCGGTGAATGCGCTGTTCATCTCGATGACGGCGCCGACTTCGTCACAGACGAAGAAGGCCTCCTGCAGTGAATCGACCAGCGCGGCGCGCCACCGGGTGTGGTGGTTGCGCAGCCGGGCCAACTCGATGTTCGCCCGGACCCTCGCCAGCAGCTCGGCCGCGGCGAACGGCTTGACCAGATAGTCGTCGGCGCCGGCGTTCAGGCCTTCGATGGAGGCTTCCTGGCCTGCGCGGGCCGACAACAGTACGACCGGGACGCCGACGGTGCGCGGGTCGTTGCGCAGCGCCGCCACCAGCGCCAGGCCGTCCAGGCGCGGCATCATCACGTCGCTGACCACCAGGTCGGGCAGGTCGGTGCGGATCCGGTCCAGTGCGTGGCGCCCGTCGGTCACCGCATCCACTTTGTATCCGGCGCCGCGCAGCAATCTGGCCAGGTATTCGCGCATGTCGGCGTTATCGTCGGCGACGAGCACCCGGGCCCGCGTTGCGCTGGCTGCGGGTGTGCCCAGCACCGTGTCGGTGGGGGGCATCTGGACGTTGGTGTCGGCCGCGGCGATGCCGTCGCCCGGCAGCCAGCGCAGCGCCTCCTGGACAAAAGGCTCGGCGATGCCGGAGGTGGTGCGGCCGGATGCCGGGGCGGTGAGCGCGTCGGCTGGCAGGTGCGCGGAGCCGATCGGCAGCCGGACGGTGAAAATGGTGCCGATGTCTTCGACGCTGTCGGCGCTGATGGTGCCGCCGTGCAGGATGACGAGTTCTCTGACCAATGCCAGGCCGATGCCGCTGCCTTCGGCTGAGCGGGCGCGGGCACTGTCGATGCGGTGGAAGCGTTCGAACAGCCGCGGCATCTCCGAGGCGGGGATGCCGATGCCGGTGTCGGCCACGCTGACCACCGCCTCGGCGCCCTCGCGGGTCACCCGCACCGTAATCGACCCGGAGAACGTGTATTTCAGCGCGTTGGACAGCAGGTTGAGAACGACCTTTTCCCACATGTCGCGGTCGAGGTAGACCGCCTCGTCGCAGGACTGGCAATCGACCACCAGCTCGAGGCCGGCGCGGTCGACGGCGGAGCGGAAGACGCTGGCCAGCTCGGCGGTGACCTCGGCCAGGTCGACGGGCTCGTAGCGGGCCTGCACGCGGCCCGCCTCGATGCGGGAGAAGTCCAGCAGCGTGTTCACCAGCTTCGCCAGCCGTAACCCGTTGCGGTGGATGACGTCGAGCTCCTGGCGGGTGTGCTCGTCGAGACCGGAGGAGCGGGCGCGCAGTTCGGCCACCGGGCCGAGGATCAGGGTGATCGGGGTGCGGAACTCGTGGCTGATATTGGAGAAGAACGTCGTTTTGGCGCGGTCGAGCTCGGCGAGTTCTTCGGCACGGCGCTGCTGGGCGTGGTAGCTCCGGGCGCTGGAGATGCCGGTGGCGAGGTGGCCGGCGACCAGGTTGACGAAGCTGCGGTATTCGTCGTCGACGGGGCGGTAGCGGTTGAGCGCGGCCACCAGGAAGCCCGACGGTGTGCCGCCCTGGGCCAGCAGCGGCGTCACCAAGGCGTGGCTCGGCGGGTCCTGCCATTCGCCGGTCGGCAGGTCGCCGAACGCCGGGTCGTCGAGGTCGACCAGCACCGACTCGCCCCTGGCCGGTTCCGCTAGCGGCCACAGCGCCACGCCGTCGGGCGCCAGCCGCGGCGGCGCGGCCGGGTGGCCGGGGGCGATGCCGCTCAAGCCGGCCAGCCGCGCGGTGCCGTCGTCGTCGAACAGGTACATCAGGCTGAATGGCAGGTCGCGGTGGTTGCGCTCAAGCTGGCGGGCGGCGAAGGCCAACATCTCTTCTTCGGTGCGGACCACCGACGGGTCGGAGCCCAGGTCGCGTAGCGTGGCCATCCGGCGCTCGCCGATCACCCGGTCGGTGTCCTCGCTGACCACGCAGAGCATGCCGACGACGTTCCCGTCGTCGTTGCGAAGCGGGCTGTAGGAGAAGGTGTGGTAGCTCTCCTCGGTATAGCCGGACCGTTCCACGAAAAGCAGCAGCCCCTCATCCCAGGTCGCTTCGCCGGTCTTCAGCACCCGGTCGATCCGGGGAGAGATGTCGTCCCAGATCTCGGCCCATACTTCGCGGGCCGGCCGGCCCAGCGCCCAGGGGTATTTGCGGCCAAGGGTGTCGCGGCGATAGGCCGCGTTGCAGAAGAACGTCAGGTCAGGCCCCCAGGCCATCCACATCGAGAACCGTGACGACAACAGGATGCTCACCGCGGTGCGCAAGCTCTGGGGCCAGCCGGCCGGCGAGCCCAGCGGCGTCGCCGACCAGTCCACTCGGGTCAGATCGCGACCGACATGATCGTCGGGGCCGGAGCCCGATCCAACGTCCACCAACCGTCCTTTCGCCGAACGCCCGTCCTCGCGGTCGGGCCGAGAGTTGCACTCCCGCTCGGCCTGTTGCGATCAGCCAACACGTTCACAGTACGAGACATCGGCAAACCTGGGGAGGTCCGCGGCGAAGATGTCCCAAGATGTCACCGCCATGTCGTCAGAGCGGGCGCACCAGCACAAAGTCTGCCTCGGTGTGCCCGCCGAGCTGGAATGTCCTGGTGCCGGCGGTGGAAAATCCGTGCTTGGCGTAGAACCGTTGTGCCCGCACGTTTTTCTGGTTGACGCCCAGCCAGAGGCTGCGTGCGTCGCCGGCCGCGGTCCTGGCCACCGCGGCCCGCATCAGCACGGCCGATGTCGGCGAGCCATGCCAGTGGGGCAGCACGTAGAACTTGGACAGCTCCACGGCGGGACGCGCCTGCACCGCCGCGGCGACGGCTGGATCGGTTCCCAGGCCGCGCACTAGCAGGACGTAGCCGGCGATGCGGCCCGCATCCTTCACGACGAGAAGTGTGCGTGCGTCGTCGGCCAGGTACTCACCGAACCGCTCGCGGGACAGGTTGGCGGCGATGAAACCCGCAATATCCGCAGTCGGCACCTGCGGAGGGCACGCCAGCGGGAACGTCGTTGCGGCCACCGCGGCAAGCTCGTCGAGGTCACGGTCGACGGCCTCGGTGACGGCAACACGCGAAGCATCGAAGTCGTTGCATCCCAACGTCATCACGGCCCGGAACCGGTGGCGAGCAGCGCGTCGCGAGAGAGGTTCATCGCCACGTCGGACACCGAGTCACGGTAGCAGTGCGGCCGGGTCCGGGCCGTGGGGCGCCCGCCCGCTTGCCTGGAACCGCGATTTGGGGCATGTTTGCCGACGGTGTGCCGGGAAGTCTGGTCGGCAGTCGCGCGGATTCGCTCGCGACTCGAGTGAGGATGGGGAGACTCCGGCGTGGTTCTTGTCCTGGCATTCGGCCTGGTGCTGTTGCTCAGTGTGTCGTTGTCCGGACTCGCGGCCCGCACCGTACTGTCCACCGCGTTGATGTTCCTGGTGGCCGGCGCGTTGCTCGGTCCCGGTGGTTTCGGCCTCGTCGATCTCGGGGTTGGCCATAGCATGGTGGCCCAGCTGGCCGACATCGCACTGTTCACCGTGTTGTTCACCGACGGTCAGCGGGCCAATCTCCCTGCGTTGCGGGAGAACTGGCGACTGTCTGGACGTGCTCTCGGGGTGGGCATGCCCCTGACGATGGTGGGTATCGCCGTCCCTGCGCATTTCCTGGCAGGTCTGGATTGGCCTACCGCACTGTTGCTGGGCGCCATCCTTTCGCCCACCGATCCGGTGTTCGCCGCGGCGTTGGTGGGCCGATCGGACATCCCGTTGCGGCTGCGTCGGCTGCTCAATGTGGAATCCGGTCTCAACGACGGCCTCGCGTTGCCGTTCGTCCTGATCTTCCTCGCCACCGCGCAGCACGAGAGTTCCCACTGGACGACGATCGTCGAGGAACTGCTGCTGGGTTTGGTGCTCGGATTCGGACTGGCGGCATTGGTCGCACTGGCCTGGCGCAGCAAGATCCTGACCGCCGAACCCCGCTTACAGCCGCTGGGGCCGTTGGCGTTGGCGATCGTCGTCTACGCCGGCTGTCATCTGACCCACGCCAACCCGTATCTGGCGGCGTTCGCGGCCGGCTCGACGTTGGCGACCCTGGACCCCGTGGTCGCCGAACGATTCGAACCGTTCGGCGATCTGCTGGCCGAGCTCACCAAGTTCGCTGCGCTGTTGGTGTTCGGCGCGCTCATCACCCCGGAACGGCTGTCGCACCTGGGCTGGCAGGAATGGCTCCTGGCCATCGTCGCCATCGTCGTCGTGCGGCCGGTGTCGTTGTTGGTCTCGCTGTTGCGAACCCCGATGCCGCGCCGCGAACGGCTGACGGCGGCCTGGTTCGGGCCGAAGGGGTTCGCCTCGGTGGTATACGGCCTGTTGGCATTGCAATCCGGCATCCCGGACAGCGAACGAGTCTTCGACCTCGTCGCGGTGACTATCGCGCTGTCGATCGTGCTGCACTCATCCACCGATGTGCCGGTGGCCCGGATGCTGCGGGTGGAGCCGCCCGACAATCTGCCTGCGGGATCCCGTGACCCCGCGGAGCCGACGGAGTCCGCGCGGGTCTTACCGGAGCAAACATGACCGGCCATCGGGGCGGCGACGTACGGTTTGGTTGTGCGCGCAGAGCAGATCGCCGAGCAGTTCCCCGTCGTCAGGTCGGATTCATCGGCCCTCGACGCAGTGCGGTTGCTGGCCGAGCAGCGGCTTCCCGGCCTGGTGGTCACCGACCCGCAGGACCGGCCCCTGGCGATCCTGCCGGCATCAGAGGTCGTGCGTCTGTTGGTGCCCGCCTATATCCAGGACGATCCCTCGCTCGCCGGCGTGCTGGGCGAGCAGGCAGCCGACCGCATCGCGGACAAACTGGGTGGGAAATCGGTGGCGCAGGTGCTGCCCAAGTCGCCGCCGCACATGCCGACGGTCAACGCCGACGACACGATCGTCGAGGTGGCCGCGATCATGGCGCAGGATCGCTCGCCGCTGGTCGCCGTGGTGATCGGTCCCCGGCTCGTCGGCGTCATCACCGCGTCCCGGTTGCTGGAAGTGGCACTGCAGGCTCGATGAACTCGAGGAGCTCCTGGTGAGCATGGCCGTTGTCGCGCTCGCCGTTTTCGCCGTCGCGTACCTGCTGATCGCCACCGAGCGGATCAACAAGGTCAAGGCCGCCCTCGGCGGCGCCGCCGTGGTCGTGGTCGTGGGCATCGTCGGTTCCGACGACATCTTCTACTCCCGCGAGACGGGCATCGACTGGGACGTCATCTTCCTGCTGCTGGGCATGATGGTGATCGTCGGCGTGCTGCGGCAGACCGGTGTCTTCGAGTACACCGCGATCTGGGCCGCCAAACGTGCTAAGGGCTCGCCCCTTCGGGTGATGATCCTGCTGGCTCTGATCACCGCGGCGGCATCGGCACTGCTGGACAATGTGACGACCGTTCTGCTGATCGCACCGGTGACGCTTCTGGTGTGCGAACGCCTGGCCATCAATCCGGTGCCCTTCCTGCTGGCAGAGGTCTTTGCCTCGAACATCGGCGGCACGGCCACCCTGATCGGTGACCCGCCGAACATCATCATCGCGAGCCGGGCGGGCCTGTCGTTCAACGATTTCCTGGTGCACATGGCCCCGCTGGTGCTTATCGCGCTCGGGGTGTTCCTGCTGTCGCTGCCGGTGTTGTTCCGCGGGTCCTTCACCGTCGAGCCGGAACGGGTGGCCGAGGTGATGGCGCTCAGCGAGCGGGAGGCGATTCGCGACGTCCGCCTGCTCGTCAAGTGTGGTGTGGTCCTCGCGGCAGTCTTCGCGGCCTTCATCGGCCATTCGCTGTTCCATGTCGAGCCCTCGGTAGTGGCCTTGCTGGGTGCCGGTGTATTGATCGTCATCTCCGGTGTCGAGCGCAACCATTACCTCGGTAGCGTTGAGTGGGAGACGTTGCTCTTCTTCGCCGGGCTGTTCATCCTGGTCGGCGCACTGGTCAAGACGGGTGTGATCGCCCGGGTCGCCGAGTTCGCCGGTGCGGCGACCGGTGGCAACGCGCTGTTGGCGGCAATGGCGATCCTGCTGGTCTCGGCGGTGTTGTCGGGTGTGATCGACAACATCCCCTACGTCGCGACGATGAGTCCAGTGGTCGCCGATCTCGCCGCGACGGTGGCGAATCCTGTTCACGGACAAGCCCTGTGGTGGGCACTGGCCGCCGGTGCCGATTTCGGCGGCAATCTGACCGCGGTGGGTGCCAGCGCGAACGTGGTGATGTTGGGTATCGCGGCGCGCGAAGGCTACCCGATCAGCTTCTGGGAGTTCACCCGCAAGGGTGTCGTCGTCACGGCGTTGACCGTGGGCGTGGCCGCCCCCTACGTCTGGCTGCGGTACTTCGTCTTCGGCTGACCGACGCGCCCGCTGCCCCACGAATGGCGCAGCGCGGCAGGATCCCTGCGATGCGTTGGATGCGGCGCCCTAGGGCCCGGCAAGCGATACACGATGATGACGACAGTCGGCCGGACTTGGTGCTTGCCGCAAGCGGACTGGTGACGTTGATCGCCGGACTCCCGCGTCCCCGCCGCGTACCCGCCCGGCCGCAAACAATGACAAAGTCGCCGGGTTGCCCATTCCGCCACCGGCGCGACGGCGCCGTCCATAAACTCGCGGATATGGCAGGCCCGCACAAACACCAAGAGCGGCCCGACATGAGCAGGATCGAAAACCGGGCGCCGTCGGTGCCGCGGATGTTCCTCGATCGCGTCGCGGCCACGCCGAATGCCGAAGCGTTTCGGTATCCCGACCACGACGGCTGGGGCAGCGTTACCTGGCAGCAGGTCGGTGATCGCGTCGAGCTGATCGCCGCCGGCCTGATCTCGTTGGGCATCAGCCCCGAGGATCGAGTGGCGTTGGCGTCGTCGACCCGCTACGAGTGGGTGGTCGTCGACTTCGGCATCCTGTCGGCCGGTGCGGCTACCACGACGGTGTATCCGACCACCAACGCCGAGGATGTCGCGTTCATCGTCGCCAACTCCGGCAGCCGGATCGTTGTCGCCGAAAACCAAACCCAGGTGGACAAACTCGTCGCGCACCGTGACGAGGTGCCCGCCGTGGAGAAAGTTGTCGTCATCGACGGAAGCGGTGACGGCGACTGGGTGATCACCCTCGAAGAGCTCGAGCAGCTCGGCAAGCAGTTGCTGGCCGACAAACCCACCGCGGTCACCGAACGCATCGATGCGATCCGGCCCGAGCAGCTGGCCACGCTGATCTACACCTCCGGCACGACCGGCAAACCCAAGGGCGTGCGGCTCACCCACGAGGCGTGGACCTACACCGCGGCGGCGCTGGACTCGCTGGGGGTGCTCAGCGACAAAGACCTGAACTACCTCTGGCTGCCGTTGGCGCACTCGTTCGGCAAGGTGATGCTGGCGCTTCCGCTGGTGATCGGCTTCCCGACGGTCATCGACGGCCGCGTCGACAAGATTGTGGAGAACCTGGCGATCATCCGGCCGACCTTCATGGGCGCCGTTCCGCGCATCTTTGAGAAGGTGCACGGTCGGATCACCGAGATGATGGTCGAACAGGGCGGCGTCAAGAAACGGCTCTTCGACTGGGCGGTCGAGATCGGGCTACAGGTCTCGCGGGCCAAGCAGGCGGGTCATCGGGTCGGGCCGCTGCTGGCGCTGCAGCACAAGCTGGCCGACCGGCTGGTGTTCAGCACCATCCGCGAGCGGTTCGGCGGCCGGCTGCGGTTCTTCATCTCCGGTTCGGCGGCATTGGACCGCGACGTGGCGCAGTGGTTCGACGCGGTCGGCGTGGTGGTTCTGGAGGGTTACGGGCTCACCGAGACCTCGGCGGCGTCCTCGCTGAATCGCCCGCACGCCTATCGGTTCGGCACGGTCGGCTGGACCTTCCCCAATACCGAGGTCAAGATCGCCGAGGATGGGGAGGTGTTACTCAAGGGCCCAGGCGTGATGAGCGGCTATCACGACCTGCCCGACGCTACCGCCGAGGCGATCGACTCCGACGGCTGGTTCCACACCGGCGACATCGGCGAGTTGGATGCCGAGGGCTTCCTGCGGATCACCGACCGCAAGAAGGACATGTTCAAGACCTCCCAGGGCAAATACGTGGCGCCCTCGGCGATCTCCGCGGCGTTCAAGGGGCTGTGCCCGTTCGCCAGCGAGATCATCATCTACGGCGAGGGCAAGCCGTACTGCGTCGCTCTGGTGAGTTTGGACGGCGAGGCGATCCGGGAGTGGGCCGACCGAAACGGCATGGCGGACAAGTCCTTCGAGGAGATCGCCCGCGACCAGAAGACCCAAGAGATGATCGGGGAGTACGTCGAAACCCTGAACAAACACCTCAACCGCTGGGAACAGGTCAAGCGCTTCGCCATCATCGACCGCGAGTTGACCGTCGAGGCAGGCGATTTGACGCCGAGTCTCAAACTCAAGCGCAAGGCGGTCGTGGAGAACTTCCACGACAACATCGACCAGCTGTACGGGTAGGGCGCAGCGGTGCCGCCGTCGGGCCGACGACGGCACCATTTGGAGTGGTCCCCAGGGGCGGAAAAGCCCGCAGCGCAAGGGGGTGGCCACGATCTCGTCAACCCACCCCTGGAGACCCGCTCAGGCGGCCGGTGCTAGAACCCGACCGATTAGCTGTTTCAGCCTTCCCGAATGTACGACACAGATGCTGGCGTGCGTCGCGGTTCCGACGAATAACTAACGATCAGGACAGTGGAGTCGGGCGGTGTTGCGCGCAGCGCTCGACGACCTCGTTGAACGCGGGTAGCGCGTCCTCGGTCACGGCGCCGCGCAGCACGATCAGCCAGGCCCGTGCCAGGCGGGCGGACAGGTCATCGCCGATGGCTGCCGAGAGGAACTGGCAGCCGATGACGCTGACCCAGATGGTCTCGGCGACGTCGTCGGGCTCGACGTCGGCGCGCAGATCGCCGGCCGCGGCGGCGTTGCGCACCACCTCGCCGAATGCGAACGTGGTCTCCCGCAGGATGCGGGAGCCGGCGTCGCTCACCTGGTTGAGGGCCTGGGAGAGCTGATTGCCCACGCGCACAGTCTCATCGGATTGCATCAACCGGGCGACCGCGAAGGTGCCACGGATAATTTGGGCGAGCCTGGGTTGCGCCGGCGGATCGATGAGGGTGCGAAACGCGGTCCGCAGCCGGCCGCGGAAATCCTCGATGACTGCGGCGGCCACCGCTTCCTTGGAGTCGAAGTGGTAGTAGAAGGCACCTTTGGTGACCCCGGAGAGGTCCAGGATGTCGGCCAGGTCGGTGTCGCCGTAACCGCGCTCGCCGAAGAGGTGCACCGCGGCGGCGATGATCCGCTGCCGGGTGGCTTGGGCCCTGGCCTGCGTCATCGCCGTCACCTCCGCTGTCATTCGGCTTCTCAGCGTAGCGAGGTTTGCGCGTGTGTCCCCCGATCGGCGGAACCGACTTCCACTGCTCAAGGGTCCGCTCGGCGGACAGACGATCGCGGTACGGGCGGGCAGGGTCGTAGGCGTCGGTCCGAGCGGGCCGCGACCAACGACTTGAAGGGAATGTCATGAAGTTCACCGCAGCGAAGTTGGCCACCGCGATCGGTGGTGTGCTGGTAGCTGGGTCCCTGGCCCTCGCCGGACCGGCGTTGGCCGGACCAACGATCGCAGGCCACGGCGGCAACGCCATCCCGGGCGAGCCGGCACCTGCCGCCCAGGTTCAGGTCCAGCCAGTAGCCGCAGGGCAGCCGTCAACCCCGGGCCGGGGCGTCGGGGCGGAGTTGCCGGTCGCGCCTGTGGGCTGACCCGGGGGGCTACCAGGTCACCGGCAGCTCGACGAGCCCGTGGGACAGCGAGTGGAATCCGCCGGTTTGCACCGTTGCGGGGTCGGTGCACAGCCGGAGCGTCGGGAGCCGCGAAATCAGCTGTGAGAAAACGGTATTGAGCTCCAGTCTGGCCAGCGCGGCACCGATGCAGTAGTGCAGGCCATAACCGAATCCGACATGCGTGGCGCCGGTGCGGCCCAGGTCGACCCGGTAGGGATCGGCGAAGACGTCCGGGTCGTGATTGGCCGAGCCCGGGTCCGGCAGCACCAGACCGCGGGCGCGGTGCCGTTGGGACTGCTCGGCGGGAGACGGCCACTCACATCCGGCCCAGAATCTCAGCCTTCTTCTGCTGGAACTCCGTCTCGGTGAGCACCCCGTCGTCTCGGAGTTCGGCCAACCTCTTCAGCAGCCTCACGTCGTCGGGTGCGGTTGCTTTCTCGCCTACGGGTTGGGTGGCGGTCGCGTCGCCCGACGGCGGCCCGGTCACCAGGCGGTGGATCTGTTGGTGCGAGGTTCGGCCGTTTCCTGGCGCGGTTCTGCGCTCGATTCGTTCGAGCTTCTTTTTGAGGAATTCAGCGTGGTGGCGCCGTCCGTGCCACGTGCCACTAATACATGAACCCACGAAACCAAGAATGGCCGCGGAAGCCAACAGAATTCGCAACCCAAGCTCGGCTCCGTGCGCCCGCTGTACGTGCGGGTCGGCCACAAAGCTGAGCAGCAAGACCACAGACACGACGGCGGCAGCGGCCGCGGTCCATCGGTAGGCGTGTCGGGCGATGTAATGCGATGCGTAGGAGGCGATAAAGAAACAAAGTACCCACGCGATCGCGAAGCCGAACAACGATCCTCCGGGGCCCGAGTGGAGAACAGGACGCAGAATTCGTACACCGACATACGCGGCAGCAGTCCAGGCCAGGAACAGGGCGCTGATCAGCAATGGGGCCACGAGCGCGATGGGCCGGCGAAGTTGGCCTTCGGCGATTTGCGCGGCGTCCTCAACCCGATCGCGATGCATGCTCTGGCGGCGGTAAGCGATTGCTGCGGGCAACCCGACGGCCACCGCCAAGACGCTGCCCTGCACCGAATCCGGTGCATGAATCGCGTTGAACAGGAACCCGAGCGCGGTCGCCAGGACAATCGAGGCCGCGATGGTGAGCAGCGAATGCTGGTTGATCTCTGACGATTGCGGCGGAGTGCTCATCCGGGCCTGCCCTCCTCGGCGCCATTTCCTGCGCACTTTTTCGCAGTACTGACTCGGCTTTTCGGCTGGCGTATCGGTACAGCATAAATCGGAGTTCCGGACCAGCGTGCCGTAATGGCCGGCACGCTAATCGCCAAATGGCTGTTGCCGCGTGAGGCGCTGCAATATCAACCAATACTGGCGTGCCTGGGGCGACGGTGAGTCGACCGAGGCATGGCCGATGGGCAGGGATCGGTATCGCGGCCTGCGTCCGGCGGCGTGCCGTGCCTGGCGGCGGGGGTTTGCCGAAAGAGTGCGCCGGGTGGGGTGGTTGAGGTCTACTGGTAGTGCGCAGCAAATCGTTTGCGAGGGGGATCCATGGGGCTGATGCGATGCTGCCGCCGTGACGTGGCGCTGGTGTCGATGGCGGTGATGGTGGCGCTGGGGACGATAATCGAGTCAAAGACTGATTTGGACGCAGGCAAAGTGCCGCCCGTGTCTGACAACCACGAGGTGAGCCCGTCGTAGTGGTCCAGTCGTTGTGGGACTCTGTTGCCCGGAGTGTTTGGGCAGGAAGAATCACCAACGACATGGCATCGAACAGGCGTCGGCGGCACACGCCGGATCAGATCATCCGCAAACTCGCTGAGGGCAACAAGCTGCTCGCCTCGGGTCAGGAGCTGGTCGAGGTGTGCCGGCATTTGGAGATCGCGGAATCGACGTGGCATCGCTGGGTGGCCCAGTACGGCGGCATGAAAGCCAACGACGCCAAGCGGCTCAAGGAGCTCGAGGCCGAGAATGCCCGTCTCAAGAAGCTGGTCGCCAACCAGGCCCTCGACATCGACATGCTCAAGGAGATTGGGTCGGGAAACTTCTGACCCCGAACCGCAAACGCCGCGCAGCGACCATGCTGCGTGAGCGGTTCGGGGTGTCTGAACGCCGGGCCTGCACCGTGGTGGACATCCACCGATCCACGATGCGCCTGACACCGCCGCCGATGACCACCGAGGAAGCCGAACTACGTTCCTGGCTGCGCCGGTTCTCCACCGACCGGCCGCGGTGGGGATGGCGCCGCGCTGCCAAGATGGCCCGCCGCGCGGGCTGGCAGGTCAACAACAAGCGCATCCGCCGGCTGTGGCGCGAGGAGGGTCTGCGGGTACCCCAGCGGCGCCGCAAAAAGCGGTTGACCGGCATCGGTGTCGCCGTAGGCGCGATGTCACCGATCCGCCCGAACGTGATCTGGGCGATGGACTTCCAGTTCGACACCACCGCCGACGGTCGCACACTGAAGATGCTTAACGTCATCGATGAGTTCACCCGCGAAGCCCTGGCGATCGAGGTCAACCGCTCCATCGACGCCGACGGCGTCGTCGACGTTCTGGACCGCCTCGCCCTGGCGCACGGAGTGCCGCACTATGTGCGCTTCGACAATGGACCGGAATTCGTGGCCCACGCTGAGGCTGACTGGTGTCGATTCAACAGTGCCGGTTCGCTTTTCATCGATCCCGGCTCACCGTGGCAGAACGCCTTCATTGAGTCGTTCAACGGCAGGCTCCGTGACGAACTACTCAACTCATGGCGCTTCGACTCCCTGCTGGAGGCTCAAGTGATCATCGAGGACTGGCGCCGCGACTACAACGCCAACCGGCCCCATACCGCCCACGGCGAACTCACCCCAGCCGAGTTTGCCCTACAGTGGGCCACGACCCACCAACCGAAAGCCGCATAGCGGCT
>NZ_JBSXPP010000023.1:0-76440 GCF_054073305.1 Mycolicibacterium sp. CBM1 | reverse complement strand
GGAGCTGCGGGTGCCGATCGGCGTGACGGCCACCGGTGTCCCGATGTATTTCGACCTCAAGGACGAGGCCGAGGGTGGTATGGGGCCGCACGGCTTGATGATCGGCATGACCGGCTCGGGTAAGTCGCAGATGTTGATGTCGATCCTGCTGTCGCTGTTGACCACTCACTCGGCGGATCGGCTCATCGTCATCTACGTGGATTTCAAGGGGGAGGCCGGCGCCGATATTTTCCGGCATTTCCCGCAGGTCGTCGCGGTTATCTCGAACATGGCCGAGAAGAAGTCATTGGCCGACCGGTTCGCCGACACGCTGCGCGGTGAGGTCGCCCGCCGGGAGAACGTGCTGCGGGACGCCGGTCGCCGCGTGCAGGGCAGCGCCTTCAACTCGGTCACCGAATACGAGGCCGCACGGCCTGCCGCCGAAGCTGCTGGAATCGATCTTCCGCCGCTGCCGACGCTGTTCGTGGTTGCCGACGAGTTCACCCTGATGCTGGCCGAACATCCCGAGTACGCCGACCTGTTCGACTACGTCGCCCGCAAGGGGCGGTCGTTTCGGATCCACATCCTGTTCGCCTCGCAGACCCTCGACATCGGCCGGATCCGCGACATCGACAAGAACACCTCGTATCGCATCGGGCTGAAGGTGGCCAGTCCGGCGGCTTCCCGGCAGATCATCGGCGTCGAAGACGCCTATCACGTCGAATCAGGCAAGGAACACAAGGGCATCGGCTTTCTGGTACCCGCTCCCGGCGCCGCCCCGATCAAGTTCCGCAGCACCTACGTCGACGGCATCTACGACCCACCACGCCCGGTGACCTCATATGTCGTTCCGGCGCTGCCCGAACCGGTGCGATTCACCGCCGGACCCGCCACGCTCGACGAGGAAGTGGTGCTGCTTGCCGCCGACGACCACGTCCCGGCAGGACCGCCGCGAAAGTTGGTGGCCACCATCGGCGATCAGCTGGCCCACTACGGGCCGACCGCGCCCAGGCTGTGGCTGCCGCCACTGGACGAACCCGTCGCGCTGACCGAGGTGCTCGACGATGCGGCCGTGCCGGCCCGCCAGTGGCGCTGGCCACTGGGCCAGATCGACCGACCCTTCGACATGCGCCGCGACCCGCTCGTCTTCGACGCGACATCCGCGGCCGGCAACATGGTGATCCACGGCGGGGCGAAGTCCGGAAAGTCCACCGCCCTGGCGACTTTCATCATGTCGGCGGCTGAACTGCATTCACCGGGCGACGTCACGTTCTACTGCCTGGACTACGGCGGCGGCAGGCTTCGCGAGCTTGGCGAGCTGGCGCACGTCGGCAGCGTCGCCTCACCACTGGAACCCGAACGGATCCGGCGCACCTTCGGCGAACTCGAACAACTGCTGACCGCACGTCGGCGCGACGCCGGCCGCGATGGCGCGCACCGCGACGACCACGGCGAAGTCTTCCTGGTGATCGACAACCTGTATGCCTTCGGCCGTGACAACACCGACCAGTTCAACACCCGCAATCCGCTGCTGGCCGACGTGACGGAACTGGCCAACACCGGACTGGCGCACGGTATCCACGTCGTAATCACCACGCCGAACTGGATGGAAGTGCCCCTGGCGATGCGCGACGGACTCGGCCTACGTCTGGAACTGCGACTGCCCGACCCGCGGGACAGCAACGTACGCGTGCCGGACAGCCTGCGCCGCCCTGCCGAGTCGGTGCCGCACGACCAGCCCGGCCGCGGGCTGACGATGGCCGGCGAGCACTTTCTGTTCGCCGAACCCGACCCCGCCCGGATACCGGCGATCAACGCGCGATACCCAGGTATGCAGGCGCCCCCGGTGCGCCTGTTGCCGGCGGACCTCGAACCGGGCGCGGTCGCTCCGGTGTACCGCGGCGGCGAACGACTGGTGCTCGGCCAGCGCGAGGCAGATCTGTCGCCGGTGGTGTACGACTTCGCCGAGCATCCGTTGCTGGCGGTCTTCGGCGACAGCAAGAGCGGCAAGACCACACTGCTGCGCCACCTGATCCGCACCATCCGGGAGAACACGGACGCCGAGGACGTCGCGTTCACGGTGTTCGACCGGCGCCTGCACCTCGTTGACGAACCGCTGTTCGCCGACAACGAATACAACGCCAACCTCGACCGGGTCACCCCGGCGGTACTGGGATTGGCCAATCTCCTCGAAGCGCGCCGCCCACCCGCCGGTCTGTCGCCGGCAGAGTTGTCCGGCTGGAACTACCGCGCCGAGGGCGGTTCGGCGCACACCCACTACCTGATCGTCGACGACGTGGACCAGATCCCGGACGGGCCGGCTTTGAGCGGTCCCTATGCCGGCCATCGGCCGTGGACCCCGCTGCTCGGATTGCTCTCAGCGGCACGGGATCTCGGACTGCGGGTTATCGTCACCGGACATGCCAGCGGCTCGGGTCACGCGCTGATGACCAACCCGCTGCTGCGCCGGATGAGTGATCTGCAGGCGGCGGTGCTGATGCTGTCCGGCAACCCGGCCGACAGCGCCAAGATCCGCGGACACCGGTTCGGCCGAAAGCCCGCCGGACGGGCAATCCTGCTGGGCGACGACGACACCGCCGAGCACCTCCAGCTGGTGAACCCGTTCACCCACGTCGGCAGTACCACCCACATCCGTCCGGGAGAGGAGAACCTATCGTGACCCTTCGCGTGGTGCCAGAAGGCCTGGTGGCGGCCGGCGAGGCGGTCGAGGCCCTCACCGCACGGCTGGCCGCTGCGCACGCCGCCGCCACTCCACTGATCACCGCGGTCCTGCCGCCTGCTGCCGACCCGGTATCGCTGCAGACCGCAGCGGGATTCAGCGTGCAGGGCGCCGAGCACACCACCGTGGCGGCCAAGGGGGTCACCGAACTCGGCCGTTCGGGTGTCGCGGTTGCCGCCGCCGGGGCCGGTTACACCGTCACCGACGCCGCGGCGGCCCTGTCCTTCGCCGCCGCGCGAGGCGGTTGAGCGTGGCCGATCACCGAACGCACCATCCCACTGCCAGCGCCGAAACGATTGGAGAACTACCGTGAGCATGCTCGATGCCCATATCCCGCAGATCGTGGCCGCAGAGGCCGCATTCGGTGCGAAGACGGCGCTCATGCGCAGCACCATTGCCCAGGCCGAACAGGCGGCGATGGCGGCACAGGCATTCCACGCCGGTGAATCCTCGGCTGCCTTTCAGGCGGCCCATGCGCGGTTCGTCGAGGTCGCCGCCAAGGTCAACGCGCTGCTCGACATCGCCCAGATCAACCTCGGCGAAGCCGGTGCCACCTACGTCGCCGAGGACGCGGCCGCGGCGACCACCTACGGAGGTTTCTGATGTCTCAGATCATGTACAACTACCCGGCGATGCTCGCGCACGCGGGGGACATGGCCGGATATGCCGGCACACTGCAGGCGGTCGGCGCCGACATCGCCACCGAGCAGTCGGCGCTGCAGGGCGCCTGGCAGGGGGACAGCGGTGTGACCTACCAAGCGTGGCAGGCGCAGTGGAACATCGCCATGGATGAACTGGTCCGCGCCTACCGTGCGATGGCCACCACGCACGAGACCAACACGCTGTCGATGCACGCTCGCGACCAGGCCGAGGGAGCCAAGTGGGGCTGAGGCGTGGCCGCGCCTGACTCCGTGGAACTGACGGTCGGCGCCGCCTGGCTCGTCGCCGAAACCATTGGTGCCGGCTCGTTCCCGTGGGTACTGGCAATCACCTCACCATTGGCCGAGCCGCAGCGCGGCGGTGACGTCCTGGCCCGGGCCCGCGCCGAACTGCACGAGGCCGCGGTGGTCTCGGCCGATGGAGCGGTACACCCCGCGGTGCGGCGGTGGATCCGCACGGTGTGCGCGCCGCACCAGTGGCTCGAGCTGCGATACGTGCGCGGCGCCGACACGGAACTGCTCCGAGGTCTGGTGGCGCGCCGCGGTGGCGAGACGGTCGTGGCGTTGCGAAGCGGTGAACTGGTGACCTTCACCGAACTCGAACTCACCGACGCCGACCTATTGGCGGCGGTGGTGAGCGCCGGGTTGGCGGGACGTCCACCCGCGGTGTTCACCGAATTCGTCCTGCCCACCCGGGTGGGCGCGCGCGCCGACGAACGGCTGCGCGCCGGCGCCGACATCGACGGTGTACTCGACTATCTGGGGATCCCGGCGTCGGCGACGATGGTCGTGCGCGCCGCCTTGCACGGACGACGCTGCTACGCCGAAGTGCGTGCCGGGGTGAACGACCACGGCGCCGTCGACCTCAGTGAAGTCGGTGTGGGCATCATCGATACCGAGGCCGGCCGAGTACTCGTCAGCCCCCACCGTGCGGACGACGGCGAATGGGTGTCGACCTTTGCGCCGGGCACACCGTTCGCGGTCGCGCTCGCGCTGACCCGGCTCACCGACACCCTGCCCGGCGGCGGATGGTTCCCCACCACCACGCTGGTGCGCGATTTTCTCAGCACCGCAAGATGATTCAGGAAAGAGACAACACGATGACCGAAACTCCGGTGCTGCCGATCGTGCGGGTCGCGGTTCTGGCACGCGGCAGGATCACCGACGTGGCATTGCCGACCGAACTGCCGCTACGCGAGATCCTGCCCGCGGTGCAGCGACTGGTAGCCCACCACGAGTTCGACGACCCCGCGGCAGGCCCGACGCCGGTAACGCTGGCCCCCATCGGCGGCGCGCCCTTCAGTACCGATGCCACACTGGACACTGTCGGTGTCGTCGACGGCGATCTGCTTGCACTGCAAGCCGTTCCGGACGGTCCAGCCGCACCGGGCGTCGTCGAGGACGTCGCCGATGCGGCGGTGATCTTCTCTGCCGCCCGTCGCCGGCCATGGGGTCCGGATCGTATCCGGCTCGGCGCACGAGCCGCGCTGGCCCTGTTCGTGGTTGCCCTGTCAAGCGTGGCGATCGTGCACCGCAGCACCACCGGCGGGTTCGCCGGTCTGTACGCGGTGGCGGCGCTGGCCCTACTCACCGCGCTCGGCGGGTCGCTCTTGCGGGCGCGGTCGGCGAGTATCGCCACCGAGCTCTGCGCGATGGCACTCGTGCCGATCGGCTGTGCGTTCTGGCTGGCGGTCCCCGGTACGCCGAGCCCCGAACACGTGATGCTGGCCGGTGCCGCCATCGCCGCCTGGTCGGTGATTGTCCTGCTCCAGTCCGAGGATGCTGTCGGATTCTTCACCGCCACAGCCGTCATCGGTACCGGTGCACTCTTGATCGCCGCGGCCGCGACGTTGTGGACATTGCCGCCGACCACGGTCGGTTGCGGATTGCTGGTGCTGGCCCTGCTGGTCACCCTGTCCGCGCCGCAGCTCGCGGCGACGTGGGCACGCTTGCCGCTGCCGGTGATCCCGGCGCCGGGCGACCCGACGCCGGCGAGTCCGCCGGCGCGGATCCTCGCCGACCTGCCCCGCCGGGTGCGGCGCGGTGAAGCCCACCAGAGCGGTCTGATTGCCGGTGGTGTGATGCTGGCGGTGGCAGGCTCGCTGTACGTCGCCGCCCGCCCCGAGGCCCCCGGAGTGTGGGGTTGGTATCTCGTTGTGGCCTCGGCGGCCGCCGCCGCGCTTCGGGCCAGGGTGTGGGACACCGCGGTCTGCAAGGCCTGGCTGCTCGCTCAGCCCGCGCTGGTGGCCACCGGAATGCTGGTGATCTTCACCGTCGAGCAGCGCTTCGTCGCGGCGCTGTGGGCGCTGGCCGTCCTCGGTGCACTGACGACGGCATGGCTCGTGGTTGCAGCCAACCCGGCTATTGCTGTCGCCGAACGCTATTCGTTGCCGGTGCGGCGCCTGGTCGGCTTCTTGGCCGCCGCGTTGGACGCATCACTGATCCCGGTGATGGCCTACCTCGTCGGCCTGTTCGGCTGGATTCTCCAGCGATGATGCGGCTGGCCGCGGTCGCCGTGGTGATCCTGGTGGCCGGCAGCGCACCGGCGGGTGCGGTGAGTCCGCCCGTCGCCGACCCGGGGGCCGTACCGCCGCCGGGGGCTGCCGGGCCGACGGCGTCGATGCGCCAACGCGCCGAATGCGTGACGACCGGTGTTCGGCCGGGTACCGATCCCGCTGCGGTCAGCCCCAACCAGGTGATGTTGAATCTGGCCGGTGCGCTCGCCTACTCGCGGGGCGAGGGACAGACCGTGGCGGTCATCGGAACCGGTGTGCGGCCCGGACCCCGCCTGCCGAACGTGATCGGCGGCGGTGACTACCTGACCGGCGGCGACGGGCTGACCGACTGCGACGGATACGGAACTGCGGTCGCCGGGATCATCGGTGGACAGCCCGGCCCGGACGGGTTTGCCGGTGTCGCGCCGGGAGTCCGGTTGGTGTCGATCCGGCAGTCCTCGCCGAGGTTCGCACCCGCGGCCGACGGCCGGGAGTCAGCGGATGTCCAGGCCGCTATCGAGATCCAGAGCCTGGCGCGGGCGGTGGTACGGGCCGCCGACGCCGGTGCGACCGTCATCACCATCTCAACCGTTGTCTGTCTGGCTCCCAACGAGCTGGGCGATCAGCAGACACTCGGGGCCGCGTTGCGGTATGCCGCCGTCGACAAGGATGCGGTGATCGTCGCCGCCGCAGGCGATTCCGGCGCAAACACCGTCGGCGCACCAGCAACCCGATGTGGTAGCAATCCGCTCGGCGCCCCCAGCAGTACCGGCGATCCGCGCAACTGGTCGGGAGTCACCTCGGTTTCGGTCCCGTCGTGGTGGCAACCCTATGTGCTCTCGGCCGGGGCCCTGACGGCCGACGGGCAGCCCGCCGGATTCACGATGGCCGGCCCCTGGGTCGGCATCGCCGCACCCGGACAGAACATCGTGTCGCTGAGCAACGACGCCGCCGGCGGCCTGGCCGACGGAACATCCGACGGCCGCGGCGGCATGACCCCGTTGGACGGAACGAGCTATGCCGCAGCCTACGTCGCGGGAGTGGCCGCACTGGTCCGCAGCCGCTACCCGGCTCTCCGCGCCAACGAGGTGGTGCACCGGCTCACCTCGACGGCGCACAACGGCGCGCAGGCACCGTCCAACCTCGTCGGAACCGGCGCGCTCGACCCGGTGGGTGCCCTGACCTGGACCGTCGACTCGGCCGACGACACAATGACGGCTCCGCTCACCAAACGCGTTGCGGCACCGCCACCCCCGCCGGCTAACGACTACACCTCGCGCACACTGGCATTCGCCGCGACCGGGGTGCTGGCCGTCCTGGTGGCCGGTGCTGCCCTTGTGCGTAGACGCAAGGAGGAAAAGCAATGACCGGTGTCCCGTCGCCCGGTGCCGCCCGGCTGGCTGTGGTCCTGTCGGCCGCGGTGCCCGCCGCGCTCGCCTACCCGTGGCGCACCGACGCCGAACGTGGGGTACTCGGTGTCGCCGTCGTGATCGTGGTCGTGGCACTGGGTTGGTGGCGTGGGCGCCCCCTGACGACGATGCTCGGCGATCGCCTTCGGATCATGCTGCGTCGCAGCACGTTCGACACCTCGACGCCGGAGATCCGCTGGACCGGGACCGACGCGGTGACGACGGTACTGTTGCAGGTCGAGGATGATGACCGTCCGGTTCCGGTGCATCTGCTCACCGGCCAGCTCCAACGCTACGGACTCGCCTGCGACGCGGTGCGAGTCACCACCCGCTCGGCGCCGGCTGGGGTGACGACATGGATCGGGCTCACGTTCAGTGCCGCCTGTAACCTGGCCGCCCTGCAGGCCAGATCTGCTCAGCTGCCGCTTCGCCAGACCGCCGAGACCGCCACGCGCCGGCTCGTCGAACAGTTGCGCGAAAAAGGCTGGACTGCAACGGCGGTCGACGACGTTCCCGCTGTGGTGGCAGCCGACGCGCGGGAGCATTGGCAGACGGTGACCGACGCGCGAGGACACGTGACGAGCTATGTCCTCGATGACGTGGAGGCAATCGGGGCGGTGACGGCGGACTCGACCGGCAGCGAAACCTGGACGGTGCTGGAGATCTCCGGACCGCCGGCAGCCCCGGTTCTGCGGGCCGCGGCGGCGATCCGCACCGAGGAGCCGCCGGCTGCTGCCACAGCGCTGCCGGGACTGGTTGCGGTTCCCGGCCGGCAGGCGGCCGCGCTGGCCGCGCTGCACCCCTTGTCGGGGGCCCGCCTGGTCAGCTGATCGACCGAGGTACCGGCGGCTAGTGGGCGGGCGGGGCCTGGCGGCCCGAATACCCTTCCCACGGGCTGTAATCCGCGATCAGCTCCTCTTGCTCGGGGCGCTGGCCGACAGGGACGTGTTCGAGGTTGACGCGGATGCGGTACCAGATCGAGCTGGGCCCACGCATACCGTCGACGAGGATGTCGGTCGGCTGCAGCGCCTGTGCTGCCTTCGGGTGCCGCGATCGCCACGTTTCCAGCGCGGCCATCGCCTCGTCGCGGGTCTTCGTGCGGGCGACCTCGATGAGCGGCTTGTTGCCCTTGGGTGGCTTCTCGGCCGGCCCGAGCTCTTCTGCCAGCCGCAGCAGCGCGTCCAGCGAGCCCACCGCGTCGTCCATGCCCACCCATGGGTCGCCGCGCTCGGCGAACCGTGCGGGCACCGTCGCGACGGTGAAGGCCTCGGGCCGGCAGCCGGGTACCTCATCCCAGTTCAGCGGGGTGGACACCCGGGCATCGGCGGTGGCCCGCACCGAGTACGCCGACGCCACGGTCCGGTCCTTGGCGTTCTGGTTGAAGTCGACGAATACGCCGTGACGTTCCTCTTTCCACCACTGGCTGGTGGCCAGCTCCGGGGCGCGGCGCTGTACCTCCCGGGCGACGGTCTCGGCGGCGAGCCGGAGCTGTTTGAACGGCCACTGCGGCGCGATGCGGGCGTAGATGTGGAAGCCCCGCGATCCGGATGTCTTGGGCCACGCGATCAGCCCGTGATCTTCGAGAACCTCCCGTGCCACCTGGGCCACGTCGAGAATCTGCGGCCAGCTCACGCCGGGCATCGGATCGAGGTCGATGCGCAGTTCGTCGGGGTGGTCCAGGTCGTCGGCGTGGACGGGATGCGGGTTGAGGTCCACGCAGCCGAGGTTCACCGCCCACGCCAGCCCGGCCGCCTCCCGGATCACCGCCTCCTTGGCCGAAGTTCCGCGGGCGTAGCGCAGCTCGGCGACGTCGATCCAGTCCGGCCGCTTTTCCGGTGCGCGCTTCTGGAAGACGGCCTCCTCGGTGATGCCCTTGACGAACCGCTTGAGGATCATCGGCCGGTCGTAGACGCCCCGCAACGCCCCCTGGGCCACGGACAGGTAGTAGGTGACGAGGTCGGACTTGGTCACCGGAGCACGCCCGTCGACGGCGGGGAAGACGACTTTGTCGGGATGGCTGATGCTGACACGGCGCCCACCGACTTCCACGAAGTCTTCCATGGGCTCATGCTAGTGACGCTGTTCGTTCGCTCTTCGGTGCGAGCTGAGTCACATAAGGTGGGCCCCATGCCCAGTCTCCTGGATCTCCCCGCACAGGCATTGGCCAAGGTCTCGACCCTGGCTGAACGCGGTTCGGCCGAACTGCACTACCTGCACAAGATGATCGAGTCCGGTGCGTTCCGCCTCGAGCCGCCGCAGAACCTCCTGGGGATGTTCGCCGACATCCGGCGCTGGGGTGAGATCGGGATGGTGCCCGCCCTCAATGCCCGCCGCACGCCCAACGCGCTGGCGATCATCGACGACGAGGGTTCGATGACGTTCTCCGAACTCGACGACGCCGCCAACGCGGTGGCCAACGGATTGCTGGCCAAGGGCGTCACCGGCGGTGACGGTGTGGCGATCCTGGCCCGCAATCACCGGTGGTTCGTCATCGCCAACTACGGCTGCGCGCGGGTCGGCGCCCGCACGATCATGCTGAACACTGAGTTCTCCGGTCCGCAGATCCGCGACGTCTCCGAACGCGAAGGTGCCAAGCTGGTCATCTACGACGACGAGTATGCCGAGGCGGTCAAACTGGCTGACCCACCCCTGGGCAAGCTGCGCGCGTTGGGGACGAATCCGGACGCGCCGGAGGCGTCTTCGGCCAGCACCGACGAGACCTTGGCCGAACTCATCGCGCGCAGCAGCACCGCACCGGCGCCCAAAGCGACGAGGCGGTCATCGGTCATCATCCTGACCAGTGGCACCACCGGCACCCCCAAGGGCGCGACGCGCAATGCGCCGCCGAGCCTGGCGCCCATCGGTGGCGTCTTGTCGCAGGTCCCGTTCCGCGCCGGCGAGGTGACCGCGCTGCCGTCGCCGATGTTCCACGCCCTCGGCTATCTGCACGCCACCATCGCCCTGACCCTGGGCTCGACGCTGGTGCTGCACCGCAAGTTCAAACCGGCCACCGTGCTGGACGACGTTGCCAAGCACAAGGTCACCGCGATGGTCGTGGTCCCGGTGATGCTGTCGCGCATGCTCGACGCGTTGGAGAAGATGGACACCAAGCCGGACCTGTCCTCGCTGCGGATCGTCTTCGTCTCCGGCTCGCAGCTCGGAGCCGAACTCGCGACCCGGGCACTGAAGGACCTCGGCCCGGTGATCTACAACCTCTACGGCTCGACGGAAGTCGCGCTGGCCGCCATCGCCCGGCCGGAAGATCTGCTGAAGAATCCGGCCACCGTCGGACCCGTCGTCAGGGGCGTGAAGGTCAAGATCCTCGACGACAACGGCAACGAGGTGCCGCAGGGCGACGTGGGACGCATCTTCGTCGGCAACAGCTTTCCGTTCGAGGGCTACACCGGCGGCGGCAACAAGCAGATCATCGACGGCCTGCTGTCCTCGGGTGACGTCGGCTACTTCGACCACAACGGACTGTTGTTCGTCAGCGGCCGCGACGACGAGATGATCGTCTCGGGTGGGGAGAACGTGTTCCCCGCCGAGGTCGAGGACCTTATCAGCGGGCATCCCGACGTCGTGGAGGCGACCGCGGTGGGTGTCGACGACCCCGAGTGGGGCGCGCGGTTGCGGGCCTTCGTGGTGCTGAAAGAGGAGGCCGAACTCACCGAGGAAGCCGTCAAGAACTATGTGCGCGAACATCTCGCGCGCTACAAGGTGCCCCGCGAGGTCGTGTTCCTTTCGGAACTGCCGCGCAACCCGACCGGCAAGATCCTCAAGCGGGAGCTGCGCCAGATCGAGGTGCAGTGACACTCGTGGTCCAAACCAACAAACTCGTGGTCCAAACCAACAAATGGCAGCGAAAACGCGAGTAAATCCCTGCATTGCGTCGATCTCGGCGCAAGGACCTACGGATCGCGGGGCAGGCCGAGCAGCCGCTCGGCGATGATGTTCAGCTGCACCTCCGACGTCCCACCGTAGATCGTGGTGGAACGGCTGGCCAGCAGGTAATCGGCCCACTTGCCTTGCGGTGAACCAGGATCGCCGATGGCACCGTCGATACCGAACGACGACACCACGAACTCGGCGTAGCCCTGACCGGTTCGCATCGAGAGCAGCTTAGAGATCGCCGCCGACGGCATCGCGTCACCGCCGGCCAGCGTCAACAGCGTGGAACGCAGGTTGAGCAGCTTGGCGGCGTGCCCCTCGGCGATGAGCTCACCGGCCCGATGGTGGCCGATCTGGTCGAAATGCCCGCCGCTGACGAATTCGACGAAGCCGTCCAGGTTCGCCAGGAAGCCCGGCTCGCTGCTGCCGATCGAAACACGTTCGGCGGTAAGGGTGTTACGGCTGACCTCCCAGCCGCGGTTCACCTCGCCGAGCACCAGGTCGTCGGGCACGAACACGTCATCGATGAACACGGTGTTGAACATCGCGTTGCCGGTGAGCTCACGCAGCGGCTTGACCTCCACGCCTTCACTTTTCATGTCGAGCAGGAAATAGGTGATGCCGTTGTGTTTCGCGGCGCTGGAGTCGGTCCTGGCCAGCAGCGCACCCCACTGGGAGAACTGCGCCGCGGTGGTCCAGATCTTCTGTCCGGTGATCCGCCAGCCACCGTCGACCTTGGTGGCCTTGGTGGACAGACTTGCCAGGTCGGATCCGGCTCCTGGCTCGGAAAACAGTTGGCACCAGATCATCTCGCCTCGGAACGTCGGCGGAAGGAAACGCTGCTTCTGTTCGTCGGTGCCGAACGCCACGATCGACGGGATGAGCCAGGCCGCGATGCCCATCTGCGGGCGTTTGACCTGCCCCGCCGCGAACTCCTGCGCGATGATGATCTGCTCGACGGGGCTGGCCGATCGGCCCCACGGCTTAGGCAGGTGCGGCTGCACCCAGCCACCCTCGGCGATCGCGACCTTGCGCTCCTCGCGTGGAATGGCTTTCAGGTCAGCGACTTCGGCGCGGATCTCGTCGCGCAGTTTCTCTGTCTCAGGGTCGAGGTCGATGTTGACCGCGTGCATCCCGGTGCTGGTCGCCGTGTCGAACACCTTCTGCTGGTATTCCGAAGAGCGGCCGAACGCGGCGACCAGGCCCAGGGCGCGCCGGTAGTAGACGTTGGTGTCGTGTTCCCAGGTGAAGCCGATGCCGCCGTGCACCTGGATGCAGTCCTGGGCACAGTGTTGAGCGGCTGCGGGGGCCAGGCTGGCTGCCACGTTCGCGGCGAACTCGTATGCGGTTTCGGCGTTGTCCCAGCCCTGACCGGCGGCCTCGTCCACCGCGCGGGCGGCGTCCCAGACCGCGGCGGTTGCGCGCTCGGTGGTGGCGATCATCTCGGCGCACTTGTGCTTGATGGCCTGGAACTGCCCGATCGGGCGGCCGAACTGCTCGCGGATCTTCGCATACGACGCGGCGGTGTCGGTGGCCCAGCGTGCGATGCCGACCGCTTCGGCCGACAGCAGAGTGGTCACGATGGCACGTGCGGCGGACTCGGGGAGGCTGGACAGCACCCGATCCGCGCCGACCTCGACGGCGTTGGCCCGGACGTGGGCGATCGGGCGCAGCAGGTCCACGGACTTGACCGGCTCGATCTCCAGTGCGGCGGCGTCGAGGACGACCCACTCCACCCCGCTGTCGATCGCCACCGGCAGCACCAGGATCGAGGCCTGCGCGCCGGCGAGCACGGAGCGCGCTTCACCGCGGATCACCAGCGAGTGGTCCTGGCGGGTCGCGGTCAGCCCGGACTCCAGGGCGCACGTCGCGATGGCCTCGCCGGAGGCCAGCCCGCTCAGGATCGGGTCGCCGGGGGCGTGTGCCGAGATCAGCGCGCTGGCGATCGCCGATGGTACGAAGGGACCTGGCACCGCGCCGCACCCGAACTCCGCGATCACGATCGCGAGCTCGAGCACGCCGAAGCCCTGACCGTCGACCGACTCGGCGAGATGCACGCCGTGCAGCCCCTGCTCGGCCGCGGCCTTCCAGTACGGCGGTGGGGTGGACACCGGCTCTTCTAGGGCCGCGTGCAGCACGTCGGACGGCGCCACGCGGGCTACCAGGGATTTCACCGAATCTGCGAGGTCGTTGTGCTCGGGTGTGATCGCGATGGGCATGGGGATGCCTTCCCTGCTGTCGACTGACGAACGTTGTCAATTAACCGGTCGGTTGGGACCGAGGCTACCCGTTGGAGCGACCAGATCGAGCCTGCGTCCAGATCGCGGTTCGGCCCGAATTCTTGACGTGGACGCAGACTCGATGCCGTTACCGCAGACTCGTGCGATTCGGGGTGGCACGCAACGCCACCACCACGACCGCCGACAGGGTCATCATGATGCCGACGGCCCACATGCCGGCCTTGTCGCTGCCGGTCAGCTGGTTGAGGGCACCGGTGGCGTATGGCGCGGCGAATCCGCCGAGGTTGCCGATCGAGTTGATCAGCCCGATTCCGCCGGCGGCGGCCGCACCGGTGAGGAATTGGGCAGGCAACGCCCAGAAGCTGGGGATCGCGCTGAAGACACCCATCGCGGCGATGCTGACGGGGATCATCACCAGCAGCGGGCTGTGCAGATACAGCGCTATCGGTATCGCGAGGCCGCCCAATCCCATCGGGATCGCGACGTGCCAGACATGCTCGTGGCGGCGGTCGGCGTGCCGCGACCACAGGTACATCGCGATCGCTGCCAACGTGTAAGGGACTGCAGTGATCAACCCGACCTGCAGGATCGACAGGTGCACCCCGAAGGTCTTGGTGAAGCCGCTGATGATCGAGGGCAGGAAGAACGCCAGCGCATACAGCCCGTAGGCGACGCCGAAGTAGATCAGTGCGAGCGCCCAGATCCTCGGACTGGTCAACACCCGGCGCAGCGGAAAGTCGAAAGCTTCTGCGACGTGGCGCTTCTCCTCGGCCAGCACGTCGACGAGCCATCGACGCTCATCGGGGTGCAGCCAGTGGGCGTCGGCCGGGCGGTCGGTCAGAGAGAACCAGCAGATGATCCCCAGGGCGATGGCCGGTAGCCCTACCCCGATCATCATGAATTGCCAGCCGGCCAGCCCGAAGGTGCCCTCACCGGTCTCGATCAGCCACGCCGCAAGCGGTGTTCCGACGGCCGCGGCGATCGGACTGGCCATCATGAACATCGCCACGATTCGTGCGCGATAGGCAGCGGGGAACCAACAGCTGAGATAGAAGATCACCCCGGGGAACAGGCCCGCCTCGGCCACCCCGAGCAGGAACCGCAACGCCAACAGGGAACCGGCGTTGGGGGCGAATCCGATTGCCACCGCGACGATTCCCCACGACACTGCGATGCGCGCGAGCCAGCGCCTGGCCCCGAAGCGCTCCAGTGCGAGGTTGGACGGCACTTCGACGAGCACGTAGCCGATGAAGAAGATCCCCGAGGCCAGTCCGAACATGCTCGCACTCAGCTGCAGGTGCGCGCTGATGTCGGCCTTGGCGATGCCGAGGTTGGTGCGGTCGAGGTAGTTGACGAAGTACAGCGCCATCAGCAGCGGGACGATGCGGATGACGACCTTGCGCAGTGCGCGGGTCTCCAGTGACTGTTCACCGGTGGATGCGACGGACATCCTCACCTGCCGTGCACGACATTGACGACGTTGACCGGATCGCGCCCGTCGTGCAGGCGCCGGCAGTTGTCCACCGCTTCGCGGAGGTAGCGCCGCATGGTGTCGACGGTGGACCAGGTGACGTGGGGCGTCACCACGACGTTGTCGAGCCGCAACAGTGGGTTGGCCGGATCGACGGGTTCGGTCGCGAACACGTCGAGACCCGCGGCTGCGAGCCGTCCGCCACGCAGCGCCTCGACCAGCGCCGGCTCGTCGACGATACCGCCGCGCGACGTATTGACCAGCACCGCATGGGTTTTCATCGTGGCCAGCGCCCGCGGGCCGATGAGCTCCCTGGTCTCGGGAGTCAGGGGCAGATGCAGGCTGACGATGTCGCTCTCGGTCAACAGCCCGGGCAAACTGCGCCAGCCCGCGGTGCCGTCGTCGCGGGTGCTGGTGTGCAGTACCGCCGCGCCCATGGCGTGCACGATCGTCTCGACGCGTCGGGCGATGTTGCCGTAGCCCACCAGACCCACGGTGCAGCTGCCGATGTCCCGCACGGTCTCACCCAGGCTCGGGTCGGTCGGCCAACCCCGCCCCTGACGCGTGGTCCGATCGAGTTCCGGCAGCCGGCGCAGAGCGGCCAGCATCAGCAGCACGGTGCCCTCGGCGACCGAGGGTGCGTTGGCGCCCGGCATATTGGCCACCGCGACACCGAGTTCGGTGGCCGTCGCGACGTCGATGGTGTTGACGCCGGCGCCCAGCTTGTGGACCAGGCGCAGCCGCGGCGCGCGGCGCAGATCCTCACCCGACAGCGGGCGCAGAACGTGCCAGATCACCTCGGCGTCGGGGAGCTCCCGGTGCAGGGTGTCGTCGTCATCCTCGTGGCACCATCGGATGTCGAGCCAATCCGATTCGGAACCAACGATTTCCAGCACGTTGTCGCCAGGCAGGAAATGGGCGAGGACTTTCAGCGCCACCGCTTCCCGATCCACTTGGCGATGATGTCGGCCTGTTCACTGCGGGCCCCCGGCGTGGTGAAGTAGTGGTCGGTGTCGATCGAGCACAGGGTCTTGTCTTCGCTGGCGAGCGCGTCGAATATGCGCTTGGCGTCGGACGGGAACACGCCGGTGTCCTGCTCGGCGTTGATCACCAGTGCCGGGCAGCGGATTCGGGCCAGGTGGGGTTCGGCGCGGGTCTGGGCGGTCTTCAGACTCCACATGCCCAGCCAGTTGCGCAGTGTGCAGGCGGCGGCGATGCCGTGCGCTGACCGGTTAGCCTTCACTGGCACCCCGGCGTAGCAGAGGTTGGGCTGCCGTTTGGTGGGTTCCAGGGTCGGGTCGACCATTCGCGGGTCGGCCCAGGTCCGCATGACGGTGAAGGGACGATCGGAGAACCCCGCGGCGCGAACCCGCTTCAGTTCGGTCTCGGCCCAGTCGGTGATCGCATGGTTGCGCGCGATCTGGGCCTTGCGGTAGCGGGCGACGAACTCCGGTGAGTATGGGGGACCGTTGTTCTCGTCGAATAGGTCCAGGTCAGGATCGCTGGCCACCGGGTCATTCTCGTCGACGACCGCCCCGTCCATCCACGCGGTCAGCACATCCGGGCGACCCGGGTGTGCGGCACTGGCGATGTAGCCGTCGGCCGCCGGCAGGTCGGCCAGTCCGGCAGCGGGCCGCATGCCCTCCAACGGGGTGACGTTGGGGTCCAGCGCATGCGACTGGTAAGCAGCCATCAGCGACCCGCCGCCGGAATTGCCCAGCAGCACGATGGTTTCGATGCCTTGGATCTCGCGCAGCCAGCGCACGCCGACCGCGATGTCGACCAGGGCATGGTCGAGCAGGAAGGTGCTTTCGAAGCCACGGAACCGGGTGTTCCAGCCCAGGAAGCCGAGGCCGCGGGTGGCGAGGTAGTCGGCGAGGTAGTGCTCGGAGAAGTCGATCTGATAGTGGGTGGCGATGACGGCGACCTTGGGCTTACGGCCGACCCCGCGGTGGTAGAGGCCCTGACAGGGATGCCCGCCGGCCGCGGCCCTTCGTGCGGTGGGCGAAGGCATGCCGATGAACTCACGAACGACGCCAGGGGTTGGCATGGTCAGTCGTCCTCCTCAGCCATAGATTGTCCGATAGACAATATTCGCCAGCGTCAATATGCACGCCTGATCGTCGACATCGGTTCTGTTTCCGCTGAGCCGGACGTAGCAGAACTGGTTGAACATCGACACGATGGCCTCGGCAAGCAGGTGTGGGTCGTCATCCGGGCAATGCCCTTGAGCCTGGGCGCGTTTGATCATCTCGGTGATGAAGGCGATCGGCAGCGCGCACAGCTCCGCCCAGTACTGCGCGAAGTCGTCGTTGACCATGGCCAGCTGCGAGACGCTGATCATCTCGGCCAGCCGGTGGCGGTAGGTGTTCCAATGGGCCGCCGCGGCTTCGTGCACCCGTTCGCGGTCGGTCAGGCCGGGCCGGGTCACCGCGCGGGCCCGGTCGGTGGCCTCGTCCTGGAAGCGCATCGCCCACTCCCGGACCATCGCCTCCTTGGAGTCGTAATAGTTGTAGAACGACGCTGTCGAACGGCCGGCTTCGGCGGCGATGTCCGCGACGGTCGTGGCGAGGACGCCCTTGCGGGCCACCACCGCGCGAGCGGCGCTGTCGATCGCCGCCTGCGTGCGACGCCCGCGGGCGGTCGGCAGGACCGGCCGTTCACGACGTGGATGCTCGGACAGAGTCGACACGGCCATCCTTCTGGTCAGGAACTGAATCTGATGTTAGGTTCAGATACGCACGTTGGCCAGCACTTCTGGGGGCACGTCATGATCAAGCCGCACAACGCCAACACCGAGTTCGAGTTCGGTGGCATCAACCACGTCGCGCTGGTCTGCTCGGATATGGAACGCACGGTCGACTTTTACTCGAACGTGCTGGGCATGCCGCTGGTCAAGTCGCTGGATCTGCCTGACGGGATGGGCCAGCATTTCTTCTTCGACGCCGGCAACGGTGACTGTGTCGCCTTCTTCTGGTTCGTCGACGCCCCGGACGGACAGGCCGGCAACACCCTGCCCGCGGCGTTGCCGGGCTTGGGGTCGATCGTCAGCGCCGTCGGGTCGATGAACCACCTGGCCTTCCATGTGCCCGCGGAGAAGTTCGACGAGTACCGCCGCCGGCTCAAGGCCAAGGGTGTGCGGGTCGGCCCGGTGCTCAACCACGACGAGAGCCCCTCGCAGGTCGCTGCGACCCTGCATCCGGGGGTGTACGTGCGATCGTTCTATTTCACCGACCCCGACGGCATTGTGCTCGAGTTCGCTTGCTGGACAAGAGCGTTCACCGGGGATGATGCCACGACGCAGCCCAGGACGGCCGCCGACCGCAGGCCTGTGGCGGCGCGCTAGTCGCGGAACAGTCGAGGATCGGCCAGTTCGTCGACGATGGCCGTCAGCTGGTCGACCAGTTCGTCGGGCGTCAGCGTGATCGAGCCGGCAAGCCATGCGCTGATGGTCTGGCCGACCCCACCCACCACGAAATGCGCCAACGCCGTGATCCGGTCGTTGGCCGGGCGGCGCAACATCTTCCCTACGTGCTCACCGGACAACATGGCGAACAACGCCCCCGAGTCCTGCCGCTTGCGGACCACGGTGGCATTGGACAGTTGCGAACTGAACATCAACCGGCCGACCCGGGGATCGTCTTCGATGGTCCGCACGATATTGGCCATGCCGGCCCGGTTCTTCTCCTCGGGTGGGGCGGCGGCCACCGCCGCCTGGGTGGTGGACGCCATCCTGGCTATCACCCAGTCGAACACCGCCGCGACGAAGTCGTCCTTATCGGTGAAGCTCTCGTAGAAATAGCGGGTGGCCACACCGGCCTCCCGGCAGATGCCCCGAACAGTCAGTTCCGCCGGGTCGACGTTGCTGCCCAGCAGCTTCAACCCCGCCTCCAGCAACCGGGACCGCCGCCGCTCCAGCCGGTCCGCGGCGTCCACGCCGCCGTAGGGTCTGGCCTGCGTCATCGACCCATCTTGACATTGCCGGGGCGGCGGCGGATATTAGGAAACCATCGTTGTCAGATTGTCCGAGGCGACAGGTGGCCCGTCGTGTCGATCAGTGAACCCGTCAGCCATGTCGAACGTGGAGTGAGCTCGGCACCCGCCGAGGGGAACGCCGTGCCGGGGCGGCGCCGGGGCGCCGGCATCGACGACGGACTCATGGGTGTGGCGTTGCTGGCCGGACCGGCCAACGTGATCATGCAACTGGCCCTGCCGGGAGTCGGCTACGGCGTGATGGAAAGCCGCGTGGAAAGCGGCCGGGTCGATCGCCACCCGATCAAGCGGGCCCGAACGACATTCACCTACCTCGCGGTGGCCACCAGGGGTAGCGACGAGCAGAAGAAGGCCTTCCGTCGCGCGGTGAACACCTCGCACGCGCAGGTGTACTCGACGGACGACAGCCCGGTGGAGTACACGGCCTTCGACAAGCAGCTCCAGCTGTGGGTCGCTGCCTGCCTCTACAAGGGTGCCGTCGACGTCTACCGGATCTTCGTGGGGGAGATGGACGAGCAGACGGCGGACCAGCACTACCGCGACGGTGCGGCGCTGGGCACCACACTGCAGGTGCCGGCGCAGATGTGGCCGCCCGACCGGACCGCGTTCGACCGCTACTGGCAGGAATCGCTGGACAAGGTGCACATCGATGACGCCGTCCGCGAGTACCTCTACCCGATCGCGGTGTCGCGGCTGCGCGGGCTGCGCCTGCCCGGACCCGTGCAGCGGGCCTACGAAGAGCTGGCGCTGCTGATCACCACCGGGTTCCTGCCGCAACGGTTCCGCGACGAGATGCGCTTCGAATGGGATACCGCCAAACAGCGCCGCTTCGACCGGCTGATGGCGGGGCTGCGGTTCGCCAACAACCTCGCCCCCCGGTTCGTCCGGGCGTTTCCGTTCAATGTGCTTCTCTACGACCTAGATTGGCGCGTTCATACCGGCCGGCCGCTGGTCTGATCCCCGTCAGGATCCGGGCGTACGCTCGCCGATGTGCGTACTGACAACGACAGCTGGGACATCACCACGAGTGTCGGTTCGACGGCTTTGTTCGTCGCCGCCGCCCGAGCGCTGGAGGCGCAAAAGCCCGATCCGCTCGCGGTCGACCCGTATGCGGAGGTGTTCTGCCGCGCGGTGGGCGGTCCGTGGGCCGAGCTGCTGGACGGCGGGGTGCCTGACCATCCACTGAAGTCCGAAGAGTTCGGTGAGCAGTTCGTGACGTTCCAGGCCGCGCGGACCCGATACTTCGACGCCTACTTCCGGCGGGCTGCGCAGGCCGGAGTGCGCCAGGTCGTGCTGTTGGCCGCGGGGCTGGACTCGCGGGCCTACCGCCTGGAGTGGGCCGCGGGCACCACGGTCTTCGAACTCGACCAGCCGCAGGTGCTCGAGTTCAAGCGCGACGCGATGGCCGCCCACGGCGCCGAACCCAGGGCCCAGCGCCGGGAGATTGCCGTGGACCTTCGTGACGATTGGCCCAAGGCGCTGCTGGACAGCGGTTTTCATGCCGACGAGCCGTCGGCCTGGATTGCCGAGGGGCTGCTGATCTACCTGCCCGCGACCGCGCAGGAGCAGCTCTTCACGGGCATCGACGCACTGACCTGCCCGGGTAGCCACCTTGCCGTCGAGGAGGGCAGGCCGATGGACCGCGACGCCTTCCACGCCAAGGTCGCCGAGGCCAAATCCGTCGACGACGAACGCGGCCAGTGGTGGCAGCTGGTGTACAACGAGCAGCATGCGCCGGCGGCGCAGTGGCTCGCCGAGCGTGGCTGGGACGCCGAAGCCACCACGCTGCTCGACTACCTGCAGACCGTCGGCCGGTCGGTCGACTCCGCGGACGCCGAGGCGGCCAACATGCTGGCCAGCGTCACCCTGGTGAGCGCCGTCAAGAAGTAGTGCCGAACCTCAGATGAGGTGGTACACGGTCGCAGCGCCCACCTTCATCGGCGGGTAATGGTGGGCGACCCAGTCGGCGATCTGCTCACTGGTGCGGTCGTGGGCCCGCATCCGTCCGCTCTCCACGTAGTAGGCGATCCGACCGGCGTGCACGGCGTCGACGAACTGCTGCAGCGTGGGGACGGGGTCGTTGCTCCACCCGCCGATTGCCATCACGGCGGTGCCGGAGGCGATCTCCAGCGCGGCTGCGGCCTGCGAACCGGGGGTGGCCGCTGACCAGGTGGTCTTGGTGGCGCACAGCAGTTCCGCCAGGTGCGGGTCGACGTGATTGGAACCGGCGCCCAGCATCATTGTCTTGGCGAAGCGGCCGCCGACGGTCGGCCAGACGTCGGCGGTGTGCGCCGCGTTGGGGATCGACCCGTTGTGCGGCGTCGCCGCCGTCGCCACCGCGAACGTGGCGGTGCCACCCAGGCCGGCCAAAGTGCACAGCAGCGCCGCGACCGGCGTCAGCCGATGCCAGCGGGCCGCGGCCACCAGCAAGGCCAGTCCGGCCGCTGCGCCGAGCCCGATCGTCCACTGCAGCGACGAGGGCCCCAGCCCCGCGCGGTGCAGCAGCCCGATGCCCCACCCGGCGGCGAGCACGACCATCACGACCGCCGCGGCCCTGCTGCGCACCGCGACCAGACCGATCAGCGCGCCGACCGCCGGCGCGAGCGCGACGGTGTAGTAGGGATGGACCATTCCGCTCATGTAACTGAACACACCCGCACTGACGACGAACCAGGCGGTCCACATGGTGACGCCGGCCGATTCGAGCCGGCTGATGCGCCGGCGTAGCACCAGGTACGCACCGGCGACGATCGCGACCACCACGCTGGGAAGCAGCCACGAAATCTCGTAGCCCATCTCGCCGGCCAGCATTCTGAACGCCCCGGCGTGGATGCCCCAGCTGCCGAGATGCCCGTGCGACACGTCGTTGCCACCGCCTGCGATTCGGTCGACACCGTTGTAACCCAGAGCGAGATTGAGCACGCTGTTGTCGGTCGAACCGCCGATGTAGGGACGTGACGCCGCCGGCCATAGGTCGACGACGGCGACCCACCATCCGCTCGACACAATCAGAGCGGCCGCGGCGCCCAACAGATGCACCAGGCGTCTGCGCCACGTGGTCGGCGCGAACAGCAGATACGCCAGAGCGAACGCCGGGAGTACCAGCAACCCGGCCAGCATCTTCGTCAAGAACGCGAAACCCAATGTGACGCCGACGAATACAAGCCAGGACCACGACGCGGTCGCCGTAGCGCGGATCAGGCCGTAGGCGGCGGCGACGATGAGCAGCACCATGAGTGCGTCGGGATTGTTGTACCGGAACATCAGGGTCGCCGCGGGGGTCAGGGCCATGACGGCGGCGGCGATCAGGGCCGCGACCGCGCCCCGGCGCGGATCGGCGACGGTGCGGCGCATCGTGGCGTAGAGCAGCGCGACGGCCAGCACACCCATCACCGCCTGTGGCACCAGAATGGCCCAGCTGGTCATCCCGAAGAATCGCACCGATAGCCCGGTCACCCACAGTGACGCCGGCGGCTTGTCGACGGTGATGAAGTTGTTGGGGTCCAGAGAACCGAAGAACCACGCCTTCCAGTTCTTGGCACCCGACTGTGCTGCCGCCGCGTAGAACGCGTTGCCGTCGCCGTTGATCGGCAGGTTGAACAAGTAGAGCGCCGCGGTCGCGCCCAGCAAAGCGATCAGAGCCGGCGAAGACCAGCGCGGCGCGGGCGGGACCTCGGCGTCGGCTGCCGCTGGGGCGGCGAGGTCCAGGCGGTCGGCGATCGCGGTCACGGCCACTACGGTGCACGACGGCGCTGGGCCGCGGCGGTCGTGCCGGCTGGGAACTGGCTGTGTATTTCATGATCGGCGGCGCTGTGGTGAAGGTCGGCGGCGCTGTGGTGAAGTGGGCAGGATGTGGAATCCGCAGAACTATCTGGCGTTCGCCGATCAACGCGGCCGCCCCTTCTTCGACCTGTTGGCGCGCGTCGGCGCCGAGTCGCCGCGCCGGGTGGCAGACCTCGGTTGCGGACCCGGAAACCTCACCGAGCAGCTGATCCGCCGCTGGCCGTCGGCCACCGTCGAGGCGGTGGACAGCTCTCCGGAGATGGTCGCCGCGGCTCGCGAGCGCGGCCTAGCCGCTCAACTCGGCGACATCAGCGCCTGGGCGCCGCAATCTGGAACCGATGTGGTCCTGAGCAATGCTGCGCTGCACTGGATTCCCGGACATGCCAAATTGATGCTGCGGTGGGCGCAGCTGCTGGAACCAGGTGCGTGGATCGCGGTTCAGGTGCCCGGCAACTTCGATGCGCCGTCGCATGCCGCGGTGCGCCGGCTGGCTGCCCAGAACCCGTGGTCGGAAATATTGGGCGACTTCGGCTTTCGCACCGCAAGGGTGGTGCAGACCCCGTCGGAGTATGCCGGGCTGCTGACCGACGCCGGCTGCAGCGTCGACGCCTGGGAGACCACCTACATCCACGAGCTCACCGGCGAGCACGCGGTGCTCAACTGGATCACCGGCACGGCGCTGACGCCAATCCGCGATCAGTTGGACGACGAGCAGTGGGAACGGTTCCGCGGCGAATTGATTCCCATGCTCGACGAGGCCTACCCACCCCGCCCGGACGGGCGCATACACTTCCCGTTCCGCCGGATTTTCGTCGTCGCTCAGGTCGGCAGGCCCTGACGTTCGGCGTCGGCGCGGTAGCGGTCCACCCATTCGTCTGAGCGTTGATCGGCCTGGCGCTCGAGCACGGGGGCCGGGGCGAGGCGTGGATCCTGGCCGACGGCTTCGAGAACCTGGGCCACCACGTCGGTGAGATTGCGCCACAACACCGGGTAGGGCACATCTATCGGGTGGACGTCCTCTTCGGCGAACCAGGTTCGCCACCCCTCCTCCTGGGCCCGCAGCATGGCGACGACGTGGGCGATCGCCCCGGCGTGGTATTCGGCTCGGGCGTCGCGCACCGGGTCCGGGCGGCCGCGCCACACCCGGGTCTGCACGGCCCGCCAGAACGACACCGCCTGCGAGATGACGTCGGGCCGATACACGTGGATCAGTACCGGGTCGCTGCCGACGACGTCCCGGATCGCCGACAGCAGACCCGTTCCCGAGCGCTCGGGCAGGTCCTTGGCGCGGCTGAGCAACATCGAGGTCTGGTTCCACATCAGCTTGCCGCCCCAGATGCCGTTGGGTGTGCGCCCGACGGTACGAATGTAGTCCCGCCAGATCTCGGCCGGGGCGAGGTCGGGCTTGCCCTCGATCAAGGGATCGAGCAGTCGCAGGATCGACTGGTCGTCGGTGTCGGCGAACCACTCCCGTGGTTGCGGCGACATGCTGGTGTTGGGCAAGTACTGGAAGAACTCCTGCGGCTCACCCGCGACGCCCGTGGCGCGCAACGACTCGACCAAAAGGGTGCTGCCGCTGCGCTGCGAGGCGAGCACGAGATAGGCCGTCGGGTGATCGGGCATGGGCAGAGCCTAACGGCAGATCCCTCGGGTGGTGGGATCGGCGAAATTTAACTTCGCGTGACGAAAACTATTGCTGCGAACCAACTTCGTCCTCGATACCACGTTCGGTGGCGGTGGCGGTGGCGGTGGCGGTGGCGGTGGCGGTGGCGGTGGCGGCGCGGCTGGTCAGTGTCAAGCCGTGGATCTCGAAGTAGGTCTCGGTGTAGCGCGCCGCGATGCGGGTGCCCACGAACTCCGAAGGGATGACGTCGCCGGTTTCTTCGCGCCATTGGTTGAGGCGCACCGCCAGTTCTTCGGCGACGGCCAGCGACTCGTCGGTGGCCTCGCCGTCGAGAAGGTTCCTCGACTCGTCGGGGTCGGCGTCGAGGTCGTACAACTCCTGCGGTGGGCGCGGTGCGTGGATGAAGGGATCCACCGCCTGCCCCGACGGGCTCTCCTCGATGTCCAGCGGAAGGTCCAACAGGGGCCGCTGCGCGTAGTTCTCGATGTAGCTGTAGTTCTTGGTGCGGATCGCACGAATCGGGTCGTAGGAGTCGTGGTAGGTCTTCTCGGTGTAGACGTGGTCGCGGATCTGCGCCGGAGAGCCTTGTGCGGTGAGCAGATTGCCTGCGTGCGAGAGGCCTTCGACGTCGTCGCCGGGGGTGATGCCGACCAGTTCCAGCAGGGTGGGCAGCAGGTCGACGCCGCTGAACAACTCGTCGTAGACCTGCGGAGTGACCGCGAGCCGGCGGGGCGGGCGGATGATCATGGCGATACCGGTGCCGGCGTCGTACAGGGTGGATTTGGCGCGCGGAAAAGCCGGGCCGTGGTCGGTGAGAAACACCACCCAGGTGTCGGCGTCCAGGCCGGTTTCCTGCAGGGTGTCCAGCAGCCGGCCGACGGCGGCGTCGGCGACCGCGATCGAGCCGTAGAACTCTGCGAGGTCTCCGCGCACCTCGGGGGTGTCGGGCAGGAAGTCGGGAACTTCGACGGCGGCGGCGTCGGCGGGTTCGTACCGATCGCGTGGATACGGGCGGTGCGTTTCGAAGAAGCCGGCGGTCAGCAGGAACGGCGTGCCCTGTTCGATCGGAGCGCTTTCGGTGAGCCACTCCTGGGCACGTCCCACGACGTAGTCACAGTAGGAGTTGGACACGTCGAACTCGTCGTAACCCAGCCGCGTCGGGAATGACGTCTCGTGCTGCATCCCGAAAAGTGCTGAGTACCAACCATGCTCGTGCAGGATGTGGGGCAGGGTTCGCACTCCGGGGCGATATTCGAAGCCGTGATGTGCCAGGCCGACAAGGCCGTTGCTGTGTGGGTAGCGGCCGGTGAACAGCGACCCCCGCGACGGTGAGCACAGCGGGGCGGTGGCGTGAGCGCGGGTGAGCAGAATGCCCTCGGCGGCCAGCCGGTCCAGCCGTGGACTGGGCACCCCGGGGTGCCCGTAGACGCCCAAGCAGCGGCCTAGGTCGTGCCAGTGGACGATCAGCAGGTTGTCGCGTTGGCGCTGGCTCACGCGGGATGCCTCCGTTCGGTTCGGTAGGTCTAGCTTGCCCCGCCGAGTGACGGTGCCCGCATCCGGCATGCGGTGCAAGGTTAGTGCCGGGTCGGATTCTTGGCGCCCGCGCCACATTCGCCGCATCGGCCCGAGAGGTATCGGTCTGGAAGTGATTGACCTCGGAAGCGGTCAGGGGTTGTGCGGTACGCCGACCGCGCGGAACACGTACTCGGGCGGCACGTCGAACGCCAGATGCGTGGTGGGCAGCCGCACCAGTACGTCGTCGGGGATCTCGGTCTTGTACTTCAGGGACAGGCTGCCGCTGAACCGCGGGTCGACCGCGTCGACGTCGACGTCCAGAGTGATTCCGCTGCTGGATATTTCGGCGGCGACAGCGCCACCGGCGGTGGCATCCCACCGGACATCGAGGGTGCGTCCGGCCACCTTGGGCACGCTCGACAGGGTGGCGACGGCGCGCTGGGAGGTCAAGACGACCGAGCCCACGTAACTGGCGACGCTTCCGCTGGCGCGTAGACCCGGGATCCTGCCAGTGAAACGACGCGTCACCGGCACGTACTCGGCCAGATAGACGATGCCTTCGCTGTCGAACTGCGCACGCATCTCGGGCGGTAGCTTGCCGATACCGAACAAGCGGCGCAGGAAGACGGCCACATCCACGATCGTGCCAGAACGTCGTGGTAGGGAAGAAGAGATGGGATCACGGAAAGCCTGGCTGATCGGCTCCGCCCTGGCCGCCGCGATGGTCTACGCGGCCATGTGGGTGGGATTCGTGCAGCACTGGGGATGGCTGGCCGCCGTCGACACCGTATTGCTGCGCGAGTTCCGTGACATCGGCGCCGCGCGCCCGGGCTGGGTGAAGTTCTGGGTGGTGTTCTGCTTCGTGTTCGGCCCGATCGGCTTTCGGGTGATCGCGCTGGTGATGATCATTGCGGCGCTGACGCGCAGACACCTTCAGACGGCACTCTTTCTGGTGATCAGCGTCGAATTGATGGGACTGGTGACCGAGGCTGCCAAGCTCCTGGCCAATCGGCAGCGCCCCGATACGGCGCTGTCCCATGCCACGTCCACGTCGTTCCCCTCCGGTCATGCCCTGGGCGTGATGGTGGGGGTGCTCGCCGTGCTCACCGTGATCTGGCCACGGCTGGCTCGGGCGGCGCGACTTCCGCTGGCGGTGCTGGGAGCGGCGCTCATCGTTGTGGTCGGCTCGGCGCGCGTGGTGCTCAACGTTCACCACCCGTCCGACGTGGTGGCGGGATGGGCCCTCGGCTACCTGTACTACCTGTTGTGTATGCGGCTGCTGCCACCGCGGCAGGTCACCGCAGCGGCCGGAAAACCGGCAGAACTCGATAGCGTGCACTGAAACTGGCCCGGTCGTAGGTGTCGCCGACTTCGCCGTCGCGGGCCAGAGGAGTCGGCCCGTCCACCGCCTCGAAGGAGAACTCCGGCGCCTGGATCTCGTGGTAGAGCGGGCTGCGCTCCAGCCGGCCGAGAGCCAAGGCGGTCAGGATGCGCAGGCGGCTCAGCCGGCGGCCGGTCTCGAGGATCCGGACGTCGATGAGCCCGTCGTCCATCCGGGTGCGCCGGGCGGGGGCGAAGCCCGACGGCAGGTACACCGAGTTGCCGAGGAAGAACAGTGACGTCTGCAGGGTCTTGTTGTCGTAGCGGATGCGCACCGGCTGCTCCCGGCGCAGCGTGTGGAGCATGGCGTACATGCCGGCCAGCGGCTTGCCGATCTTGTGCTCGAGCTTCTCGCGGGTCCGGACGAACTGCGGGTAGGCCCCGATGCTGGCGGTGTTGATCACCGTCTGGTCTTCGTTGAGGCAGACCAGGTCGACGCACGACACGCTGCCCGCCTTGATGGCCGCGACGGTGCGTTCGACGGTGTCGCAACCGATGTCCTTGGCGAAGTGGTTGAAGGTGCCCGCGGGGAACACCGCGAGCGGCAGCCCGGCCGCTAGCGCCACCCCGGCTGCGCACGCAACGGTGCCGTCACCGCCCCCTACACCGAGTACCTCGGCGCGTTCGGCTGCTTCGCGCAGCGCGGTCGCGGCGTCGTCGCCCGCCGCGAGTTGGACGATCTCGGCCTTGGGCAGCTTCTGGCGGACCTCGTCGATGACCCGTGCCCCATTGCCGCTACCGGAGGCGGGATTGACCACGAGGACGACGCCCTCGCCGTCGGGCCGTGCCGGTGCCTCGATGATCAGCGGCTCGTTCGAGGGCAGCTTGGCGGGCACGATCGGCGGGATGAGCCGGCCGCCGAGCACAGCGATCGCGGCGCCGATACCGAAGCCGGCGAACACGTCACCCGGGTAGTGCGCGCCCGTGGCGACTCGGGACAGGCCGACGAGGCCGGCGAGCAAGGCCAGCCCGAGACCGAGCGGCGGGCTCTCCAGGCCGACGCCGACGGCGAATGCCGCCGCGCTCGCGGAATGACCTGATGGCAGCGAGTTCGACGTGGGCATCCGACGAGCGCGCCGCACCAGCGGCACCAGGCTCCCGTTGGGCCGTTGGCGCTTCCAGGCGCGTTTGGCGAGCTGATTGGTGACCATGCTGGTGACCGCCAAGGTGGCCACCCCGCGGCCCGCGCCGCGGCGCGCCGCCGGTGAACCCGTTGCGGTGAGCACCGCGGCGATTGCGAACCACAGCTTGGAATGGTCGGCGGCGCGGGTCAGCACCGGCATCGCCTTGTCCAGCAGCACGCTCGGCGATTCGGCGACCGCCTCGAACACTTCGCGGTCCAACGTTCCCAGCCCGCTCGTGATCTGACGGATGCCCTGACCTTCAAGCAAGATTCGCGGTGTCATCAACCCAACGTAGCCGGGGGTTAAGTCGACGGTGTCGTCAATTCCGCGTCCGGCTCATCCAGAGCCGTCGGGAGCGCGGAGCCGGCTGGCGCCGAGGGCTACAGACCCGCATTGCGGCGCACGTCCTTGACTTGGCTCAGGACTTCGGCTCTGGTGCTTCGTCGGCGGGTTTGGTGTTGGGCAGGATGATTCGCTTGGTGGCCACCGGCTTGCCGTCGACCTTCTTAGTGACCTGCGGCTCCGGTGGGGGGGTGGCGATGCGGCCCTGAACGGGCGCACCGTTCTTGACGGTCGGGACCGACACGCGTTTGGTGTCAGCCTTGGTGTCCTTCTCCGAGCCGCCTCCACCGTGCATGGCACCGGGCGGCATCATCGGCATGCCGCCCATGCCGGCGGTCGGAGTGGTGCCAGGCGCGGCCATCTTCGCCGGTGGCGTGGTCATGGCCGGCGCCGATGACGGCGAGGTGCCGGCGGCGGGAACCGGTGGCGGACCCAGCATGGACATCGGGGTGGTTCCGCCGAGGCCGCCGCCGCCAGCTCCACCGCCGCCACCGCCTGCCCCCAATTCGCCTGCGGTTTCGCCGAGTTCGTCGAGCGGAGCGTCAGTGAGGCCGGCTTTGTCCAGGGTTGCTCCGCCCGCCTGCTGCATCATGCCCATACCGGCCTGCATGGCCTGCTGTGCGCCCTGGGCGAGCTGCTGGGGCATTTGGGTAAGAGGTTGCAGCATTCCGCCCATCGCCCCGGCGAGCGCACCTGCGATACCCGAGGCCATCTGTGGAAGCTGTTGGGCCATCTGGGAGGCGTCACCCTGCCCGGCGACGCCCTTCATCTCGGCGGCTGCCTGTTCGTCCTGGGCCGGGAACTTGGCCGCTGCATCGGCGGTCTTGGCATCGCGCTTGGCGTGTTCTTCGGCGCTCTCCGCGTTGTCCTTCGGGTCGCCGAGGTTAGCGGCGAGACCGAGAATGCGAAGAAGCTGCTCGATGGGCACCGCACCGGCAACGAGCGGGTCGGAAGCGATGGGCGGCGGCGGCACGTTCATGCCATTGGCGGCCAGGTACTGGCCGGCGCTTGCGCTGATCTGACCGGAGGTCATCGGCGTTCCTCCCCCTTCAATGCCAGGCTGAGCGCCTGGAACCACGCGAAGTGGTAGTTGGCGGCGGTCTTCTCGTCGTTGATGAGTGCATCGATGGTCGCCAGCAGCTGCCAGTTGCCGATGTCGGCGGGGTTGCTATCTGGGTAGCCGGCGATGACCTGCTTGGCGACAGCGCTGAGGTTTTCGTGCAGCAGTTCGATTTCGGAGTCCAGGTAGCCGGTCCCCGTCGTGGCGGCTTTGGCCAGGGTGTGGGCCAGACGTGGTAGGCCGTCGCGCCATTTGGTGGCTTGGGAGAGTTCCCAGCCGAGGTCGTCGACGTCGTCGGTGCTGCGGGGGCGGATCGACATCGAGACGGGTTCGGTGTCGGCGGCGGGCGGGATGTACTGGCCTGGGGTGTAGGCGGCGGTGAGGGTGGTCTCGCCGAGTAGTGCTTCGAGGGTCCTGTTTCGGCGCCCGGGCGCGAGCAGCTTGATGCCGGTGGGGATTTCGATGTGTGGCGGAATCCAGCCGCTGGCGAGGTCTGTGGCCAGGACGGTGGTGCCGTCTTCGCGGTCGCCGATGGCCCAGCGCAACTTGGGCTCCTGCCGGGCGACGGCGTCGAGGAGGCGTTGTAGCCGCTGCTGGGCCTGGGTCTGTGCGGCGCTGGCGCCGGCCGCTGCACCGGTAGCCGTTGCGGCGACGGCATTTTCGGTGAGTCCGCTGACTGGTGGGACTGTGGGCGCAGGGGAGGGTTGTTGTCGTACGACAGCGGGCTGGCCCAGCGGGCTGGCGTTCGACGGGTGGACGGGTGCGGATCCCGGGTTGGCGGCCAAGGGAGCCGGTGGTGGGCTGGCCGGCGGGGTGATCGTCGGTGGGCGTAGGTCTGCGCCGTAGGCGGGCAGTGGTCCGGCGGGGGCGGCTGGGGCGGCGGCCGACGGCATGGCGGGTGCGGCCGATGCGGTGGGTGCGGCGACGAAGGTCTGGGGCGTCTCGGCTGGTGTGGTGGTGGGTGCGGGGGTTTCGTAAGTTGGTGCCGCGTGGGCATTTTCGAAGAGTGGTGCTCCGGCTGATGGCATGGTCGATGTCATCGGGGCGCTCATACTCTTGGGGTGGAGCGGGGTCTGCGGTTGCATCGCGTGTGCGGCGCTGTTGGACAGGGACTCGGTGCCGGCCGACATCGGGCTGCCGGTCTGCGCTCCGGCGTTGAAGTTCTGGGCGAAGCCTTCGGGGGAGAGGGCGGAGGTGGGGGTGGAGGGGGTGCCGCTACCCAAGGATGGGGGCGGGGCGAATGGCGAGCCGGGCGGTGTGACGGCTCCCATTGTCCCAGTAGCGGGCCGACCCCCGGCAGCCGTTGAACCTGGTAATGGCGATCCCTGAAAACTTCCGACGAGTGGTCCCGTTTGACCGCTCGCAAGCACCGGACCGAGCTCAGTCGGATTGTCAGGAGATGGCGTAGCCGCAGTTCCACCAACAGATTTCCCGTTGTTCGTTGCAAATGAGAAAGCCGTTGCGCTCGGTCCAGGCGCTTCGACTGGCACTTGATTTTGCGACTCGCCCGCGGACGAGGCGGATGAAAATGAATCCGAAACCGGTGAGTTTTGACTTTCGGCGGATTGGTTGGGCTGGCTTGGCGAATTCTTCAAGAATGATCGAACCTGGTCGCGAAGGGCCTCGGCTGACATTGGTCGGTTCTGACTTGAAGGGTCGAACCCGCGCTGCTCTGCGAATTTCCGCGCTGGTATGTCCTGGCCCGATCGGTCGAGTACCTGTTGGATCGCACTGAACACGTTGTCGCTGTAGGTTGCAGCCTTGCTGCTGGCGTCACGCTGAGCGGTAGAGATGACTTCAACGATCTTGTCAACCTTCATCGGTAGGGGGTCATTCGATGCGGTGATCTTTTGAATATCAGAAGTTCCGCGCTCAGCGATTGATGTGAGTTCGCTTCGAAGCTCATGCGTCGATCCATGTGCTGATTCGTAGGCGGATTTCTTGGCCGCATTCTGCTCCGAAACCTCGACTGCATGACTCCGACCTCGTTCGTAAGCTTTTCTTGCGTCATCCGCGGTCACACCCTGCTGCTCGGATAGGGGACCGTTCTGGATGGATTGCAACAAGTCCGCGTAGGAATCGTAGGAGTTTGCAATGAGCCCTCTGCTAGCAGCCGCGGTTGCGACGATAGTCAGGGACGAAGCATTCGGCCACTCATGGCCAACTAGTAAGAGGCCCCAGCCACTCAACGCTGCTTCTTCGCTCATCCGCAAGCCTGCTTAACGCTATTCGTCACCTCGTCACCAGCTTTGTATAAAGGGTCCAACTGGTCTTGAGGGGCTTCGCCAAGCTGCGCGATTGCAATGTCCTCGTAGGTATCGGCAAGCTTCTTGATCGACGCCACTAGATCGTCCGGAGTCGCTGGAGAATCTTCTAGATTCCGCAGCATGTATGAACTGCCCGCCGTCAACGCGAGGCGAACATTCGCGGCTACTGCCAAGATCGCGGTGGAATCCGTTCCCTCGTTCCTCCTGCCAGCAGCCTGCACCGCCTTGTTGGCGGCTGCAAACGCCTCACACACAGCCTTCTTCGCATCAGTGACTTCCTGCTCGCTGTACGTCTTAGCTGCGGGAGCCTCAGGCTTAGGCGCCGGCCTGAACCAGGCTCCGATGGCGACGGCGATCGCGATCACGGCGACGACGATGGCGATGACCGTCGGCAACCGCGACGGCCCCCCTGACGGCGGCGGTCCCGGCCACGGAGCTTGTGCTGTGGGCCCTGGTCCGTATGGCACGTGCGACATGTCGGAAATCGTATCCCTTGCGTTTGCCGGAGCGCTATTCACCAATACTGGCAATACCCACTCCCACCTGCCTGTACACCCAGTTCCGGGTGCTCAGAGCGGTCGCACCACTGGTTGGCCAGCGGAGTCAAGTCACCCAATCCCGTTAGCCAGCCCAGACCAAACCGTCACCCAACCTTGACTTGACCTGCCAGGAACCACCCAGACACCATGAACCGATGCGCCGAGCCGTCGTTTCGATGTGTGCTGCCGTCAGTGCGGCACTGCTGGCGCTGTCCTCCGCCCCGCCCAGTCACGCGGAGACGCCGTGGTTCCAGGCCAACGTGGGCGACGCCACCCAGGTGCTCTCCGTCGTCAGCACCGGCGGTGCCACCGCCAACATGGACGTATGGCAGCGCGGCGCCAACGGTTGGCAACCCGTCGCCACCGCCATTCCCACCCATGTCGGCGCCAATGGCATGGTCCCGCAATCCCATGACGGCGAAATGAAAACGCCCATGGGCATTTTCACCCTCGACTTCGCCTTCGGCACCCAGCCCAACCCCGGCGGCGGCCTGCAGTACGTCCAGGTGACCCCGGACTACTGGTGGGACGGCGACATGAAGAGCCCGACCTACAACACCATGCAGGTCTGTAAGAAGGCCGACTGCCCGTTCGACACCAACCCGGCCAGCGGCACCGAGAACCTCTACATCCCGCAGTACGCCCACGCCATCGTCATGGGCGTCAACAAGGCTCGGATCCCTGGCAACGGCGGCGCATTCTTCGTGCACACCACCGACGGTGGGCCCACCGCAGGTTGCGTCTCCCTCGACGACGACACGTTGGTCAAGATCATGCGCTGGCTACAGCCCGGCGCGCTGATCGCCGTCGCCAAGTAGCTGTCGCTAAGTAATGGCGATTGCGGCGCCGGGGGTTGCCTTGAAGTTCAACGCCTCGGTCGACATCGTCACCTCGTAGGTGCGGTCGTAGCCCGTCTTGGCGATCTTCCAGCCGTCCGGCGTCTTGCGGTAGCGGTCACGGTAGAACGCCGCCCCCATCAACATGAAGTTGAACTCCGGGACGATCACCCGATCCTGCAGGTACCACGTCGCCTCAGCTTCGTCGCCGTCGACGGTGATCTCCGGATGGGTCACTCGATGTTCGGTCAGGACGCCGGCGGGCATCGACTTGCGCATGAATTCCACCAGGTCCGTGCGGTTGGTGAAGTGGTGTTCCTCGCCCAACGACGACCCGTAGTCACCGATGATGTCGTCGGTGAGGGTGTCGGCGAAGTCGTCCCAATGCTTGGTGTCCAGTGCTCGCAGATAGCGGTACTTCACCTGCTTGATTGCCTCGATCGCGTCCGCATCAGCCATGCCGCACATTGCAGCACAAGAGACCGGCACGACGGGTCTGGATGTCCCGATGGATGGCGCGATGCCCGAAGGGTCGCGCCATCAGTTCATCGACGGACGGTCAGCGCTCACCGAATTCGTAGCGCTGCGCGATCGCCACGAGCTCCTCGCGCACGGTCGACTGGGGCAGCGCATTGATGCGCGCGTACAGCCGGCGGCGGCGCATGGCCCGCTTCATATCGTTGCGAAACTCCGCGATCGACATTGTGTTCTCAACTCCTCGATATCCCCCGAGTCTGCGGGGGAGTGTTTGCTGGATATGTTCCCCAGCCAGGGATCACCTGCTAGAAGAACCCCTTGATCGTCCTTGTTAATTCCATGTAAATCAAGCCAGGACGTGTGAGTTTGCCGACAGTGACGCCCTGCAGAGGGTCGATTGGCCAGTCACCTGTGATGCCTAGCACGACGAGCGAAGGCTGTGACGTGGTTCGCTGGACTTAGCTCTGGAGGTACTGCGTGACCATGTCGACGAGTAGCTGACGCTCCCGCTGCCACTCCAGGTGAGAGTTGACGATCATCTCGACGAGGACCATGCCGCGCAGCGCCGACCAGATCACCTCGGCCACGGCCGGATCCTCGGAGATCAGCCGGCCCAGTTGGTTGATGGCGGCGTTGATCTCCATCAGGTGACGGGTCGCGCTCTGCCCATGGGTGCCGCGAGTGGCCCGCAGGATCTCGAATGCCGCCAACGACGTTGGGCTGCTGTAGCACCGGAACGCGGTGTCGACGACGACCTCGATCCGATCGGGCAGCGGTAGATCGCCGACCTCGGCTGAACCCAGGCTCTCCAGCAGGCGCGCCACCCCCTCGTCGACCACGGCCATCAACAAGCCGTTGCGGTCGCCGAAGTGGTACTGGATGACGCCCCACGTGACGCCCGCGCGCTCGGCGACGTGCTTGGCGGTGGCGGCGGAGAAGCCCTCCTCGACCACGCAGCGGACGGTCTCGTCGATGATCATCGCGCGGGTGTCGTCACCGCGTTTGCGCGGCGCCTGGGTCTGCCTGGTGGGGGGTGTGCCGAGCGACTTCACATCGTTGACTTTATAACATTGAGACAACTATGTTTCGCGTATGAGCCAGCCCCTCAGCCGTTATGCCCGATTGTCCCGGGCCGAACTTGCCACCCTCGTGCCTGAATTGCTGCTGATCGGGCAGATGATCGACCGATCCGGAATGGCTTGGTGTATACAGTCTTTCGGCCGGGACGAGATGCTGCAGATCGCGATCGAGGAGTGGGCCGGCTCCAGTCCCATCTACACCCGGCGGATGCAGAAGGCCTTGAAGTACGAGGGCACCGACGTCATCACGATCTTCAAGGGGCTGCAGCTCGACATCGGTGCCCCACCACAGTTCATGGACTTCCGCTACACCGTCCACGACCGCTGGCACGGCGAATTCCACCTCGACCACTGCGGAGCCCTGCTCGACGTCGAGCCGATGGGGCCGGACTACGTCAAGGGCATGTGCCACGACATCGAGGACCCCACCTTCGACGCCACCGCCGTGGCCACCAACCCCAAGGCCCAGGTGCGGCCGATCCACCGCCCGCCGCGCACGCCCGCCGACCGCCAGCCGCACTGCGCCTGGACTGTCATCATCGACGAGTCCTACCCCGATGCCACCAGCATCCCCGCGCTCGACATCGTCGCCCAAACAAACGCCGCCACATGGCAACTCGCACCCATCGACCCCGCGGACGAAGGCTGGCCCGCATACACCGGGCCGCTGCTGTCCGACGTCGATTTCGGCGCGTTCTCCCACTCGGCCCTCGCGCGCATCGCCGACGAGGTGGTGCTGCAGATGCACCTGCTCAACCTGTCCTTCGGCATCGCGGTCCGGGCGAGGGCCACTGACAAAGGCACGGACACGGACAACACCGAACTGGCCACCCAGATCTGCACCAAGCAGCTCATCGGCATCGCGGGTGTGGCTGCTGAGCGGATTCGCAAAGCGCTGCGGTTGCCCACCGATTTCGACGGCCTCGCCCGGGTCCTCGAACTGCACCCGCTGCTCAACCCCGCCGGCTACGTGGTCGCCGAGATCGAGGGCGGCCGGCTGCACGTCCATCGGTCACCGTGCCACGACGACGGCTCCTGGATCTCGCTGTGCTCCCCGGCGTCCCCGGAACCGCTACAGGCGATCGCCACGGCGGTCGACCCGCATCTCGCGGTGCGCATCACCGGCATCGGCGACGATTGGACCGCAGAGTTCGAAAAGACCGACACCGCAGCCAAAGTCGCGCCCGAGGTGGAGGTCACGAAGTTCAGCCTCGGTGCGACGTTCGAGTTCGAGGAGCGTCGTTCTCTGCCGTTGACGGTGGTGTAGCCGATGGCTGGTCGGCGCTGGAGGCATCGCCGCCAAGGCCAGCTTGTCGACGTGACCGCAATCTGCGCGCACACTGGCAACTATGGACAACAAAGGACCGTTCGGCTTCGACCCCGACGACCTCGACCGCGTCGTGCGCGAAGCCGGTGAGGGACTGCGAGACGCCTTCGGTCGTTTCCTCACCACCTCTGGCGAGACCGCCGGGTTCGGTGTGCTGTTCGACGAGTTCACCCGCCGGTCCCGTCCCCGCCCCGAGCCCGAGACCGCGGGGGAGGCCGGCGACGGGGTGTGGGCTATCTACACCACCGACGCGGCCGGTAAGGCCCACGTCGAGCAGGTCTACCAGAACGAACTGGACGCGTTGCGGGCCAACAAACGCAACACCGACCCCAACCGCAACGTGCGGTTTCTGCCCTACGGCATCGACGTGAGCGTCCTCGACGTGCCCGAGACCGCCCATGGCGACGACAACGACAACGGCGCTGGCCAGGACTAGTTACATCGTCAGGACCATGCGGTAGCGAGCGCGGCCCTCGTCCATCGCGGCGTATGCCTCGGCCGCCTGCGCCAGCGGGCGCTCCTCGATGCGCGCCCGCACTCCGGACAGCACCGCGAAGTGCATGGTGTCCTCGATGTCGGCAGCGGATCGAACGTGGCTCCGACGATCACCAGCTCACCCTGCGGCGCCAGTCCGCCGACTGTCGCGGCCATGGCCGCCGAGTTGGCCGCCGTCGCCAGTACCACCTGCGCCCCGCCCAGCGCCTGGAGCGCTTCGGAGACGTCACCGGCGGTCGAATCGATGTAGTGATGGGCGCCGAGTTCCTTTGCGTCAGCGGCCTTCTCGGAGCCGCGCGCGATCGCGATCGTCTCGAAGCCCATCGCGCGCGCCCACTGCACCCCGAGGTGCCCGAGCCCGCCGATGCCGAGCACGGCCACCCGGTCACCGGCCACCGCACGGGTGCGGCGCAGTGCGTTGTAGGTGGTCACCCCTGCGCAGCCCATCGGCGCCGCTTCGGCGAAGGACAGCCCGTCAGGGATCCGGGCCAACGCGGTGGCCGGGGTGGTCACCGACTCGGCGTACCCGCCGGGGTAGTGCCAGCTGGGGATCTGGCCGTTGACGCACTGCATGAACTGGCCCTTGCGACACGGCAGGCAGTGGTTGCAGTTGCCACCGAACCAGCCCACCGCCACCCGGTCACCGCGGGTGAACCCCTCGACACCGGCGCCCACCTCGGCGATGGTCCCGGCGATCTCATGGCCAGGCGTGACGGGCCAGCTCAGGTTGGGAAAGCCGCCGTTGACGAAGGCGTGGTCGGTGCCGCAGACGCCGCAGGCGTTGACGGCGATCCGCACGTGGCCGAATGGGGGTGCGACGGTCGGCACCTCAACCAGTTCAAGCGACTGTCCGGCGGATTGCACGTGCCAGCGCGGTGAGTGGTCATCGTTCTCCCTGGTCCGACGAGCATCTGAGTATGGTCAGAGTAACTCAGCATAAAGGGTCTTTGATCCCTATGTTCTCGGCCAGCCTCGGACTTACGATCGCCGAATTCTTCGGGAGGTACGGCGATGACCGGGACACTGGATCACACAGCACTGTCGAACGGCGATGTCCGCACCGGCGAGATCGACGCGATCGTCGAGACCGCCGCCACCGCCGCCCGCGAATTTCGCGAACTCGACCAAGACCAGGTGGACCGAATCGTTGAGGCGATGGTCCGTGCCGGGGTCCGCGCCGCCGGCGAACTCGCCGCGCTGGCCATCGAGGAGACCGGGTTCGGGGTCTTCGAGGACAAGGTCGTCAAGAACTATGTAGCCACCGAATTCCTGCACGACTACCTGCGCGACAAGAAGTCGGTCGGTGCCATCGACGAGGACGTCGAGCACAACATCGTCTACATCGCCGAACCGATCGGTGTGGTGCTGGCGATAACGCCCGTCACCAACCCGACGTCGACGGTGCTGTTCAAAGCTATCGTCGCCGCCAAGACGCGCAACGCCATACTGTTTCGGCCTTCTCCCTACGCGGTGCGCAGCTGTGAACGCAGCGTCGCCATCCTGCGGGAGGCTGGCGAAGCGGCCGGCATGCCCCCGGGTGCGCTGCAGGTGATTCCCGACGCCGCCCACGAGGTGACGCATTACCTGTTCAAGCACGAAGGCATCGACTTCATTTGGGTGACCGGGGGCCCGCGGATCGTCGAGCTGGCCAATCAGGCCGGCAAGCCCGCCCTGAGCGTCGGACCCGGCAACGCGCCGATCTATATCCACAAGACGGCCGACGTGCGCGGCGTCGTCGTCGACATCCTGATCTCGAAAACCTTTGACTCATCGGTGATCTGCCCCGCCGAACAGACCTGTGTCATCGACGGTGAGATCTATGAGCAGATGCTTGCCGAATTCGAGAAGATGGGTGCGCATCTACTGACCGAGGGCGAAGCCGCCAAGATCGCGCAATTCGCATTCGGCTGCGGTGCCAAGATGAGCATGGACGCAGTCGGCCAGAAGGCGCCGGAGTTGGCGGCCAGGGCGGGATTTCGTGTTCCGCCAACGACCAAGATCCTGCTCGCGCCGCTGCCGGCCGACCTTGACGAGCTGGCCGCGCATCCGCTGGTCGCCGAGAAACTGATGCCGGTGCTGGGAGTGGTCCGCGCCCGCGACGTTCAGCACGCCATCGACGTCGCCGTCCTGGTCACCGAACACGGCGGCCTGGGGCATACCTCGGCCATCTACGCCGACGACCAGAGCGTCGTCGACGCCTACAGTCGCGCCGTTCGTACCGGTCGCATCCTGGTCAACGCCCCGACTGCGGTCGGCGCACTCGGCGGCGTGTACAACAACCTCACGCCGACGTTCTCCCTGGGCTGCGGCACCTGGGGTGGGTCTAGCACCACCGAGAACGTCAACTATCGACAGTTGCTCAACATCAAGACCGTCGCCCACCGTCGCACGCCACCGCAGTGGTTCCGGGTACCCGCCAACACCTACTTCAACGCCGGCGCGCTGGAGAATCTGCGCGAACTCGACTGCGAGACAGTTGTCGTCGTCACCGATGCGCTCTCCGACGAACGTGGCGTGGTGGATCTGCTGCGCAGCAAGCTGGCCACCCGCCACGTGCAGGTCTTCGCCGAAGTCACCCCCGAACCGGACGAGGACACCATTCGGCGCGGTGTCGCTCTGCTCGAGCGGGTGCAACCCGAGGTGCTGATCGCGGTCGGTGGCGGATCGGTGCTCGACGCCGGCAAGGCGATGCGGCTGTTCTACGAGCACCCCGAGAAGACGCTCGATGAGCTGACCATGCCGTTCCTCGATCCGCGTAAACGGGTGGCGGACTATCCCACCGATCGGCATCGCCTCCAATTAGTCGCGATACCAACGACATCGGGCACCGGGTCGGAGGTCTCTCCGGCGGCCGTGCTTACCGTCGCCGGTAAGAAGCAGACCTTGGTCGCCTACAGCCTGGTGCCGGAACTGGCGATCGTCGACCCACTGCTGACCTCGTCCATGCCGGCCACGCTCACCGCTGATACCGGTGTCGACGCATTGACCCACGCCCTGGAAGCCGCGGTCTCGATCTTCGCCTCGCCCTACACCGACGCGTTGTGTGCGCAGGCCGCGCGGCTCATTTTCGATGCCCTCCCGCGGGCCTACCGCAACCCCGACGACATCGAAGCCCGCACCGCGATGTCGAACGCGGCCACGCTGGCCGGTCTGGCGTTCTCCAACGCCTTTGTGGGGATCAATCATGCGCTGGCTCATGCAACCGGCGCCGCATTCGGCATCGCGCACGGTCGCGCCAACGGCATCTTCCTACCGCATGTGTTGCGTTACAACGCATCCCTACCGAGCAAGTTCATGCCGGCGCCCGGGTATTCGGCGTACATCGCACCGGAGAAGTACGCCCAGATCGGGTCGTTGATCTTCGGCGGACATGATGCCGCCGACAGCCGTGACCGCCTGTTCGCCGGCGTCGACGACCTGCTCGGCAAGCTGGACATGCCGCGCTCGCTGCGTGAATTCGGTGTCACTGAAGATATTTTCACCGAAGCGTTGCCGACGCTCGCCATGACGGCCTTCGAGGATCTGTCCAACAGGACGAACCCGCGGATGCCGTTGGTCAGCGAGATCAGCGAACTGCTGACGTTGGGCTACTACGGAAACCCGGCCGGAAATCCGGACGCTTAGTCGAAGTCGGGCCCCACGTTGCGGTTGGCCGGTTCGCCGGGCGTGTGGTTGGGTTCGGCCGATACATGGTCCCACCGCTGCGGCTGGTAGTAGTCCGACCAGCGTCCCGGGGTGGCGTAGTGCACGGCCAGCACCCCGCCGTCGAGGAAATCGTAGATGTCGCCGTCACCGCAATCGTGAGCGGTGTCCTCGTCGGCGAGCCAGATCTTGAATGCCATACGGGCAGTATGCCCGTTGATCCGGCTTGGTTTGAGCCACTCGTGTCGACAATGGCAATCCTGCGATCAGTCGAGGATGCGGTGCGCCACGTTGGTGCTCACCAGGTTCAGCAGCACCTCGCCGCGGCCGGCGAGGTGGGTGCGGTCGGCTTTCGGGGTCAACAGCGGCAGCAGGGCGTCGATCGTGTCCTTCACATCCCCGACCAGGCCTAGGCCGACGGGGATACGCCTGCGGAGGTGGGATCCGCGGATATCGACGTGGATGACGCGGGCATCCTCGGGATAGGACTGGGTGTAGGGGAAGTCGTTGCCCAGCATCGGCAGCACGTCGGCTCTCTTGATCGCCTTGTAGCCGGAGGTGAACTTGATCAGGCCGGTCATCGCGACGTCGAACGGGTTGTCGTACTCGATCCCGTTCTCCTCCACCGCGGTCCGTATGGCGATCTCGATCAGCCGCGGCGCCATTTCTGGCGTGCTGACCAGCTCGCAGTGGACACTGCATTCGCCGAACAGCTCTTGGGGATGGGGCTCCTGGAATTAGCCGGTGCCGACCTCGTTCAGCGGCATACCCGCGGCGATGGCGAGCACTGGAACCCGGGTGCGTTGCGCGTCGTCAAGACCATTGATCAGGTGGGTCTTGCCAGGGCCTCAGCTACCTGCACAGACCGCGAGCCGACCGGTCAGCGCCGCGTCCGGGGTCGCGGCGAAAGCAGCTGACTCCGCTCGACGCCAGTGCTGAAAGAATCTGTTGCGCAACGGTTATCGCCACTACACCGTGCGGGCATTCGCCGCCGTCGCGCGAGCGGGTTGGGCCGGGCTACCGTCACTGCGGACGGCGTCTATGGCGAACGACGCCAGGCTGCCCACGAAGGCGGCCACGGAGATACCGCCGATCAGGCCAGACGGTCCGGAGCCTGTGCCCAGGGTGCTCAAAAAGAGCGCGAATGCGACAACTGCGGTGAGGATGAGCAGCAGCCCAAGCGTCGGCAGTGCCTCGTTGCCAGCATCGTCTCGGCCGTTCATGGTTGTCCTTCGGTCGCAGCGGGTGTTGGGTTGTTAATCCCCACCCCGGCGACATTCGAAACGCTAGAGACGCGGATGGTGGCAGGCGGCGAAGTGCCCCGGCTCCAGCTCAGCCAGCGGCGGCTCCTCGGTGCGGCAGACGCCGGGTGGCAAAGAGGCAGCGGGTGTGGAAGCGCAGGCCGGCGGAGGGCCGATCCGGTTGGGTACGTCACCTTCGAGCGCGATGCGCTCGCGGGCCATGTCTGCCAGGGGTCCGACACCGAGGCGTGGGCGACGTACAGATACGACAGATCGAACTCGTGCGCAGCTGCTCGAGCAGGCTGACGATCTGTGCCTATACCGAAACGTCGAGCGCGGAAATTGGCTCGTCGGCAACGATGAGCTTGGGCCGACGCCACCGCGCGCAATTCCGATGAGCTGGCGTTGTCCGCCGGAGAACTCGTGCGGATAGGTGCGCGTTGGGCGCACCCCGATTTCGATGTCTCAGACGGGAATACCGGAGTGGCCCATGACGTGCAGCACGCCGTTGGGGTCGAGTTCGTCCCACACCTGGGCGTAGATCGCCGACTTGAGTGCCTGGCCCTCGGTCTCCATGTTCAGGAGGTCGGCGATCTCGTCGAAGCCGTAGTACAGCACCGACAGTGCAGTGGTGGTGAGGAGCACGCTGTTGATCGCGGCCTGGGCGGTGTCCTTGTCGCCCATCGCAGCCTGGAACAGAGCCGGCAGCAGAGTGGTGACCGGGATGATGGCGTTCAGGCCGGGAACCATCTGCGTCGCGCGCCAACTCGCTTCGTACACCTCGCGTACCAGCGGCTGGACAACCGCGGGGAACGCGGCGACCAGTGCCTTCTCGGCGGCGAGCGCCGCCGCGGGCATTCCGATCGGGTCTGGGTCATCGACCCGCAACGGGTTGGGCGTGCCCTCCGGCAGGGTGATATCGGGTCCCGAGTTGGCCTGTGTCGCTGTCGCTGTCGCTGTCGCTGTCGCTGTCGCTGCTGCGGTCGGTGTGACGGCCGCGGCCAGCGTGGTGACGGTGTCGTCCGGGTAAGGCGGCGGCGTTGTCGTCGCCAATGGCAGCCCGGATTCGCCGCGGACGTGCAGCAATGCGAACGGGTCCAAGATGTTCCACGCCGTGGCGACAGCCCAGGTCTGCAGCTGCAGTGCCGACGCCTCCAGGTTGAGCAGGTCGGCGATCTCGTTGTAGCCGTAGTAGATCATCGCCACCGGCTGGATGGTCACGATCAAATTGTTGATGACGCGCTGCGACGCGAGCTTGTCACCTTGCAGCGCGCTCGGCAGGTCGGTCACGATATTGGTCACCGGAACGATGACGTTCACCCACGGGATCATCTGAGTCAGGCGATAACCCAGCTCGAAGCCCTCGCGGGAGACCGGCTTGAGCAGGTCGGGGAAGACGTTGATGAAGGACTGCTCGAGCGTCCAGATCGGGCCGGGCATGTCCTGCGGGGCCGGCTCCGGCGGCATGGGCCGGAACGGGTTCGGGCTCCACGCCACAGAGGGCGTATCGGCGTTCGCGGTGGGAGTAGTGGTCGTCGTCGACGACGTGTCGGTGACGTCGGTGACCGCTGCGGCTTTCGGCGCGGCGTGACCGGTGCCCTTGAAGAGGGTCTCCAGCTTGTCGACCTGAGCGGCTTCGAATGCGGCCGCGGTGGGCGCGATGACACTCGCGGTTGCCGGCACCTGGGAGACGGTGCTCAGTTCTGCGGCGGCACTCTTGGTGTCGCTGCTGGCCTGCGTGACCTTGCTACCCACCTTGGATACCGGCTTGGCCCGCTTGCTGGCACCGGTCGCGGCCTTCTTGGGGCCTGCGTGGACCTTTGCCGAGTCGGAAGCGCTGGTGGAGTCGGTCTTGTCGGTGTCGGCGTTGGCTATGCCTTGGCTGGCCGCCGCGACGGCTGCACCTACCCCTACCGCGACGGCGACCCCGCCGACATACCCGACATATCTGCCTGACCCCATTTGCTACCCCTTCGCTGGCCCATGGGCATAGTAAACGACCCAGCAGGTCGGGACCACCCCAAACTGTGAATGTCGCGGTGCCAGATGCTTGCCCCGCAGCAAATCGCGGGTGACGCACAGACCACTGATGCTGGAAATCGCGGTGCTAGCGCCGCCGGTCAGGCCCAGTTCGGAGGCCATTTATGACTGCGTCGATAGTTCTCTTCTAGAGCAGCTGCCGCCGTCTCCGCATGGTGGCGAACCGACGGCTGTCCCACCACCTGGTTTCTTCGCCGACCAGGACTGTCGGGTAGCGGACGTCCCGGCCGCGCTGTGGTGCGTTTGCCAGTGTGGCCTCCGCCGACTCGCCGCAATGATTTCGTCGACCTTCCCCTCAGGTCGGCGAGCTCGCCACACCGCGTTCCTCCTGGACGCGCGGTGATGGGCGTCTGCACAGCGCAAGGAAGGTTCGGGGCGAAGGATTGAACCGAAGTTCTCGCCGAGACGACCCCGGATAAGGTCGTTGGCAGGATTCGGCTTTATGGTTTAGCGGTGCCCGATATTGATCGTCGAAGCCTGATGCTCATGGCGGGGTTCGGTGCGGTTGCAGCCGCGCTGCCCGCACCGGTGGCCGAAGCCACCCCGTCCCGTCCGCAAGCACCGGCCCCCAACGCCGCGACGCCGGCCTACCTGTTCCACGACGAGTTCGACGGCCCGGCCGGGTCGGCCCCCGACGCCTCGAAGTGGAACATCGCCAAAGCGCGCGAGACCATCAAGAACCCGGTGTTTTGGGATCGGCCCGAGAATATGGGGCAGTACCGCGACGATCGCCAGCACGTGTTTCTCGACGGCAACTCCAACCTGGTCATCCGCGCCACCCGTAACGCGAACAAGTACGTCAGCGGCAAGGTGACCGGAACCTGGTGGGGCGGTATCGGAACCACCTGGGAAGCTCGGATCAAGTTCAACTGCCTGACCGCCGGCGCCTGGCCGGCCTGGTGGCTGATGAACGACCACCCCGAGGTTGGCGGCGAGGTCGACCTTGTCGAGTGGTACGGCAACGGCGAGTGGCCGTCGGGAACCACCGTTCACGCCCGGCTGGACGGAACATCGTTCGCCACCACTCCCGTTGGTGTGGACAGCAATTGGCACACTTGGCGTGTCACGTGGAACGACTCCGGCATGTACTTCTGGCAGGACTACGTCGACGGTGCCGACCCGTACTTCACCGTGCCGTCGTTCTCGCTGGACAGCTGGCCGTTCAATCTGCCTGAGTACCGGGTGTTTCCGGTGCTGAACCTTGCGGTGAGCGGATCCGGCGGCGGTGATCCGCGTCAGGGTACCTATCCGGCCGAGATGCTCGTCGACTACGTCCGGGTCTGGTAGCGGCAGCCTCAGCTGGCGCCCGCGGCGATCACCTGGTCTACCTCCAGGGCCCGGCTCTCGATCTCGGCGTGCGCCTTGTCCAGGGCCTCGGCTTGGTCTTCGTCGGCTTTCATCAGCGCCTCGATGTCGAAGCTCGCCATCTCGTGAACACCCATGTCCCGGAACGCTTCCTGGACTTTGTCGCCCCACAGTCCGATGTCTTTGACGATCGGGACGATGCGGCTGAACAGGTGCGAGCGGAACTGGATCATCAGTGGTGAGGTGTCGACCCATTCGGCGCAGGCCTTGACGTCCATTCCGAGGGTCTCGAACACCTCCTCGCCGCGGAATCGGTCCCGCATCAGGTAGCAGGCGTCGACTACGAACTCCTCCCGCTCGGCCCGTTCGGCGTCGGTGAGGGCAGAGTAGTAGTCCTTCAACGAGATTCGGCCGAACGCGACGTGGCGGGCCTCGTCCTGCATGACGTAGGCGAGCAGTTGCTTGGCCAGCGAGTCGGGGGCCGCCATGTCACGCAGCACTCCGAACGCGGCCAGAGCGAGTCCCTCGATGAGAACCTGCATCCCGAGATAGGGCATGTCCCAACGTGAGTCGCGCAGGGTGTCCTCGAGCAGCGCAGTGAGGTTCGAGTTGATCGGGTACGCGAGCTCGACCTTGTCCTGCAGGAACCGCGAGAATGCCTCGACGTGGCGGGCTTCGTCCATCGTCTGCGTTGCGGCATAGAACTTCGCGTCCATGTCGGGGACGACTTCGACGATCTTGGCCGCGCACACCATGGCTCCCTGCTCGCCGTGCAGGAACTGCGAGAACTGCCAGGCCTGGAAGTGCTGGCGCATCTCGGCGCGCCGGGGTTCGTCGGCGGAGTCCCACATCGGACTGCCGAACAGTGGATGGAACTCGTCGGGCAGACCAACCGGGTTCATCGGGTCGACGTCCTGGGACCAATCGATGCGGGACTGCGCGTCCCACTGTTTGTCCTTGCCCTTCTGGTACAGCGACAGCAGCCGGGCTCGGCCTTCGTCGTACTCCCAGGTGAAGCGGGCGTCGCCAGCGCTGGGCACCTGCCACGAGTAAGGATCGGGGACCTTGGTGTACTTGTCTCGGGTAGTCATGGGGCCGCCTTCCTCCCGCGAAGCCATATGGCTGCTATGACGTCTCTCACACTGCGCCGTGGCGGACGGTGTCGTCAAGGACCTTCGCTGCACTCGGCGGCGCAGTGGACACCTGTCCAGTCGGCCCGTAGGTTATGTGACACCACTCACAGACAGTTTTCAAGGAGTGTCATGTCAACCGATCAGCGCGTGACCTACTGCCGCATTTGTGAGCCGATGTGTGGGTTGATCGCCACCGTCGAGGACGACCGGCTGGTCTCGCTGCGACCCGACCCCGACCACCCGCTGTCGCAGGGGCGGGCGTGCCCCAAGGGCATCGCGTTCACCGACGTCCAGAACGACCCCGACCGGGTGCTGTCGCCACTTCGGCGTCGGCCCGACGGCGAGTTCGAGGAGATCAGCTGGGACGCGGCCCTCAACGAGATCGCCGCCCGGCTCACGGCGGTGCTGCGCGAACACGGTGGCGCCGCGGTGGGCCAGTACATCGGAAACCCCGCCGCCTTCGGGTACGCCGCCGGTATCTGGATGGGCCTGTTCGGGGAGCGGATCGGAATGGGCCACCTCTATACGGCGGGCTCGCAGGACATCAACAGCCGCTGGGTGGCCAGCAAGCTGCTCTACGGGGCGGCCAGCCAGATGCCGTTCCCCGATCTGCCGCGCACCGACTTCCTGCTGATGCTAGGCGCCAATCCGCTTGTCTCCCATGGCAGTGCGTTACGGGCGCCGCGCATCAGAGACGATCTGGCCGGCATTGTCAAACGTGGTGGCCGTGTCATCGTGATCGACCCGCGTCGCACCGAGACGGCCAGGGCTTACGAACACGTTGCCGTCCGGCCGGACACCGATGCCTGGCTGCTGCTGTCGCTGCTGCAGGTGGTGTTCGATGAGAAACTGGACAGACCCGTCGCGGCGCGTCAGGCCCGTGGGCTGGACTCGTTGCGTGGGTTGTGCGCGGCGTTCCCGCCGGAGGCCACCGCGCAGTACACCGGGGTGCCTGCGGATGCGGTGCGCCAACTGGCCCGTGACTTTGCAGGCGCACCCAGCGCGACGGCGTACGGCCGCACCGGCGCGTGTCTGGGCCATTACGGGACGCTGGTCAGTTTCCTGCTCGACGCGCTGACCGTGGTGACCGGCAACCTGGACCGGCCCGGCGGCAGCCTGCTGTCGCACGCGGTATTCCCGCTGGAGGAGATGGGGGAGCGGGCCGGCAAGCTCAGCTACGCCACCAAACACTCCCGTATCGGTGGTTTCCCCGAGGTGTTTGGCGCTTTCCCCGCGGCGGTGCTGGCCGACGAGATCACCACCGCGGGTGTCGGTCAGCTTCGTGCGCTGTTCGTGACGGCCGGCAACCCGGTGCTCTCGGTGCCTAACAGCGCCGAGTTGGAGGCCGCGATCGGTCAGCTGGATCTGCTTGTGTCCCTGGACTTCTACGTCAATGAGACGAATCGCCACGCCGACTACATCCTGCCGTGCACGACGATGCTGGAGCGTGACGATCTGCCGATCATCTTCGCCGCATGCAGCCCGTCGGTGTTCGTGCAGACCACCGAGGCGGTGGTGGCGCCCTATGGTCAGGCGCGCCAGGAGTGGCAGATCTACGACGAGCTGGCACGTCGAATGGGGTTGTCGCTGTTGGCTTCCGGTGCGATGGAGCGGCTCAATCCGGTGCTCGCGTGGCTGGACCGCCGCGGGCTGAGGCTGACCCCGCGGATGGTGATGTCGTTGCTGCTGCGGACCGGACGCTACGGGGACCGGTTCGGGCTCCGGCGCGGCGGTCTGAATCTGCGGCGCCTGGCCGGCCATCCGCATGGACTGGTGCTGGCTGAGCACGCCCCGACAGGTGTGCTGTCTGAGGTGGTGCGGCACGTGGACGGCAAGGTGGACCTGGCGCCGCCGGAGATCGTCGCCGAGGTGGGCCGGCTGCGCTACCGCGCGCCGGATCCCGACTTCCCACTGTTGGCGATCGGGCTGCGGGAGCTGCGGTCGCAGAACAGCTGGATGCACAACAGCCCCACGCTGATGAAGGGCGGGCGCCGGCAGCGCGCCCGGATCAACCCCGTCGACGCACAGGCGGCTGGTGTCGCCGACGGCGAGCAGATCCGCGTCGTCTCCGCGCAGGGCGCCATCGAGACCGAGGCGTTGGTGACCGACGAGATGGCGCCCGGCACCATCGCGATCCCGGCGGGGTGGGGCCATCGCGGCGGCTGGCACCTGGCCAATTCCGTTGCGGGCGCCAACGTCAACGAGCTGACCTCCAGCCACGTCGACGAGATCGAGGTGCTGGCGGGCATGTCGGTGCTGAACGGCTTCGCCGTGCGGGTGGAGCCGGTGGGGGTGGTGGACCGGCAGGAACTTGCGGAGGTACGTTCGGTGGGATCTGACTAGGGTGGTCGGACGTCGGCACCGGCCTGGGTTGGGTCAGATGGCCCCGGGTTCAAACCCTGTCCGATACCGGTCGCGTATCTCGCTTGGGCCGAAACAGCGCCAGCGTGATGGCGATTGCCGTCAACGGTATGACGGCCATCATCACATTCAGTGTGTCTGCGGCGTCAAGCATGCTCGAGGTCGCCTGGGAGATCACCCACGCCGTGCGGTCCGGATCGAGCGTGACACCACCCGTCGCGTTGCCCGTTGCCCCCAGGATGTCGCCCGCTTGTCGGGCACTAATGCCGGAACCGGCCAACTTGGGCTCGGCGTCGCGAATGAACAACAGGATGCCGAACATCGAGAAAAGTGCCGAACCCATTCCGTAGAAGGTCCCGCCCACTGACGCCTTCACCGCCGATACCACACCGCCGAGATTCGTTGGCGCACTGGACATCATGACCGTTGTCTGCGGCGTCTGCACAATCGCGCCGCCAATTGTCGTCAACGCGACCACGGCCCCGACAACGAGCATCGGAGTGTCGATCGTGAAGGACGTTCGCACCAGCAGGCTCACCGCCAACACCGCCAGACCCGCCACGACCACGGCACGACTGCCGAAACGGGTGGTGGCCCGCCCCGCGACGAGGGCGGCCAGTGCGGACAACAGCGTGGCAGGAATGAGCAACAACGCGAACGCCCACGTCGACTGGCCACGAATCAGGACGGAGTAGAAGGTGATCATGACCATCGAGCCGCCTTGCACCAGATTGCTGGCAGCTCCCGCAGTCACTACCGCGTTGAAGCGAGGCGAGCGAAAGATTCGCAGATCCAGCGCCGGATCGCTACAACGCAATTCCCACCATACGAACGCGGCGGCAGCGAGGATCCCGGCCAGGATCGGTGCCAGCGTCGCGACGGTCAGGCCGTTCTGCAGCACGGAGATGCCGTAGGTCACGCCGATGAGCGCGGTGGCCACCAACAGCAGGCCAGGAATGTCGGTGCGGCGGTGCGATCGTCGCGTCTCGGGAACATATCGCAGGGTGAGTACCAGAACGAGGCCAGCAAGGACAGGGGTGACGAGAAAGCCGCTACGCCAACCGATGTGCTCCGCGAGCAGGCTGCCAACCGTCGCCGGCACCACTCCGAAGGCGTAGACGGCAGCGAGATAACTGGCGATCGCGCCCGCCCGGCGCTCGGGAGGAAAAACCGCATTCATGATCGCCAACGACAAACCGGTCAGGAATGCGAACGCCACCCCGATGCAGGCTCTGGCGATCATCAGTACCGCGACGTTGGGGGCCGCCGCCCCGACGAGCCCGAACACGACCGCAGCACAAGCACCGGCGACGAACATCCGCCTCATCCCGTACTTGTCGCCCAGGACACCGGCTGCCAACACCGAGGCGGCCAGGGTCAACGTCGCCAGAGACGACACGAAAATGGTGGTGCCCGGTGAGAACTGGAGGCCATTGCGAACAATGGAGATGTTGGCCGCCAGGATTCTGAGATCCCCAACGGCGACGGCGCTGCCCAGCGCCATGGCCACCGTCGTCATGGCGGCCGCAAGCCCGGTGACCTGCGCCTGCTGTTTCACCAGGCGATGCTAGACCGGCTGGCGAGTCCCCGTTGTGGACCAACAATACGGGTACAGATCAGCTGGACTCGTTCACCGGGAACACGCCACTCAGACCTGACCCTGCATCGGAGGTGCCAGGAACGGGAACGGCTCGGCTGGGGTAAACCTTGCGGAGACGTCGCCGCTGAGGGTGTCGGATCCAGGGAGCTCGAGTTTCATCGGCTTCGCGCCGGGGCTCAGGTCGACTTTGTTGAGGTCAACCCAGATCACCGAGGGGTCGAGTACCGAGTCAAAGTAGTAGCGCCTTGCTTCTTGGTCGCTCACGGTGCGCCAGAGCGTCGATGAGATGTTGGGCTTGTCGGGATCGCTCATGCCGAGCGGTACGCCGATGGATCTCATCTGCGAGAACACCGCGGCGACTGCTTCGTGCCGGTCCTCGAACTTCGGCGAGGTGTCGAGGTTGTAGCTGGCGCGGACGTAGCGGTCTGCCGCGCTGATGGTGCCGGGCAGCATGTTCTTTCCGCCGATCAACTTCCAGTAAGCGTTGATCGCGATCTGCTGGTCGTACACGGGCGAGTTCGTCATTACTTTGTGCTCGGGTCCGTGGTGGATCCGAAGACTGCCGCCGATGTATTCGAAGATCGCCGAATCGCCCGTGGGGTCGGACAGGCAGATGTGGACGCTGGCCGGTTTCCCGTTCGGAGCGTCGGCGGCGACAATCGCGAAGGGTTCAGACCGCAGCGCCTCGACCGCCTCCAGGACGGACCCGTAGTTGTCGAGCGCATACTGTAGCCACGCTCCGACAGAGATCGTCGGTTTCTGGGTATCGGTGGGGTCCCCGTAGTCCGCCTCAGCCAGATACAGCAGGTTGCCGACCATCCCCGTTTCGTTCATGCCGTCGGAAGTCGCCAGATCATAGAAGCTGGTGACCAGCGAGCCGTACTTCGATGTCCAGGTGATCGAGTCCTGGCCTACGCCACCGTCTCTCGTCATTCCCGCCGGGAAAGCCCAGAGGGCCGTTTTCGCAGTTCGGTCGCTCCAATCCATGCTGCGCCCGGTGATGTAGCTTGCGGTTCCGGTTTCGTACAGAACCCTTGTGCACATAGCTGTCTCCCGAGTTTGCGAAGTCTCTTGGCGTCGCCTTCAACCTATCCTCCGCGGGGCGATTGCCGGCGGATGACCAGGCAAGGCAGAGGTCACCGCGGTGATGGACCCCTTCTGCGTCGTCGCCTTCGCCGGCGCCAACACCAACTCGACATTCGCATCATCAACGCCGCCACTGGCGAACTGATCCGCGAGCTCACCAGGGACTATCAAGCCCGAGGAGCGCCCTGCGGCCGCCCACGAAAATAGCTCTGAACCCCCAACGAGGGTTCAGAGCTATTCCGATGTCCTGAGACATCACATGGAGCCGATGACGGGAATCGAACCCGCGTATTCAGCTTGGGAAGCTGCTCTAGCTAATTTTGGCCACGCTCCTGACCTGCGGCGATAGGCCCAATTTCATAGCGAAATCACCTGTGGGACAACGCTAGAGGCGTACTGGAAGATCGCTCCGGTAAAACTCTGGGCTGACTCGAATCTGACCACAGCAACGAACAAAATCCGAACGAATAGCAAACTTGCATCGCGAGTCGAACGGGTGTTTGCCGACGCGACCGAAGTCGTAGCGGCCACCATGTCGCCTGGGATGACGCCGCCGCTTATGGGCAGCTCTGCCGCCGAACTACCCGAATCAAATCGCAGCTCTACCGCAGGCGTACCTATTCAAAATTGATTGGCCCATAAAGCCCGCACGCTGCAACAAATCAGCGAATTTGCGCGTAGAGTGAGCCGCACTTAATTACACCGGCCACGGCGGGCCACACAATGAGAAATGGATCTACACTCATGCGCTCGCGACTGCTTATGACCGCCGAATACCCGCTCATCGACGGTATCCCCGTGTTTCCGATTTTTGGTAGTGATCCGGCTGGCGGTTACCACACTCAAGGCGACGTTTTGGTTAGCCATACGTCGGACGGTGTACCACTCGATACGCTCTGGGATACGCTGCGCGATCTGCTCTCAATTTGGCGTGAACGCCAGGACGCTCTGCTGAGCCTTTTGGCATTCGATACCACTGACGTGGCCGAAGCTGTGCCGCAGAGCCTTTCGCATTTCCAGTTTGAGGAAGCTAGCGAGTTCGGCGAGCCCAAGGCCCATCAGGGTGGCGATAGCCTGATCCTTGGCTACGGATTCTCTGACTACGATCTGGCCACGCGCTATACGTGGAAGTACCTGCGCGATGCGACCGCGCGTCAGATCGAATTCGATATGAATGCCGCACTTGAGGCCGACCAGCGTTTGCGTACGGGGAAGGCGCTCGGTCGTCTGTTTTCGCCGGCTCAGCGGATCACGCCTGAGGGTAATCCCGAATTTGGTCTGTGGAATGGCACCGATTCGATTGCGCCGATTGAGTATCTGGGCAAGACGTTCGCTACCGATCACAATCACTACCTGGTGTCGGGTGCTGCGACAATTGACTCCGGTGACGTAGAGGACTCCATCGGCCTCATTACCGAGCATGGTTACGGCACGACGCAAGGCAGCCGGATTCTGGTGTTCGCCAGCCAAACGCTGTGCGATCAGATCGCCAGTTGGCGCAAGGGAGAGGAATCACGCTCTGGCGGCCCGGTGGCCAAGTTCGATTTCATCCCGAGTTCGGATGCACCGGCCTACCTGTCGACTGAGTTCATCGTCGGTCAGACACCGCCCGCCGAGTACAACAACCTCAAGGTGATGGGCAGCTACGGCCATGCGCTGATCGTGCCCCACATTTTGGTACCGAACGGCTACCTGCTCACGGTTGCAACGTCGGGCCGGAACTCGCCTCAGAACGTCGTCGGTATCCGCCAACATTCCAACCCGGCATATCGCGGGTTGCGCCAGATTCCGGGCAAGGGTCAATACCCACTGATCGATAGCTATTTCCAGCGGTCGTTTGGTGTCGGTGTCCGTCACCGTGGCGCTGCGGTCGTGACTCAAGTCAAGGCCAGTGGTTCCTACGAAACTCCGACCATCTCGGCCTAGGCCGTAGAGCCGTTTTAGCGACCGAAAGGTGAGCTGATGGCACGTCCACCGCTAGGCGGGTGGTCGCCGCTGTGGCGTGATGACGCTGCCCAACGGCAGATGGAACAAGACAACTCCGGTTCCGAATTCACAACGCCACCCCGTTACAGCGACCCCGACCAATACACCGGGACAGCGGCCAGCCAATCACTGCCGCACGCACTACCCGAAGGGAACCCCAATGGCTAAGGGCAAGGGGAAGCACCGAACGCGCGCGAAGTCTGGCCGCTTCAAGAAGAAGCGGTGATTGTGATGGCACGCGGACGCCGCAAGTACAAACGGGACGCAAAGGGTAGGTTCGCGAAGACCGCGAGCGCTGCCAAATCGCTGGCGCGTAAGGCTCAAGTGGGCCGCGTTGGTCCTGGTGGTCGGTTTCGTGGTGTATCGGTCGCGGGCACGCGAACAGTGAAACGCCGCAACGTCAAAGTGGCGGTCTACGGCAGTGCCACTGTCGGCGTTAGGCGGATTGCCTAACCCATAGACCCTCTGGCGAGTCCGCCCGCTTCAACCGATTCGCCAGCCACCAGACCCCAGTTCGGAGCTGGGAAGGCGCGGCTTAACCGAAGGGCTGCGCGTGACCCCCGTATTTGTCGACTTGTCCAACTACGGGGGTCACACCATTCCATTCCCCAACGGTTACGGAATGATCCGGCGCACCCAATCGCTCAGATGTAGATCAAGCACGCCGCGACCAGCCTCACCGGAAATCAGGACGCGATCGAGCTTGGTCGGATGACGAGTCACGTCAAGCACCGGCCAACGGGTCACGGTGCCATCAGCGGCGGCTATTGCTAGGCAGTCACCGGCAGTGACGGCGTGGCCAAGCACCGGTTGTGTAGGTAATACCTCTGTCATGGTGGCGACGGTAGACCGCTGCGCTTTGGTTCGCACGCAAGCCTTTTGTCCGCAGGTGATCGACCCGGTTTCCCTAGCGATTGTGTGGCGCAATTTTGGCCACTGTCGCCGCAACCCAACCCGCCCTGGTGGTCGTTCGAAAACAGCCGCCGCACTCTGGAATTGACCACAAAAGGTGTTAGCTGTCGAAGTCTTAGCGCAAATGGAATAAGCCTATTCGGGCTGTTCAGGGATATCGCTGCCGCCGCGCTTCGGTGCTTGTCCGGTTCGCTACGATCGTGCTAAAGTCGTCAACAGGTACAGCCAGCACCCGTGACGGCACCGGGTAAGACGAGCCAGGCCAATTCGCACAGTAGTTCCCCCCCGAGCGAACTTCGGGGATATCCGTAAACGGAAGCTGGAAAGCCTATGTCTCGAAACGTAGTTCAACCGTCGAAACGACCCGCCATGCCATACGCCGACACCGACATTCCCGAGGAATTGAAGACTGAACGGCTCAGGTACTCGGCCACGCCAAACATCAAGGGCATGGACGCCGCTGCGGCGAGAATCTGTGAGCTGTTCGGCATCGCTGTCACAGCGTCGTTCATCAAATTGCATACCGAGCAGACGCGAAAACTCGCCTACCACAAGATTTCTGGGAACCGCTACTACAGTGATCGTGGCCTTTTCGATTTGATGCACATCGGCACGCTGCCTCACGTTGACGGCCAGGTGAGCGCGTAAGTGGACGACGACGATTTCGCGAGCTTTGTTGAATGCCAACAAGTGCGCGACATGGAAGGTGTAACGCTGCGCGAGGACGGCTCGTTTGAGCGCGAGTCAATCTCATTCATCATCGTAGAGAACGCGGTCGCCGAAGACGGCACCCACATCACGAATATCCGGCCCGCGTCGTTCGTGCCGTTGTCGTTCGGAATCGAACCGAATCACCGCCTGTTCGATTTCCTAGACCGGTACGCCGCCAAGGCACGTTACGACGCAGCGCGATGGGACATCAGAGACCTCACGCACCGCGTAGTACCCGACGACGAGAACTCTGGCGAACTCACCGTAGAGACGACGTTCGACCTCATCGTGACCATAGGCGACGTAGAGACCGCCATCGAGGGTTGCGAGTACGACAGCGAAATCCTCCCGCTCCAAGTGCAGTTCGCCATCGCGGACGGCCGCGCCAGAGCGCTAGCCGAATACCAGAGGGAGATTGAACGGTGAGCGAACACGACCGCGCCAGAGAACTAGTAGACGAAGTGAACGCGACATGGCGACGCGATGACTTCGACATCGCGAGCCCATTGGCCGACGACGCCAGGACCGATGTGACCCACATTCTGGCGAGCAACGTCGAAGACGTACGACTAGCCGTCGAGCGCTTCAACCAGCTGTTCAACCTGGGCGCTGGCGTCGACGGGCATTTAACTGGCCACGGCTTCAGCGCGGCTCTGACGGGAGATTTCGATGATCGAATCAGAAACTTGAGTGGAATCGTCTTGAGCCGTCATCGGGCAACTTCCAGTGAAAAGCTCTGGGTGGTCGACCACCAAACTGCAGACGACGGACTGTCGCTCCTGCCGCTCTGGGACCGAGATAATCCTTTGCAGTCCAATGTCATTCGTGGCTTGGTGGCGACCCATCCCGCAATGGTGCACGTACTGCGCGGTGGCTACACTGCCGATGCTCTCGCTAGGGCGATATGGCTAGGGATCATCCCCACCGTCTGCAATCTCGCTGTGGCACCGAATTGCGATTTCGAGGCACGCCCGCCGCGAGACTGCCGCGACGGTAGGAAAGTCTGGGGCCTGTTCACTACGCAGCGTGGTGAGTATCTGACTTTCCATACAGTCTGTGAGCCTTGCTTTTTCACGTTCTGGCCGATGTCCAGGCTCGGTAAGAGCGCTAACTATCGGAGCGGCTAGGAAATGGTGCCGCTAGTTGCTCAAACCGCAATTGGCGTGCGATCGTGCCGACGGAAATTTCCGGTCGCTATTCGGAAACTCGCCGTTGTTGGCTAGTCGAGCGAGCAGCGAATTCGATTGTAGCGTAGACGATTACGACAAAGGAAACCCCCGCCCACTGGCCGGTCAAGCTAAGGGCGGGGGTCATCGAACGAGGTGATGTGGATACTGTACCAAGCGGAGCCGACAATTCTGAGGCTGACGCGCTCTTGACGACAAGAGTCCAGCCGGTAATTCCTGACGTAACCGGTTTGAGCCCGTTCAAGGCCGCCCAGCGCCTTGCCGAGGGCAATTGCTACGTCCTGCCGATCGACCCGGCAACACCGAAAAACCCAGGTTCAATTGTCGGTAGGGGCTGGCCGAAGCGATCCACCCGCGATGCCGACACAATCGAGGCCTACTGGGACAACGACGATCCACCGTCAATCGCTATCCATACGGGCCGCAGTGGCCTCGTTGCATTTGATCTCGATATCGACACCGTGCCCGACGAACTGGCGTGGTTGCGAGCCGGCAGACACCAAGCGTCACGCGAATACGCCAGCGATCGCGGGCACTATGTCTTTGCAAGCACCGAGACATTCATCTCAGGAGATTTCAAACTCAGCAACGGCACACAAGTGGGCGAGATTCGTAGCGGTAACACCGTGATCGTGGTCGAACCCTCCACGCACGCCAAAGCCTCTCAAGGCGGGCGCTACCGGTGGGTTACGACCGGCCTGGTGCCCGACCTGCCCGAGGTCGCTCGCGCGTACTTGACCGCCAAGGCGGATGGAGTCGGTTCCGCGACTCAAACAGCCTCACGCGAGCAGGTGTCCGCCTTCATCGAATCCACGGCCAATAGTGACGACCGGCCCAATGCCCTAACCGCCCTGGTGGCCAGCGTCGCCAAACAAAGCAGCGGCACCCGCAATTGCGTACGCAATGCGCTTCGGATCGCAGCCGGTGAGTCACGGCTCGGCTACTACCCGTTCGCTCGCGCGATTGATCAGATAGAACGCGCGGCGCGCGAGTCTTACGCCAAACGCGGTGAGAGCTACGAGGCGCAGGTAGGTGCCAATGAATTTGGGCGCCTGGTGGCTAACGCCGTGGGGTACGCATTGGGTCGCGATCTCGACGACATACGTGCAGAGGCCAACCGCGATTACGGCAGTGATCCCCGCGAGTTCGCCGGTTTGGCCGATGGGGTGCGATTTCGCATCCAAATGGGGAGCCCTGAGCCGGCCAAAATCCTCCGCAATGCACCGCTGGATTTACGGCAGTTGCGAACTCGACCGCCACAGCCGATTTCGTGGCTATTGCCCGACGTACTGGCGCGCGACAGCTACGTCTCGCTGTCGGCTGCACCCGGCACCGGCAAGTCAGTGCTTACACGAGCGATTGCAGTGGCGGCATCGCTGGGCCGATCGGCGTTCGACCCCACGTACGAGATGGAACCGGCCAAGGTGATCTATCTCGACGCCGAAAACGGTCAGGACTGGTGGCGTAGCGGGCTCGATTCGATGGGCGCACCGCTGGACCTGCCGAACCTGTCAGTGCTCTGCTATCCCGACGTTGGCGGGCTGGACACGGCCAAGGGAGCGCGCGAATTCCTGGCGCTGATTCAATCGGTGGCCGCAGGCATGGACGACCAGGTTGACCTGGTGGTACTCGATACGGTGAGCAGGTTCATCGATGGTGGCGAAAACGACGCCGATACGTGGAGTCAGTTCTACCGATTGTCTATCCAACCCTTGCGCGATCAACAGGTGGCCGTGCTGCGGTTGGACCACCTGGGCAAGGATGCCGACAGAGGCCCGCGTGGTAGCTCGCACAAGCTATCCGATGTGGATGCTGATTTCCGTATGACAGCGGCGCGCGCTGGTAGCGATGATTTGACGCTGACTCTAGGCAAGCGACGCCGACAGCACTTCGCGCAGGTAGTGAGTGTGCGACGGCGCGACGACCCATTGCGTCACGAATTGGGCCCTGGCGCCGCCTCGTTCATCGTGCGTACTGCCGATGGAATCGCGACTGTGCTCGATCCTGACACGAGCGCACTGGTATCCGAGCTGGACCGGCTCGACGTCGATCCCGCGTTGGGTAGAGATAGGGCCAAGGCCGCGTATCTGCAAGCTGGCGGCCAAATGTCAGCCGACAACAGGTTCTGGGCCGCAGCGGTGCGATTCCGTAAGCAACATGCCAAGCAACCGAAATCATCGGAAATACAGAATGATTCGGCCGTTAGCGGGAGCGCCGACGATGACAGCAAATAGGTTGTGCCGCGTTTGCGCTGGTCAGTCTGTCTGCAATTGTCTGGAGCTATTCGCGCTGGTCAACTGGTATTTCGTGCTGACCTGTCTGCGGTTGTCCCAGACAGGTCACAATCGCTTTGAACAGCGGATATACCGATTTGTCGGCTCATATCGCCCGGTACCTGTCTACCTGCGGAAATGCCGATCCGAACTGTCTGGGACAGGTGCAGACAGAACCGCATATCCGCTGGTCAAACTGTCTGGGACAGGTTCAGACAGGTTTTGCCCCGGCTCTAGAGGCTCTGTGTCCCTCCCCCTCCCTATAGGGGAGGGGACAGGCCGAGCCCAGCGGAAGGCTACAGAAGTTACCGAGAATGCGATCAGGACTGTGGCAGAACACAATTCGAAAACGAATGAAGGGAGGTGAGCCGTGTCAGCGGTACAACATTCCAACGGGAAACCGGTGCGAGTATCAAAGGGCAATCTGGTACTGATCTGTGAGGTATGCGGCCATCCGGTCGTCAACGGGTCAGGGTTCCTGACCATCCGAGAGCGCAAATGGCTGTTATTTCATAGTGATTGCGCCGAGCGTGAGCACGTCGAATGTGGTGTGCTGCCCGGTGCCAGTGGTAACCGGCCATGCCGGATCAATGTATCGCTGATTGCCACCGCTGAGCTGTTGCTGACCACCCTGGCCACGCTGGCTATAGACCTCAAAGCGACCAACTGGCTGCAATTGATACAGAAAGTGGTGTGGGACAGCGAGTTCTACTTTGACCCCGAAGGTCTCAACGGCGGCAAACGGACCGCCAAGCAACTAGTTGAGGCCAACTACGCCGCCTACGAACGGGCCGGATTCGGTACGAAATTTAATGTGAAAGCAGGGCAGCGATGACGACGGACTCATCGGAGAAATCACCTATCGAAAAGAAGCAACACGGCCTCGCAGGGCCGCGAGACTGGTCGAAACGACCTGATTCCTCCCGGCGCTGTCATGCCCACAAAAAGAACGGCGACCAGTGCAAGAACGCCGCTCTGGCCGGTCAATCGGTATGCAAGTATCACGGTGGCGGTAGTCCGCAGGCTATAACGAAAGCTCGCGAAAGGCTCTCAGCCGCAGCCGATCGCATGGCAGAGCGACTGCTAGGCATTGCCGAGAGTGAGAAGGTTCCGGCCTACGTCGCGTTGCAGGCCGTGAATTCGGTACTCGATCGCGTCGGCATTACTGAGCCGAAACAGGTTGAGGTGACGGTCAAGCCAATCGATCAGATATTTGAGTCCATCGAGTCGGGCAGCCGCAGCGACTACCGACGTGCGCGCGGGATACCTGACCCCGAGCCGCAATCGCCAGCGATTGAATCTCACGACACATACCGCCCTGGCGGGACATTGGCGCTGGGACCGGGCTACGTCATAGAGGGCGAGGTCGAAACCAAGGCTGACGACGACCAGGACGGCCTAGACACCTACCCCGAGGATGACTACCGGCTTGAGGTCCACCGACGCGCCACAGAAACGTTGGCGAATCGCCCTCTGCCGATGCCGCCCACCGATGGCTACTTGCCTACCGATATCGCAATGGAGCGCGTTGCCGAAGCGAACCGTGCTCATCGTGGGCAATTGAGGCGTAGGTGACTGTCTCAATTCCAAGGTTCTGCAACTGGTGATCTGCTGACGTTATTGGTTCGCAAAATCCCTGCTGAGCACGTCTCAAAAGTTGTTTCATAAAAGATTCGCAAAATAGACGCAGCGCGTGATTCTGAGATAGGGTCGGGCCATGACGACGATCGCAACCGGCCAGGTGCTCGGTTACGCCAGGGTGAGCACCGGCCACCAGTCACTTGACGCGCAGACCGACGCGCTGACCGCTGCCGGTGTTGATCCGGCCCGCATCTATGCCGACCAGCTTTCCGGCTCGCTACGGCGCGCGCAGCGGCCACAGATGGCCGCGCTGCTCGACTACGCGCGACCCGGTGACGTGATCGTGGTTGTGGGCATTGACCGGCTAGGCCGCGATGCTGCCGAAGTGATGATGACCATTCGGGAACTGACCGAGCGCGGCATAGTGTTGCGGTCCATTCGCGAGGGAATCGACACAAGCACCGCCACTGGCCGGATGATTGCGGGGGTGCTCGCGAGCCTGGCTGAGCTGGAATTAGAGCTGATTCGTGAGCGGAAAGAGGCCAGTAGCGCAGCGCGGCGCGCACGCGGGTTGAGTGTGGGCCGGCCAAAAGTACTGAGCGCATCGAAAACCCAACTAGCGCAACGGATGCGCGAGTCCGGTGAGCCGGTGCCGGTGATAGCAGATGCGCTCGGTGTGAGCCGCGCAACCGTCTATCGGGCTTTGGAATCGAAATCGACTGGTGCAGAGGGGGAGTAATGACGACGAGTTCAGTGCGTACACAGGTCATCGGCGCGGCGGGTGAGGTGTTGGTGCAATACAAGTTGCTCAAGCACAGCATCGATAGCGCTCGCATGACCACTGATGACGGAATCGACCTGGTGATGTACCTGCCCGTCACGCGCCAGGCCGCAACGGTGCAAGTCAAAGCCCAGTGGGACGCTCGACCGGCTGGCGGGAAAGGGGAGCCTACGCGCGGCTGGTCGTTCGATGTCAATTGCCCGGCGCAATGGATTGCCTGCGTTGATGTTTCGCGAGATCGTGTGTGGCTTTTCACCATCGATGAAGCGCGCGAATTAGCGCAGGAAAAGCCCGCAAGCGGCAAGTGGAAACTCTACTGGTACACCGACGATGCGAACCTAAAGGGCTCGCCGCGCCGTGAGGCTGATATGGCCGATTCCGAAATCGATACCGTCATCAGACGGCGGTTACTTGGTGAATCGGCTGCACTAGAGGGGAATTCGTAGTCATGTCTCGGGTGATCACGCGGAAGTCCGCCAAGGGTATGCGGTATACGGGCATGTACTTCGAGAGCGACGGCAGCGAGTGCAGTGCCGGGACATTCGACACCGAAAAGGCTGCGGCCAACGCCGCCCGCGACGCTGAGAAGTTGGTGACACAAGGAAGATCGCCCGTCAGCCTGCGTGATGCGGGTAAGGAAAAGTTCGCTGTTGTCGCCACCGAATGGCTTGATGCTCAACATGATTTGAAAGCCAGCACCCGTGCTGAGTACACAAACCTGTTGGCTAAGAAGACTCGCGCTCGCAAGAATGCTGACGGTACCAGCACTGCGGGCCTGTCGATTGCCGCGACGTTTGGTGTCCGCCAGATCAATTCGGTTGCGCGCAAAGACATTGCCGCGTGGGTCGGTGCGCTAGTGAAGGCAGGTAAGTCAGCGTCAACGGTGCGGCATCACTATTTTGTGGTCAAAGCGGTGCTCGATCACGCTGTGGCCGACGGGCGGGTGCTCGACAACGTCGCTGTCGGCGTCAAGCTGCCCAGCGAGCGCACGGTGGCCAATTCGTCTCCCGGTGTTGTGGACGATCCCGACATGTTCCTGTCGGCAATGCAGGTTGCCGCGCTGGTTGACGCGACGCCGTGGCCTTGCTCGGTATTGGTGCACTTGGCCGCGTGGTCGGGATTGCGTGCTGGTGAGTTGTGCGGCCTACAGGTAGGCGATATCGATTGGCCCATGAACCCCAACGGCACGGTGTGGCTGCGGGTACGCCGAACGGTGAGCGATACCGGCGGCGAGCTGACCTACGACACGACGAAAACCAAGGGAAGCAATCGGCGGGTGCCGCTGCGGTCGGCCACGGCACAATTGCTGCGCGATTACCTGGCCGAGCACCCGCGAGCCGATGAGCCGACCGCACCGCTGTTCTGTGCGGTGACGCTGTCACCGGTCAAGCCGACCGGTAAGCGTCGTGCTGACGACAACCGCGAGGAACCGGAAACCGCTGCGCAAAAGGCCGACCGGCAGGCCACCGCCTTAGCCGCGCTATCGGTGGCCGAAGCGACTGACCGCCTGGTGCTCGACTGGACGGCCAAGCTGCGTCACCAGACGTTCTATAAAGCCGTGTTCCGGCCTGCGGTATTGCGAGCCAATCGCTTGGCGCGTGAATCAAACCCAACCGCCCTGGCGGGAGACCAGGCCGACGTTCTGCCTGGGCAATTCAAGTTCCACGGGTTGCGCCACACCTACGCGAGTTTGTGCGCGGCTGCGGGTCTGCCAGTCGAGAAGGTCAGCCAGTATTTGGGACACTCGAAAACATCGACCACGCTGGACATCTACGTGCATCTGTTCCGTACCGACGACGCCAGCGACGACATGGCCGCACTGGACTCAATGGATACGCCAACGGTTTCGAACGTGGTGACGCTGCGGCAGCGCGGTTAGGTCGACAGCGCGGGGACTACCCTGCACATGTCGAGGCAGGACTCAGGGGAGAGCGGATATGAAGCTAGTTTCGCAGTATTGGCGCGGAGTTCTGCGACGTCTACAGGCTGAGGTCGAAGATTTTAATAACATCATCGGCCACCAGGGGGAAAAGGGTAGAGAAAATGAACTTTCGCTGGCTCGCATGCTCTCGAATTTGGTCCCCTCCAGATATGGGATCGGATCTGGGCTGATATTCGATTCGGAAGGAAACGAGTCATCTCAGACGGACATAATTCTATTCGATGCGGTCGATGAGCCAACAATTCTTGCGCAGACAACCCAGGTTTTGTATCCCGTCGAAAACGTTTACGGGTGTATCGAAGTAAAAACCTCTGTGGGCGGAGCCGAGATAGAGGATATCGGCGAGAAGATCGACAGTGTCCAGGCCCTTCATTCGAAAAAGGATGGCCTAGCTCTATACGCCGCGGTTGGCTACCGCGCTACCCAGACGCTGGAGACCATTGCGAAACACCTTCAAGCATTGAAGAGAACTGATGGCGACCTTAGGCCAGATTTATTTCTCCTGGTCGATCCTGGGATGATCGGGATTTCCGGCCGTGTCGCAAAGGCTCTCGGTTGGGAGATGCCAAAAGACTCGGACTACCTGTTAGGGGTGACACCACTGCAGGCAATTGGCGGCGGAGGGATCGCCGCCGGGGTTTACGAACCAGTTCCGGCTGGGGCTGGTACTTCTGCCGTACTTCGCGGAAATACGTTCAGTATCCATTCGATTCAAGGGCTGGAATATTTAGCAGAGTCCGCTCGCGCACTCTTACTATTTTCTGAAGCATTAGTCACAACGCTTGCGACTGAGCAGGGCCGGCCTTCTCCAAGTTTCCACCATTACATTTCGCCAGAAATGAGAGACATTCGAATCATTTCGCTAAGTCAGTAGGTCGGCCAGCCCTAGGTGTTCAAGTGCCGTGGCAGCATCGATTCGCGTCCAGCCTACATGATTCGCGATTTGCTCCATGGTTGGACGTAGCGGTGTTTCGCCGGTATCTTCCGTCGCTAGAACGAATTCCCGCTCTTCGGCTTGCAGATGAAAGCACAGTCGGCAGACCGGTCCGAAACCATTTTCGCCCTTCTCCAGACTTTCGAAGCCGTCTTCGAACCCTAGCTCGACTGCATTCGCCATTAGCGTACGCATATAGACGATGTCGGCTGCGAACGGGTCGAGCTTGCTTGTCAGCCCGTTCGCCCAGGCCCAGATGGGCTCCTCTCGCGCGATTATCTCTAGTTCCGAACATACCTCGCGCGGAAAGCCCAGTTCCGCACGATCTACTAACTTGGAGAGGCCCGTCAGTAAGTCAGGATGTTTGGGCTGCGCGACTATTCGGCACATTTGGTGCAGTGCGCTGGCGTCTGCGACGCAAAGTGTTTGGCCGCTCACCCAACCCCGCTGGAGGCAAGTTCGCGAGCGCGATCCAGTTCGCGATCAGATAGGTGAAGCAGATCCAGCACTTGAGTCCGCTTGAGATATCCGGATTCTTCAGCTTCTACAAGTGAGTTTACGAAGCCCGAGCCATATTGATCGACCCGCACTCGCGGTCGGGTACGTTCGTTTCCTGGTATATACGTGCCCCCGCTACTCTTAGGTTCGGGGTCGGGTACAACCTGCGCGTACAGAGTCTCTGAAGCAAGCCCCAGGTTTTCGGCTCGAATTGCTGCGGCCTGAAGGCTGACCTTGAAATAATTCCGTATGGTGATGACTTGGTCGCGCGTACTGACGTGGCCTTTGAAGCGATCGTTGACGAATGATCTAAACGCATCGGCGGGCATTAGAATTGCTCCGGCGACACGATTGCAAAACCGCTCGGTGTTGCTTGAGTCATTGCGAGTCAGGCAAACGGAATCATCACGGAGCGCGAGATGTGCTAGTTCGTGAGCGTACGAAAAATAGCGCGCTCGGATGTGGTCTCGGGTGTTGACGGCAATTACAGACGCAGGACCGTCGTGAAGGCTGAAGCCCCGAGTCACCCCTTCGTCCATCGTTAGGTGCAGAACAACGATCCGGTTATTTTGGAGTGCACTCCGCATGGCTTTGGCTGCGCTGCTGTCAGTGGCGTTTGGACCCGAATGCTTTTCGGCGGACCAGTCAAGCCAGGCGCGAAGGCGTAACGCCACACTTTCTGGGTCTTCTTTTACCGTCGCCAACGGAACAACTGGCCAATCGGCGTCTTCTTCCTCGGCTTTGACGGCAAGCCATTTTGCAACTTTTAAGACAATCTGTGCGGCTCGCATAGCGCTAGCTGTTTCGTCGGGGATTCGGTTTGGCGCGTCTGCATGCCGCCGAAATTGCACATTCGATTGACGGGAGGACTGCGGAGGCTTCGGTAAGAAAAGCAAAGATTCGTTGCAGTCGAGAAGTTTGACTAATCGTTCAAACTGGCCTTTGTTGGGCTTCGCGTCTTCGTCAACCCAGCTCTGTATCAATTCTTGATCGAGCTTCAGACTCTCTGCCGCCTGGGCGAGGGTGAGCCCTTTGTCGGCCAATGCCCAAGCGAGCACGCTGCCTGTGATCGGCATGGGCTTGGCCATCGCGTTATCCAATCAATAGTTGCGGGCGTAGGCGGGGAAGTCGTCGGGGTGTTTCGGGTTTTCTTAGACAGTACGAGGCTTGGGTGACAAGGGTGAGGGCCCATGGCTGCACCAGGCGCCACCTGCGACTATGCAGCAAATCGAACAAACGTTCCCGCCGAACAAAATCCGAACAAGACGGGTCTGGTTATAAATCTAGCGGAGCTAGATACCGCTCTGACTTGGCATTTCTTGGAGCCGATGACGGGAATCGAACCCGCGTATTCAGCTTGGGAAGCTGATGTTCTGCCATTGAACTACATCGGCGGTGGACACAGACGTTAGCACTGCCGACCTCCAACCGGGAGAACCGCGTCCCCCAACGTCGTCACCCACCTGCAGGCGTTCGGAACAACCACCCTCGCGCGAAGCGGGCAGCAAATGACGTACACCGATGACCGGCTCACACCAGGCGGTTGCGCGGCCTGAATATGAAGCGTCGATCGAAGTCTGAAATCCGCTGCTCATTGCGCTCTACCGCACGCCGATCCGCGCGTACTGTGACGACATCGGGCCACGGCGAACGGAACCCCCCAGATGGCAGTAGCAGCGCGCGTTGGGTGGATCGGGGCGTTGGCCGTGGCCGGCGGCATCGGTGCCGCACTGCTGGCCCACCCCGCGACCAGCTCTGCAGAGCCGTCGAGCGCCAACTCGTCTAGCAAATCGTCAGCCGCCCAAGCGGACGCACCCAAGCCGCACCAGGGCGCCAAGAGTGCGCGCAAGGCGACAGGTACCAGTGCCCGCATCGCCGGGCGCGGGAATTCGATCGCACCGAGGATCCGTCCATCGGTAGTTGTTCGGACAAGATCGGTATCCACCGCCCCTGCGGTCGCTGCGGCCGGTCCGCTGCGCTCGGCGGGGGACGCCGTGCGCGACTGGTTTCAGCGGACCTTCGAGGCCGCAACGCCGACATTTCCGGCTCAGACCCGCTCCGAGGCACTCGATCCCGGCGAGACGAGCACCCCGTTCACCCTGGGTGGCCTCGACGCCGACAACCGGCATCTGGTCTACGGCATCCGCGGCAAGGACGCCGGGACCGGCACGGCTGGCGGCACTCTGCGCATCTCCGGCGCCAACGCCACCTACACCCCACCGGGCAGCTGGGACGGCGGCGCTCCCTATACCGACACCTTCCAGGTCACCACCTCGGATTTCTGGAGCGGTCCGCACATCCACGGCCTGTCCGGCCTGGTGAACCTGTTGACGTTCGGCTTGCTCGGTTCCAGCGGCCACACCGCCACGGGCACGCTCACGGTCGCAGTTGAGCCGCACGAAGCGGCGACATTCCCGGTCGACTTCGTCAACAACTCGTCGTATGAGAGCAACCAGCTCTACGTCTTCGCGATCGGCCAGACCTCCAAGAACCAGTGGGCCTGGGTCGACCGGAACGGCACAGCGCACCCGATCAATCATGACGATGCCAACACCCCAGGACATCTGGTCAAGGACGGCGTCAACTACGCCAACATGTCGTACACGCTCGACGACGCCGGGAACCTGAGGGTTCCTCCCGAACTGCAGGGCGCCAGGATCTATGTCTCGGTGGGCCAACCGCTCTACATCGCCATCAGTGCAGACAACACCGGCTGGACGGTGCCCGACCCGGTCGGCATGGGCGACCCCAACTACGACACCGTCTACGACTGGTACGAGCTCAGCTACCAATACGGCGCTGTGCCCTTCGGCGGCAACACCACTCAGGTCGACCAGTTCGGGCTGCCATTGAGCTTCACCGTGGTGCAGGATTCCAGCGGCTTCTCGGCCACTCGCGGCACGGCCGTCACCCGGAACCAGGTGTTTACCACCTACCAGAATTCGGTCCCTACCGAATTCCAGCAACTCGTCATCAACGACGGTCAGGGCAATCCGCTGCGCATCGCGTCGCCGCGCTCGACGCAACCCGGGGGACTGGCCAGCTATCTCGACGACCCGATCGACGCCTTCTGGACGAAGTACCGGACGCAGACATTCACGTTCACCTCTCCCGGCACCTACACGGTGACCGGGCAGGTCGATGCGAACGACCAGTTCGCCTACACGGTCACCGCGCTGAACCCCGCCGGTGTCTCCGGCAGCTATGTCATGGACAAGCCAACGACCGCAGAGGTTTTCGCCGGCGACGGACCGTTTGTCGGCACCCACGAACAGGGGGCGTTCCTCGCGCAACTCGATGCCGCGTTCAACCGTGGGGTGGCCGTCTCGCCGGACCAGTGGGGCAACGTCGCCGCCTACTATCCAGCCGGCACCAAACACAACTCCTATGCACAGGTCTTTCACGAACTCGGGTTGGACGGAAAGAACTACGGCTTCCCCTACGACGACGTGAACAACCAGAGTTCGGTCCTGATCCTCAACAATTCGCAGCCACCGGACACGCTCACCATCACGATCAACTGACGCGGCTATACGCTCGTCGCGTGCTGCTCTCCGATCGTGATATCCGCGCCGCAATCGCCGACGGCCGACTGGGCATCGATCCCTTCGACGACGCCCTGGTGCAGCCGTCGAGCGTGGACGTTCGGCTGGACAACCTGTTCCGGGTGTTCAACAACACCCGCTACACCCATATCGACCCCGCCAAGCAGCAGGACGAGCTGACCAGCCTGGTCCAGCCCGACGAGGGCGAGCCGTTCGTGCTGCATCCCGGCGAGTTCGTCCTCGGGTCCACCTTGGAGTGCTGCAGCCTGCCCGACGACCTTGCCGGCCGCCTGGAAGGCAAGTCCTCGCTGGGCCGCCTGGGCCTGCTGACGCACTCCACCGCCGGCTTCATCGACCCGGGCTTCTCCGGCCACATCACCCTGGAACTGTCGAACGTCGCCAACCTGCCGATCACGCTGTGGCCGGGTATGAAGATCGGCCAGCTGTGCCTGCTGCGCCTGACCAGCCCGGCCGAACACCCGTACGGCAGCGCCAGCGTCGGCTCCAAATACCAGGGCCAGCGCGGCCCTACGCCGTCGCGCTCATATCAGAACTTCATCCAGTCCAAGCCGGGCGGGTAACCTCGGAACTCCAGGGTCAGGCGCGAGTCACCAGCTAACCCGTTCGGCTGTAACAGAGCTGCCACCTGCGGCGATGCTTTTAATAGTCGAGCGGCTCCCGCAGGGTGGAGCGCGTCAGCGGGTCGGGGTGAGCCAGCAAACAACCTTGGAGGCGTAGTGGACATCGTACTTGGTGTGTCGATGACACCAACGACGGTGCGCATGGTGCTGGTCGAAGGGGAGAAGGCCGACGGCGTGACCGTCGACCACGACACCTTCGACATCGCCACCGGCGAAGGCACGGCAACCGCAGCCGAGCAAGTGGTCGCCGCCATCCTCGGTACTCGGGAGAGCGCTGTCGAGGGCGGTCACCGACTGGTGTCGACAGGTGTCACGTGGACCGACCATGGCGCCGCGGCCGAGCTGCGTGACGCGCTGTCCGCCCGCAAGATCGACGACGTCGCCCTGATCTCCGAACTACACGCCGCCGGCGCGCTGGCCCAGACCGTCGGAAACGCCGTGGGCTACGAGCGCACCGCGCTGCTGTTCCTCGAGCGCGACACCGCAACCCTCTCAGTGGTCGAAACGGCCTCCGGAGCCGTCGTCAAGGTCCAGACCGAAAGCCTGCACGCCCAGGACGCCGTGGCCGAACTGCAGCACATGGTCGCCGGCCTGGAAACCGTCGAGCAGCCGCCGCAGGGCCTGTTCGTGCTCGGTTCCGGCGTCGACGTCGCCGCTATGAAGGCGCAACTGGCGCTGGGCACCACCCTGCCCGTGCACGCCCCCGACGACGCCGAGCTGGCCCTGGCCCGCGGCGCCGGTCTGGCCTCGGCGAATGCTCCCCGCTACGAAGCCTCGACGGTCGGCCTGGCCTACGCCGGGGATCGCGACGGCACCACCGCCGGTGCGGTGTACCCGGCCGGTGCCGACACCGAAATGGCCGCCGCCGGCACCCAGATGGCCGCCGCCGGGTACATGGCGCCGCTGGGCTACAGCGAGGTGCCCGACGACCCTGACTTCGACTCCTCCCTGGCCTACGACCCGTCACTGGCCTACGACGACGTGCCCGCCGAGCTCGACTTCAGCCGCGACTCCGAGCGCAAGCCGTTCCTGCTGGTCGGCAGCGCCCTGACGTCGATCTTCGTGGTCGGCGTGGTGGCCTTGGTGCTCTCACTCGCGGTCAGCATCCGACCGACCGTGGACCAACGGCCAAGCCCCGGCCAGAGCGCCATCGTGCCGAGCAAGCAGGCGCCTGCCTCCGCCGCCCCGGAAGCGGCCGCGCCACCGCCGCCGTCGACCCCGTCGGTGCCCGACACCATCCAGGAGCCGATGCCGGTCGTCCAGCAGGCCCCGCGCACCGTCTACGTCACCCCCGCGCCGCGGGCCCCCGCGTCGGTGGCACCGGCGCCCGCCGCTCCTGCTCCCGCGCCGGCACCCGAGGCTCCCGCGCCCGCCCCCGCCGCACCGGCACCGGCTCCGGTCGCGCCGGTGATCCCTGCCCCGGTGCTCACGCCTCCGGTGATCGTGGTGCCCCGCCAGCTGCTTCCGCCGTTCCTGCGGCCGCCGCGGCATCAGGAGCCGGAATATCCGTCGTATCCCTCGTCGCCGAACTACCCGTCGTATCCGTCGTCCCCGTCGTATCCGTCGTCCCCGTCGTATCCGTCGTCCCCGAACTATCCGTCCGAGCCTTCACAGCCTTCGCAGCCGTCCGAGCCTTCACAGCCTTCGCAGCCGTCGGTGCCGTCGGTGACTGAGGCCCCGAGCGCGCCTGCTCCCGCCAGCGGGTCGGGTGGCTATGGATCGGGTGGCTACGGTTCCGGTGGCTACGGGTCCGGTGGCGAGGGGTCGGGCGGTTACGGGTCCGATGGTGGTGGTGATTACGGTTCCGGTGGATCGAGTTCGGGCTCGGGTGGCTCGAGCTCCGGCGGCACCGGCAGTTCGCGCGGCTCCGGTGGCGGTTCCCAGAGCCCGCTGTGGCCGTGGCCCAGTTTCGGCCACTGACGTCTGAGTTCACCAAGCGTTAGCCTCGCGCTCAGTGTCGCGACGCGGTTAGCTCATAGCGGCTGCCTATAGAGGGCAGTATGCGATGCACCGTGTTCGGCACTGGCTACCTCGGCGCCACCCATGCCGCCGGAATGGCCGAATTGGGTCACGAGGTCGTGGGGGTGGATATCGACCCCGGCAAGATCGCCAAGCTGTCCGCCGGTGACATCCCGTTCTACGAACCCGGGCTGGCAAAGGTGTTGCGCGACAACCTCGCTGCCGGCAGGCTGCGCTTCACCACCGACTACGACGTGGCCGCCGACTTCGCCGACGTGCACTTCCTCGGGGTCGGTACTCCGCAGAAGAAGGGCGAGTACGGCGCCGACCTGCGTCATGTCAACGCGGTGATCGACGAGCTGGTGCCGCGGCTCACCCGGTCCGCGGTGATCGTCGGCAAGTCGACGGTCCCGGTGGGAACCGCCGCCGCGCTCGCCGGCCGCGCCCGCAGCCTGGCCGGTCACGGGGTCGACGTCGAGATCGCCTGGAACCCCGAGTTCCTGCGGGAGGGCTTCGCCGTCCAGGACACCCTGCATCCCGACCGCATCGTGGTTGGCGTGCAACCGGATTCGACGAGAGCCGAGGCGGTGCTGCGCGAGCTCTACGCGCCACTGCTAGGTGAGGGCATCCCGTTCCTGGTCACCGACCTGCAGACCGCGGAGCTGGTCAAGGTGTCGGCGAACGCCTTTCTTGCCACCAAGATCTCGTTCATCAACGCCATCTCCGAGGTGTGCGAGGCCGCCGGCGCCGATGTGCGAGTACTGGCCGACGCGCTGGGCTACGACCCGCGTATCGGGCGGCGATTCCTCAACGCCGGCTTGGGTTTCGGTGGTGGCTGCCTGCCCAAGGACATCCGAGCTTTCATGGCGCGTGCGGGCGAGCTCGGCGCCAACCACGCATTGACCTTCCTGCGCGAGGTGGACAGCATCAACATGCGCCGGCGGACCCGAATGGTCGAGCTGGCCACCACGGCCTGCGGAGGCTCACTGCTGGGCGCCAACATCGCCGTGCTCGGCGCCGCCTTCAAACCCGAATCCGACGACGTGCGGGACTCGCCCGCCCTCAACGTCGCCGGCATGCTCCAGCTCAACGGTGCCACCGTCAACGTCTACGACCCCAAGGCAATGGACAACTCGCAGCGGCTGTTCCCGACACTGAACTACTCGACGTCGGCCGAGGACGCCTGCGAGCGCGCCGACGCGGTGCTGGTACTCACCGAATGGCAGGAGTTCGTCGACCTCGACCCCCACCAACTGGCACAGACGGTGCGGGCCAGAGTCATTGTCGACGGCCGCAATTGCCTTGACGCGCAGCGGTGGGTGGACGCGGGATGGCAGGTTTACGCATTGGGCCGCGCGTCGGTGACGTAGGTTTTCCTCCGTGGACTACGCAACCGCCCTCGTCGCCGAGAATGCCGCCCTCGGCGACCTTCTGCGCGACGCCGATCTGTCGATCCCGGTGCCGACCTGCCCGGAGTGGACCCTCGGACAGCTGATGCGCCACGTCGGGCGAGGGGACCGGTGGTGCGCCGAGATCGTCGCCGAACAGTCCATGGACGCTATCGACCCGCGCACCGTTGCCGGCGGCAAGCCGCCCGCCGGACGTGACAACGAGATCGACTGGCTACACGGTGGTGTGCACCAGCTTCTCGATGCCGTCGGTAAGACCGGTGCCGACACCCGGGTGTGGACATTCCTGGGCCCTCGACCGGCGTCCTGGTGGATCAGGCGGCGGTTGCACGAAGCCGTCGTGCACCGGGCGGACGCCGCCCTAGCCCTCGGTATCGACTTCGAGGTCGACCCGGCCGTGGCCGCCGACGCCATTACCGAGTGGTTGGAGCGTGTCGTCGTCCAGGCCGACGAGGAGGGACCCGCAGGTGGTGACCGGCCGGTCGGCGACGGTCAATCGGTGCATCTGCACGCCACCGACCCCGGACTCGGGGAGGCCGGCGAGTGGACGATCCTCGGCCGCCTGGACGGCATTGCGCTGGACCACGAACACGGAAAGGCCACCGTGGCGCTGCGCGGACCGGCCCGCAGCCTGCTGCTCGTCGTCGTGCGGCGCCGCACCGCCGCCGAGGAAGGGCTGGAGATCTTCGGTGACCCGGAGGTCTGGGAGACCTGGCTGGCACGCACGCCGTTCTAGAGCGGGTAATTTGGGCGTTCATGAGTACTTCGGAGATCGCCACCGTTCTCGCCTGGCATGACGCGCTGAACACCTCGGACATCGACACCCTGGTTTCGCTGTCCAGCGACGACATCGAGATCGGAGACAGCGACGGCGCTGCCCAGGGCCACGCCGCGCTGCGGGAATGGGCCCTGCGCCTGCCCGCCACGATCGAGGTGGGCGAGATCTACTACCACGACGGTGTCGTCGTGGTCGAAGAGAACATGACGTCGAAGACCGATCCCGCCGACACCCGCGTCGCGGCTTCGGCGTTTCGCGTGGTGCACGACCACGTCACTTCCGCGTTCCGCCACGACGATCTGGCCACCGCGCTGGCAGCCACCGAGATGTCCGACGAAGACCTGCAAGCCTGATCGACATGCGGGGGAGTGGCCTGGCGGATGGGCTTCATCGACGAGATACTCGCCCGCCGCGCCGCCCAGCTGATCAAGTCAGGCTATGGCGGCTACCTGATGGGGCTGGTGGACCGTCGCCAGTAGCGGGTGTGGCGAGCACCGCGGCGATCGCGGTGGTCAAGGGCACCGACAGGGCCAGTGCGATACCGCCTACGGCGGAGCGTGCGATCTCGATGGCAACGCTCTCGCTGGTCAGCACATCGCCCAGCGAGCGGTTGGCCACGCTGAACAACAACAGCAGCGGCAGCGAACTGCCGGCATACGCCAGCACCAGCGTGTAGACGGTGCTGGCGATGTGATCGCTGCCGATTCGCATGGCACGCAAGAAGATCTGCCGACGCGTCCCATGCGCGACGTGCGCCAGTTCGAAGACCGCCGAGGCCTGGGTGATCGTCACGTCGTTGAGCACACCCAGCGATCCGATGATGAACCCCGCCAGCAGTAGACCCTGGATGGACACATGTCCCAGATACGCGGCCACCTCGTTGTTCTGATCCTCCGAGAGCCCGGTCAGGTGTGCGAGTTCGATTGCGCCCCAAGACAAGAATCCGGCCAGCAGCATGGAGGTGAGGGTGCCGAGCAGGGCGGCGCTGGTGCGCAGGCTGACGCCATGGGCGAGATAGATGACCGCGTACAGGATCGCCGCGGAGGCGACCAGCGCGACGGGAACCGCCGGGGCGCCGTCTCGCAGTGCGGGCAGCAGGAATATCACCAGCACTCCGAATGCGACGACGATGCCGATCAGTGCCCGCAGGCCGCGCCAGCGAGCGACCGCCACGATAACGATGGCGAACAACGCCGCCATGGCGATCAACGGCCAGGTGCGTTCGTAGTCGTAGAACGCGTAACTGGTAGCGCCCTGCCGGTCGACCTGCCGGGAAACACGAATGCTGTCGCCCGCCAACAGGTTTGGCTGGCCCGGACCCTGGCTGAACTCCAGCATGGTGGTGGCGCCTCGGTTGGGCCCGGTGTCGATGGCCACCACCGACTGCACACAGGTGCCGCTGCCGGACACGCCGGGGGCAGGGGCTGCGGTGAGAACTTGGCCTGCCGACGGACTTCCGCAGTCAGCCAGAGTGCTGGATCGCACGTGGCCGGCCTCGGTGGTGACCGCGCCGCCCGCTCCGTTCTGGAACGGCAGGGGAATGTCGGCCTTGGCGCCGTTCGGCCACAACAGGACCGCTCCGATGACCACCGCGAGGCCGATGACGGCCAACGCGACGACGACCACTCGGGCGGCCAGCGGGCCAAGCGGGGCCGGCCCGGAGTGCGAATGGGAGTGCGTCACCCCGACAGGGTAGAGGCGCCGCCCTGGGCTCTTACTGGCGGTAGCTGGCCAGGAAGTTGCCCAGCCGCTCGATCGCGTTGGCCAGGTCCCGTGCCCACGGCAGCGTCACGATCCGCAGGTGGTCGGGGGCCGGCCAGTTGAAGCCCGTGCCCTGGGTGACCAGGATCTTCTCCTGCAACAGCAGATCGAGTACCAGCTGCTCGTCGTCGTGGATGTCGTGCACCTCGGGGTCCAGGCGCGGGAAGGCGTACAGCGCACCGGTGGGCTTCACACAGGAGACACCAGGGATCTCGTTGAGCCTGTTCCACGCGACGTCGCGCTGCTCGAGCAGACGCCCGCCCGGCAGTACCAGGTCCTCGATGCTCTGGTGTCCACCCAACGCCACCTGAATCGCGTGCTGGGCGGGCACATTCGGGCACAGGCGCATGTTGGCCAGGAGGCTGATGCCCTCGATGAAGCTGGAGGCGTGCTCTTTGGGGCCGGTGATCACCAGCCAGCCCGAGCGGTAGCCGGCCACTCGGTAGGCCTTGGACAGTCCGTTGAACGTCAGCGTCAGCAGATCCGGCGCCAGCGAGGCCAAGCTGATGTGCTTGGCGTCGTCGTAGAGGATCTTGTCGTAGATCTCATCGGCAAGCAGCAGCAGCTGGTGCTTGCGCGCCAACTCGACCATCTGCTGCAGGATCTCGCGGCTGTAGACCGCCCCGGTCGGGTTGTTCGGGTTGATCACGACCAGCGCCTTGGTGCGGTCGGTGATCTTAGATTCAAGGTCGGCGATGTCGGGCATCCAGCCCTGCGTCTCGTCGCACAGGTAGTGCACCGGGGTGCCGCCGGCCAGCGCCGTCGACGCCGTCCACAGCGGGTAGTCCGGCGCCGGGATGAGCACCTGGTCGCCATTGTCGAGTAGCGCCTGCAACGTCATCGTGATGAGTTCGGATACGCCGTTGCCGAGGTAGACGTCGTCGATGTCGAACCGGGGGAAGCCCTCGACCAGCTCGTAGCGGGTGAACACCGCCCGTCGGGCACTGACGATGCCCTTGGAGTCGGAGTAACCCTGCGCATTGGGCAGGGCGGCGATCATGTCGCGCATGATGACGTCGGGCGCCTCGAAGCCGAATGGCGCCGGGTTGCCGATGTTGAGCTTGAGGATGCGGTGACCCTCGTTCTCCAGGCGGGTGGCGTGCTCGTGGATCGGCCCACGGATCTCGTAGAGAACGTCCTGCAGCTTGGTCGACTGCGTGAACGTACGTTGCCGCGGGTGCTGGCTCGTGCCGTGCCACGGCAGCTGGTGAGTGCTCACGACACGATTCTCCCACCCCGGTGCAAATCCATTTCGCTTCCTAACCACTGACACGAATCGTGCTTGAGCTGCAACCTCCCGGGTTCCTGTCACAAACGCTGTTAATTTGCTGCAAAGACTTGGAGGGGCGCCGAATGAAGCGAATGTTGACCAGCATCCTGGCTACAGCGGCTGTGGTGGCTGGGGGTGCGGCCGTGGCAGCGTTGGTCGCGCCGGCCGCGGCCAATGCCGACCCGTCGCCCATCAATGGCACGTTCGCCGTGATCGGCGGTGACGACGGGGCCATGGTGACCGCGGCATCGAACTGCCCCGTCCTCGTCGATGGCTGCACGGCCAACCTGGTCAGCACGGTCGGGTGGACCAGCGTCGCCACCCTGTCCAACGGTCGCTGGAACTTCACGGTGACGAAGCCGGACGGCGTCGTGTGCGACGACGGCAGCTACGCCCCGGTCCGGATCGCCTATGCGATCGACGCGGCGACATTGACCGGGACGGTCACCGCCGACTCCAACGGTGACTGCCCGGGCGGGCAGATCACTCAGGCGCCGCTGCAACTCAAAAGGGTCAGCTGACCCGTTGGTTTCCCGGCGGTCTTACTTGTCGTAGGACCGGGGTACCGTTTCGAACATGCGTTCGATTCGACGTGATGTTGGACGATCTCGACACCGTCCTCGGGGAGATCGGCGCGGTCGATGTCGAGGCGTTGGCGGCGCCGGAACGGTTCGCGGTGCTGGAGCGGTTGGAGACCGCACGGCGACGACAGGCCGCGGTCGCCTTGTCCTGGGTGGGCACGCTCGAGCAGTTCCAGGGGTGTCCGCCGGTGGGCATTGCGGTGGCGGATGTGTTGCGGATCAGCCCGCGCGAGGCCAAACGCCGGATCCGTGATGCCGAGCAGCTGGCCCCCCGGCGGACCTTGACCGGGGAGCCGGTGGCGCCGTTGTTGCCGCAGACCTCGAAGGCCTGGCATGACGGGCAGTTGGATGGCGAGCATCTGCGAGTGATCCAGCAGTTCTTCCGCGACCTGCCCGACCATGTCCCGCTCGCGGAGCGGGACAAGGCCGAACGGTCGCTAGCCGAGCATGCGGTGAGTCTGCGGCCGGATCAGTTGGCCACGGTCGCCCACCAACTGTCGCTGCTGCTCAACCCCGACGGGAAGTTCTCTGAGGAGGACCGGGCCCGCAAACGCGGGTTCG